>JBBSYR010000096.1:0-9503 GCA_038045165.1 Nanobdellota archaeon
ACCATTGTATATCATTATATAACATAGTGATATAAGGTAGTATTTAAATCTTTCGTTTTATCCTATTTATTTGGGGGAGAATAAGATTTAGATCTTTTTCCCTTAAGGAAACACCCTAAACCTCGTGTTATTTAAAATATACACGAAAACAACAAGGAATAACGAAGCAAAAAGCAAATAATCTGAAAGGTTTACAGAAACCTCTCCGAGTTTAACATCCGCTATTTCCCTAAAAGCCCTCATTAAATCCTCTTTATCCTCGACGCTTGAAAAAATGCCTTGAGTGTTGTAAGCTATTGATTTCAAAGAATCCTCATCTAATTTTGAAAGTCCGTAGCTGGTCTCTCCGCCTATGGTGGTGCCAATAGCTATAGTGTGCACAAATGCACTATATTTCTTTGCATAATTGATTGCATCCTCTAAATCGCCAACATTGAGCTGACCATCACTAAGAAGAATTATTGCCTTCTTTTCTTCGCCTTCGAGCAAATTAGCTGAAGTTATTACAGCTTCAGTAATATCAGTTCCGCCAGTTGATTGCACTATAATTGATTTTATAGCAGTATTAACTAAGTTCTTATCAGATGTAATTGTTTGAACAATTTGAGCATTACCTGAAAAAGAAACAACTCCTATGCGCGTTCCCAGAGGAACCAAATTAATAAAAGCCAATGACTCTTCTTTTGCAGCTTCTAATCTGCTCGGTTTAATATCATTCGCCTCCATACTTTGAGAGGAATCTATTGCAATAACAAAAGAAAAAGGGCTTAAACTGCCTTCAGTCTTGAGAATCATCCCGGCGACAGAAAAGACAATTAAAAAAACAATAAAAATATTAAAAATAAGAACCGTAATATTCTTGGAATACAAATCAACTCCTTTTATCCTTGCAATCGCATCAAAATTTGCAAACTTTAATGCCTGGCTTCTTTTTAAATTTATGGCCAAAAAATGAATGAATATAAGCACTGGAATTATAAAAAGCAACAGCAAATAATCAGGATGTGAAAAGATTATTTTCATAGCCATATCACCGGTTTTTTAACTTTTTCCTTAATAAAAACAGCAACTTTATCACTGAAAGGCTTATCAGTGCTAAGTTCTAAAAAGTCTATCTTGTTTGATGCAAATGATTTCTCGAGATATTCTTCCTGCTTTTTTGCATATTCTCCATAGCTTTTCTTAGCTAATTTCAAATCCACAATAATTTGCTCTCCACTTGAAGAATCTTCCAGCGCAAACTCTCCAGCAATATTAGGGAGCTGCTTATCAAGTATGTCTTTAATAATAAAAGCTGTAGTTTCGAACTTAAAAGAAACTGAGATAAGTTTATGCCTTGTAACTTCGTTAAACTTAGCAAAATCAGAAATTAAAATTAGAGAAGCTGCACGATATTCTGGCAAGGATAAGATGAAATCCAACGCATCATTTATATTAGCAGCCCCATGATAATTATCCGCATCAGATAAAGAATCCAAAAAGCTATAGAAGCATCTGTTACCCCTCATTGGAGGAAAAAATGTATTTACTTTGTCATTAAAAAGAATAAAACCCACCCTATTGTCTCTATTTAAAATGATATAGGCAAGAGATAAAGCCAATTCTGCTGCATATTCGCATTTAAGTTTTTCTCCAGAGCCAGCAATCATATTTTCGCTAGTATCAATTAAAAATAAAACTGTAAGTTTCTCCTCTTCTTTATACTGTTTGGTTAAAAGTTTATCATAACGAGCGCTTGCTATCCAATCTATATTTAAAGAGTCATCTTCTGGAGAATAGTCGCGAAAACTTTCAAAATCAAAGCTTTTGCCTCTAAAGAAAATTTTATACAATTTCTTCTTAGCAGAGTATTCTTTAAGAAACGCCTGCAAACTAGTTATACTCCCAGCCACATCTATTTTTAATTTTCTTTTTTGTTGTTCCATTTATTAAAAATCCTTATTTTTCCTGTAAAGACTGAAAAACATCCTGAATTATTCTTTCCGGAGTTATTGCATCTGCTTTAGCCCTATAAGATAATATTAGTCTATGCCTCAGCACATCTTCAGCAACTGCTCTCACATCTGCAGGAATAACATAATTTCTTCCCTGCATCAAAGCTTCTGCTTTAGAAGCAATAAAAAGTGAAATGCTTGCACGCGGAGAGCACCCAAGCTCTATATAACTTCCAGTTTCAAAATCTTTAGTTCGCGTTTTTCCAACAATTTTTAGGATATATTTTTTAATTCTTTCATTTAAATAAATTTCTTTGGTAATTTTTTGCATTGCAATAATTTTTTCAGGAGAAACAACTGGAAGGATTTTAAAATCTTCAAATCTTTTAAGAGTGATATTTTCTTCCATTATCTTTGCTTCATCTTTTTCTTCTGGATATTTTATGGATATTTTAAAGAGAAACCTGTCTATTTGCGCTTCTGGAAGCGAATATACTCCTTCATTTTCAATGGGATTCTGATTAGCCATCACGAAAAAAGGAAAAGGCAGCTGAAAAGTTGTTTTTCCGATAGTTACTTGGTTCTCCTGCATTGCTTCAATCATTGCTGATTGAGTTTTTGGAGGGCTTCTATTAATTTCATCAGCTATGACAAAATTAGCAAATATTGGTCCCTTAGAAACCTGAAATCCGTTTTTTGGATCATAGGTCATAAATCCGATGATATCAGCAGGCAGCATATCAGCAGTAAACTGAATTCTTTTAAATATGCCTCCACTTACCTGTGCAAGAGTTCTGATAATGAGAGTTTTTGCAATTCCAGGAATTCCTTCAATTAGCACATGCCCATTGCAAAGCAATGCTCTTATTAAAGAATTGATAACTTTTTCCTGACCGAAAACACACTTGCTGACTTCCTGCTTTATTTGAGCAATAGTTCTAGCTATCTCTTTAACTTTGAAAGCACTTACCTTCTTTACAGAATCTGAATCTTCTTTCTCTACCATTTCTTTTTTATTATAACTCTTGGAAGTTTTCTCTAAGAGAAATGCATTCTTGTTTTTAAACCTTTTTAAGAGGATAAGTTAGGTCGAGATATGGATAACTGCATTGCTTATAGCTCGCAGTTTTGCAGTTATCCAGACAGAGAACTGCATACAAAATCTGCTATAACCTATGCAGTTCTTTGTATTCAGGAGTTCTTCTCAGATTTCTCCTTTTATAAATATAAAACACAACTCCAAGCACTAAGAATACAATTGCTGAAATGCTGATAAAATTCAAAGCAGCTTCCTGAAAAGAGATTTTGGTCTTGGGGTTCGGCTTTTGGCTTATTGCTCTCCCGCAAGCACTAATTGCATCATTAAGTTTTTTCTCAGCAACATCAAATTCTTTTTTTTCAAAGCTTTTCCTTGCTTCGTCAACCAACTCTTTTATCTCCGCACACTCAGGATTGCCAACAACAAGCTCGTCTATAAATATAAACTTCTCTAAAATACCTGCTCCATTTTTGACAGTCAGATAAATTTTCCCCCAATCAGAATAAGAGGGGGATTTTACAGTCGCATTTACAGTTATTTCGTAAGTTCCTTGCTCATCTGTATTTATTTCAATTGTAAGATTTACATTCTCTTTCTGGCCAATGTTTAAAGAAGAGATATTTCTTCTATCGAAATAAGAAGTTAGATTTGCAACGAGACTTCCATTTTTAGCAATAGAGCTGCTGAGCTGTATTTCTTTAAGATTTACTTGCCCGCTATTAACTAAATAAATTGGCAAAATAATCTTGTCCTTTAAATCAGAAGAAACTGGACCTGGCAAAAGTATTTTCAGCAAAGTCGGCTTTGGGGTTTCTGGAATAGGGGTTGTGCCTCCGCCTCCTGAACCGCCCCCCCCATAAAAAGGAGTATTTACAGTAGTAGAACTATTGAGAATATGAACTGTAAAATTATTGCTTAAAATCGTGTTTATAACTGCACCATTTGATTCATTGCGCTCGTAAGCGATGACTGTGCAATTAATAGTTGCATCAACTGTAGAGCTAAAAGTAATATTTGGTATTGCGCCGCTCGTCCAATTCTTTATGACAGCACTAATGCTTTCGCCGTTAGAACTATTAGTTGCATTGCTAAAGATATATGAAAAGCTTATATTCTGCCTATGGCAAGAATCAGAAGCATCTATATCTGAAAAGTAATCACTTAAAATAATCTCTGCATAATTAGTTCCTGAGAGAGTTTTACTTGCGCCGCCGATATTACTAAAGAGAACTAAAGGCGAATTAGTATGATTAATTGTCAAATTCCAACTTGTGCTGTTGCTTAATTTAGCATTTGAAACATTTAACAGCAGCGTGATGCTGCCTGCACAACTGCCAGTTTCATCAGTCCAATTAGGCGTAAAACTAACTGATAAATTTGAGTTATTGCCATGTCCTGTTGTTTGGTTTCTAAGCGCGTCTTTTGCATACAAAAAGTAATTCAAGGCATCCTGGGCTGAATGATTAACTCTAAAAAGAAGGCTCGAAGAGATATTTTCTTTTAAATTAAAAACAAAATCAGAAGCAGGAAATAACAACTGGGGATAATCATAGACATATAAAGTAAAGGTTTGGGAGCTATTCAGCCCTGTGCTATCTTTAATTGTTATATTATACTGCCATGAGCCTGCGCAATTGCCAAGAGAGATGATTGTTGCGTTAGAAGCATTGGTGATTATCCCATTGCTGGCGTTAATGATTAATCCTAAACAATTATTATTTATGCTGGTAATGTTATATGTGAAGTTAGCTGCGCCTGGCTCGCTGCCTTCATCTTCATCGCTTGCATTTATATCAAGAGAAAAGTTTTCGAAAATTGAATAAACTTGGCTTCCTACTGCAGAAATAGAAGGAGAATGCGGCAGAGCTGAAAGTCTAAGATTAAAAGAAATGGATGTTGTGTTAGTTGAATTATCTGCAACACTAATTGTGGCAGTATAGTTTCCAGCTAAAGAATTATCAGCTAAAAAATTTGCATAATAAACAGATAAGTTTGCAGAAGGCATGCTGCTAAACCTAAACTGAAACAAGCTGGACGCAACTCCATTTTTAGTAAGGTTTGTTGTTACATTAAGACTTTCATTGTAAAATTGCTTCTGAGCGAAGGGAATCTTAAAATCATTATCCTGCACGTACATATAGATAGTAATATTGGCATCTGCAGTTGTGTTCATGCTCCAATCTGTATTATTAATAGAGATATTGCCTCCTGCTCCTCCTGAAATAAATGAAATTATAGATGGCAAATCATTAATATTATAAAAGGTAAAATTAAATAGCAATGAACTTTGGGAGATGTTGTCTGAAACGCTAATATTTATAATATGCTGCCCAATATCAGAATCATCTATTGTAAAATTAATTATTCCTGTGGTGCTATTTAAAGAAAATGAAGGAAAATCCGTCTGATTAGCAGAAGAGAAAGTTAAGTTCTGCCCTGCGTCAGTATGATTGACTCCTGCAGTTAAGTTAATAGACACAACATTGCTTTCATTTGCTGTGATGTTGTTGGAAATATTAAGCCATTGAGGAGCATGATTATTTAAAATTTCTAAATAAAAGATTGTAGAATTACTAAGGTTACTTCTATCAGTTACATTTATCAGAATTGAATAATTTCCAAATGTTGAAGAATTTGGGGAAATCACAATTTTAGCAACAGTTATATTTGAGCTGCTGATAACTTGATATAAGCTGATATTTACCCAGCTAATATTGGAACTAAAATTTAAAGACTCGTTGTATGCCTGCTTATCGGGAATTAATACATCGTCATCAGAAACATTTAGATATATTGTGTATGAATTGCTATTATACAAACTAGTTTGATTTGGTATTCTGGGAAGAAGAGGGTTGTCATTAATATTACTAATTGAAAAATTAATAGTCTGTAAACTTGACTTTGCGCTGTCGCCGCTAAAGCCAGTATCACTTGCAATAATATCAATGGACCAATTACCCACTTGGGAATCTGCAGGAGTAAAATTAATAACTGCAAATGAAGAAAAGTTCTGTCCAGATGTCAGATTAGCAATTTGGATTAAGGTTCCATTTGTAAGGTTTGTGGCAGTAACATTAAAAATAAACCAGCTATAATTAGCAGCATAAGTTAAATTGGCTGTTTCTTCGATATCGGTGGCATTGATATAACACTGAACATTATCATTTTCTGTCCAGTTTCTATTCTCACAAACATATGTAAATGTCGGGGGAGTATTTTTGGCAAGAACCTTAAAAGTAATAACTTGGCTTGTTGAGGTGTTATAAGGTGCAATAGAATTGCTTAAATCAGTTATTGTAAAATTAATTGTATAATTGCCAACATCATTTCTTTGAGGGGAGAAACTAATATTAAGAACGCCGGCTGTGCCATTAAAAGAGTACATAGTAGCATTGAATAATTCTCTGCCTGTTGAATTGCTGCAATTTCGCGTTGACCAGAATGCAACAGAACAGTTTAAAAAAGAAATATTCAAACTAAATGGGGCATTGTTTTCTTCGTCTGTAATATTGACTAAATATTCAAAGCGAAAGGGGTCTGCAGAAGTAGTGATATTAAAGCTTTGGTTTGTTAAATTAGCAAAAACTGGAGCGTCGTTGACTGCAGTTATATCGACTTCGAGTAAAGCGGCTTTTGTGGTGCTTTCTGTGTCTTTGACTGTCAGTTCTATCTGTTTAGCCAAAAGAGAGTTATTTAATTTTGTGTAATTAATCAACAAAACGCCTGAAGAATTTAAAGTAAAATTAGTTAATGTTGTGTTTGCAGAAGTATAATTATAAACTAATATGTCATTAGTATCATCTTCACTCACATTTTTGCTGAAATCATAATAACATAAGGAATCTTCTGCGCATTGCAGTTTATCTTTTAAGCCATCATAATTGAAATCTATATACCCTTGAGCAGTCTTAATTATGTATGGCTCAGTGTTCGTAAGAACAAAAGAATCTGTCAAGTTTATCGAAGTTGTGGCATTAGTGCAGTTGACTTCAAAGTTATAAGAACCCTTATAGTCAAAAGTTTTATTTAACTGAAACCTCGAGTATGTATTGTTATAACTCATATTAAACAATTCATTATAAGTATTAGTATAATTTTCAAATCTTACAGTGCAATTTCCATCAATCGCTGCACCAGTTGTCCCATTTGTAAAATTAGCATGAAAATAAAAATTCCAAAGAGAACCGGAGCTTTTTGCTTTCTCGGCGCAATATAATGCACAAGAAGAATATCTCTGAATTCCTGAAAAATCGCTATCATCAAAAATAGTCAGGTTTCTGTTATTTAAAGATATAAATGAGGTTGCAACTGATTCATTAATAAAAAATATGGCTGATGCAAACATTATAAAAAAGAAAGATAATAAAATAATTTTCTTCAATTTATCCCTCTTCATCTTAATTTGTACCATGCTAAGTTTTTCACCTCTTTTCTAAGTTTTATTATCTGGATTACTTTAATTATTATAATTAAAACAACTGCGAGTATTAATAAAGTAATAAGAAGCAAAGTGTAATCTACTTTAAATATCTTCAGTCCTTCCTGCTCAGGTGCGCATTTATTTGGGCAGGGGCTGCCGCAGTCAACACCCTCTTCACCTTGATTTTTGATTTTATCTGAACAGGTTGGGCAGAATTCGCAGGGACCGCCGCAGTCAGTAAGAATTTCACACCTGCCGTCGTGGCAATTCTTTATACCATCGCTGCAGCTGGGCTTTTCGCTGTAATAACATGCTTGAATTTCTTTAGGCCTGTAATTGTTAGTTCCGCATTTATTAAAATCCCTGCATTCTCTAATTTGAAATCCACATTTTTCTCCTTCGAAATTTAAAACAGAACAAAAAGCTAAAATATCATTTCTATCTTCAGCAGTAATATTTGAAAATGCAAAAGACAGCCTTAAATTCTGGCAAGTGTGCCAATCTAAACAAATCCATTTTTCCTCACAAGCTCCGCTTGTTCCCATGCCGCCGCCTCCGCCTACACCGACGCCTCCGCCAGGAGGAGTAACTGCACAACCAACCCCTACAATATTAAATGTCCAGTTAACAGAAGCGTTAAGCAGCCCATCTGTAGCAGTTACTTTTATTGCATGCTGGCCAGTTTGATTGCAGATAAAAGCATAACTAAAAGAGTCACTAAGATTGCCAGAAGTGAAGTTTCTAATTTCATTGCCGTCCAAGTACCAATAAATGTCAGGTATTGTCCCGTCAGGATCTTTAACTGCGACATCAAAAAGCAGAGTTTCTCCAGTGATAGAAGAGAAATTAATGTAGCTTGGCGAGTAAGAAACAAATAACGGAGGGCGATTCTCATTAGTTACAGTCAAACTGAAATTTTTGCAATCTCTGGCGCTAAGCCCATTATTATTACATAAACTTATATTTGGATGTATGTTCTGAATTCCAGTATCATAAACACAAACACTTAGGTTATGGATTCCTGTATAATTCTCGTTTGCTGTCCAATTAATTGCTCCTAAATTATTTATATTAAAAAGGGGCGCTTCACCAAAAAAACTAAGTGCAAATGTAAGATTTCCAACAAACTGATTGCCGTCTTCCACATCTGTTGCAAGAGCCTGAATAGACAGCGAACTATTCTCTCCTTTAGTCCAAACAGTATGGACTCCTATTTGCTGCAAAGAAGGAGGATGATTAATTTCAATAACAGTGATATTTGTAAACTTCGTGTCAGAATACTGATTATCAGTAACAGTTATAGCTTCCTGATAAAATCCTATATGATCTTTTGTCAGCGTGGAAGAGATAATATATGCGGGGCGTTGTGCTGTACTTCCTGCTGGATAATATGGAGGAAAAACAAAAAATGGGTCCATAGGGGTTATACTTAAACTTAGGGCATCTTCGTCAACATCGCGTACTGAAATCGGATAATTCAAAGAAGGGCCTTCACAAACATAAATTTCATTAGAGATATTTTGAATAGAAGGCGGGGAATTGGGAACAGAGATAAAGAAGATTACACTTGCATTTCCAACAAGACCGCTAGAATCATTAGCGTACACGGTAAGCCTGTTTGTCCAGCGAACAGCATTTAGAGTAGTATTTGGAGAAAAAATAACTTTTTCATATACTGTTTCTCCATGCTTTAAATCCTCAAGCTTATACCACCAGCTATCAATGTTTTGCGAATTTGGAGAATAAACTTTCAAAGAAAGAGCATATGGGGTGCTTCCAATATTAAAATTATATGTAGTATTTAAAGGGTCAGTTATAATAATAGCAATATCTCTCTCAACAGAAATCGAAATAGCGCTTGTGACTCCAAGGCCATTAACTGAATATCCTTTAGGCTTTACAATTGGAAACATAATAAGAGCTAAACAAAGCAAAATATATAGAAATATCAATAATGACGCCCCTTTTTTCATTCAATCGAAAGCCAAATAATGTATAAAAACGTTATGGAAAACTATCTTAGCAGCCAACTTGGTTTTAAAACTAACTATGCTTCCAGTATCTCCTAACCGAATAAAAAACAGATATTTCTAACTAAAAAAACTAAGAA
>JBBSYR010000097.1:0-1442 GCA_038045165.1 Nanobdellota archaeon
AGTGTTATATTTGCTCCTCCGACAACATTTAAAGTATGCGTCGGAGCTGTTGTTCCAATGCCAACGTTACCGGCATTCGTTACATATAATGTATTGTTCAAGCTAACATTTCCTGCAACATCTAACTTATAAGTTGGGGTTGTTGTTCCAATGCCAACATTTCCCCCACTTGTTATTCTCATTCGTTCCAGCAAAGCATCTCCCACTCCAGTAGTTGGTCTTGTTGCTATAAAGAAATCACCCAACTCTGCGCCTACAGCACTGGTCATAACAACACCTATGGATGCATCAGGGCTATATGTTGGATAATCTCCTCCGAAATGCCTAAAGTTAATTCCAACCATATCACCTACTTGCCATCCTGCTGAACGCCCGAATATATCCAAACCCTTTTCACCTGCTAAAGTAGTATTATACACACCTTCAATAACCATGCGCGTGTAAGGCGTCGTTGTTCCAATGCCGACGTTGCCTGTTGAACTCATTGTAAAATGATTACTGAGGGTTGTTCCAGGACTTAATGCGAAATTACCAGAACCTGCTGAATCGATACCTGCTACATACTGGTAACCTACTCCAGAAACAGCCCATTGAACTATTGGGTCGCCGCCACTTGTTCCTCCTGTGAGTAAATATAAGTTAGCTCCGCTTGCCGCATTGGTATTATCTGAATGTTCTATCTCAAGCCTGTTTAATGTCCCTGCTGTTGTCTCCTTGATATGTAATTTTGTTGATGGTCCCGTCGTCCCGATGCCTACACTTGCTCCCTGCTGAAAAATAACTGAATTATTCAAAATACCTGCTGATTGAAATTGAGGAATATAACCTGCTGTCCCGCCTGAATTAATTAATGTTGATTGATTATATGCCCATACCATTAAAGGAGATGTTTGATTGTACCACCATTTACCATATTGATTGTATAAAGTTAAATTAGCTGCAATTGTTTGATTATACCAGAATGAACCTGTTGTTGCGTTTATAACAACTGTTCCATTATTAGCATAAATACTCGCAGAAGCATTTATATCTCCTCTAACGTCAAGTTTGTTTGAAGGAGTTGATGTGCCAATACCGACGAGACCTGTGCTTGTTACTTGCATTCTTTCAAATGTATTGCCAAACCCACCTGCTTCAAAGGCTATAAATCCTTCTGCACCCATAGCGAAGTTACCACCACTATCACCTTTGATATAAGCATCTCCTGCTCCAGATGTGAAGTAGAGAGGTACTTGAGCACCTGTGCTAACAATTTTAACGATAGGATCGGTGACAGTAGTGCTTGTTCCATTAACCTGAAGTTCGGCGCCAGGCGCTACCGCCCCGATACCTATAAATGCCCCTTTTTGAAAGATAACTGAATTATTCAAAATCCCTGCCGATTGAAATTGAGGAATATAGCCTGCTGTTCCGCCTGAATTGATTAATGTAGATTGATTGTA
>JBBSYR010000097.1:1542-5295 GCA_038045165.1 Nanobdellota archaeon
ACATCTAATATTTGAGTTGGTGAAGCTGTTCCAATGCCCACTCTTCCCGTCGCATTATTAACAAAAAATCTCGTGTTCCCAATACTAAAGTTTCCAAGAACATCAAGATTTATGGGAAAAATATAATTCCCAGACTCAAAAGTTCCAGAGCCAATTGTTGCTGCGGGATGACCGGGGTCTGCTGCACTAGCTAATTGCACAAATGCTAAAAAAAACAAGGCAAATATAAAAGTTAAAACTACAAAAGCCAATTTGCTAAAGCACCTTATTTTTTTATTATCTTTTAACATCTTTGTTCTTTATGCGATTATCTTTCTCCTTTTTGTCAAATTTTTCTTTAGTTGAACATATACTAACAAACATATTTGATTTATCAGCAGTTATTTTCGGCAAAATGGGATTTAATTCTTCTTTATTCATTTTTCACCTCTTTATTTTTATTGTTCTTTTTGTTGAGAATTTGCCAATATCCGCCTTTGTCAGGACCAACGCGGACGAGAAGGCCTTTTTGTTTAAGCTGTTCGATATTCCACTCAATGCCTCTTCTAGTAAGATTCATTTTTTCTGCAATTTCCTCTTGGGTAATTTTTGGATTTTCTCCAATTAATCGAAGAATTTTCTCCACAGTTTTCTCCACAGTTTTCTCCACAGTTTTCTCCACAGTTTTCTCCACAGTTTTCTGACCATCCCATTTTTCTCCCACATCTAAATTTTGCCTATTAAAAATAATTCTAAAATAACCTGCACTCTCCTCAAACTCGAGTCGAGGTAATTTCTCTTCTTTTAATAAATTAATAATATTTAATACGCCTTTCCCCCACGAATCTATCAATCCAGTATAATACAACGTTTGGGCAAGAAGAGGATTTTTCGGAATAGATTCATGTTCCTTAAACAACTTTTGAATGCTGAGATTCTCAGGCAGTTTTCCAGGATTAGAAATGATTATTTTCGAATCATAAATCTTGATATATGTAAAACCGCTGCTTAAATAATCCCTGTGGATTAGGGCATTAATTATAGCTTCTCTCAAAGCTTCTATTGGTATTTCCCACTTTTCTTTTCTAAACAACCCCTCGATTTTTGCAGCCAGCCTTAGATGATTTTTCAAAAAGTCTATCGAATCAACAAGGCTATTAAAAATATTGCCTTCTAAATCTTTAATATCAAAAAATTCTTCTTTTAATTCACCTTTGAATCTTCCGCATTTAATAATTGCATTTGTAAAAAACTTCTTAGGTTCTTTGCCAAAAAGTACAATCGCCGCGTTCGTTAATTGACCATTTCTTAAGAGATATAGTTTCTTTAATATTTGCTCATGGTCTTCACTGTCTAAAGGCAGCCGCTGCGACTTTTGCACCATTTCAATAAACTTTTTAAGAGCAGCAAAATCAATATCCTCTAATGTCGCTCCACTACAGATTAAATTATCCCACCTCATTTTTTCATAATTCTTTTGGATAATTAATTTCTCAACTTCTTTAGCACTTACTTGCTTATTTTGATCGCCAACTCTCATAAATACTCGACCATATACATAATAGGGTGTATCTTTGCCTTCAAACATAACATGAATGCATTGGCTATTATCAATCTCAACATTCTCTACTTTTGGATATATTTTAGGCTCAATATTATCAGTTATTTCTTGAGCAACTTCTCGTAATGTTTTATCAGAAACATCCTGTCCTGCAATATCCCCCTTATTTGTTATGCCAAAATACAATTCACCCTTTTGATGCTTATTTAGAATTGCGCAAATTACTATAATCGCCTCTTTCAATTCAGACGTCGAAGTTTTCAGCTCTAGAGTTTCTGATTCATTAAATTTCATTTTTCATCTCCAAGCAATCTCTTAAATCACGATTATCCTTTTTTAGGATAATATTATCTCTATTAAAGATAATATTATCTCTTAATAGCATAGCATTATCCCCTTTGAAGATAATTACTCCATCCCAAAAAATAAAGCAATTACGCTCTAAATCCATGTTCAATCGCCTCCCTTAAAATCGCATAATAATTTTGTGAGCCATAGAAAACAAGCTTTTTTTTGAGGATATTTTTTGCATAGTTTTCTTCTTTGCTCAAAAGCATATTCAAAAACTCTGAAACCTTAAAAACGTGCACTTTAACTTCAAACTTCATTAATTTACAATTATTTTCAAGCAGATTTAGTATCTTTGTTGAGTCTATTTCATTTTCAACTATTACCAAAACATCCAAAACTCTTTTCTTGCTAGTCTTTCTTTCAGGATATCCTTCCCCAATGATAAAGCTAAAATATCGCAGGGGAATTGTTTCAGCTAAACTTTTTATCTTTTCTGCAAGTTCGCCAGTTATTTTAGAATTAAATTCCATAAAATCAAGAAAAGAAAGATAAGCCAGAGCCTTAGAATCGTTAAGATTGATGCTGCAAACAGTAGACATTCCTAATTTTTGTGAATTCAGAACCCCCTGCTTCAAAAGCTCCTGCGCCGCTGTAAAAACTCTCCCATAAGACTTATTCTTCATTTTAATCATAATTCCTCTGATAGAATCAGCTAAAAACAAGTTCTTTCTGAAAACATTCACAATATCCAAATCCTCTTTTAGCATTATTATCCTGATTAAAGATTACATTATCCCCTTTAAGGATAATGACAATTGCACGTTTAAATACTTTGCGCTGGGCTATTGTGCACAAAAAACGAATAAACAATTAAAAGACAAGATTTATAAAAATTAATTCTCTTGGTTTTATATGGGTTGGGCATTATTAGTATTACTGATTATTGGGGCTTTGTTTGTAGTATATTTAGTAGAGAAGCGGAAAAAATGAACCAAGATAAAAGAAAATATAAAGACCGAAAGGGATATTTGCAAAAATATCAACGTGAGTATTATCATAAGAACCCGAAACAAAAACAAAGATGTTTAGAGCGAAACAAGAGACCTGAAGCAGTAATGAAAAGAAAAGAATGGGAGCAAAAACATCCTGAAAAGATTAAGATTTATCAGTTAAAATTTAGAAAGTCGGATAAAAGAAATAAATATTTGAATGAATATCGGAAGACAGATAGATTTAAACGATATCAAAGAGAATGGAGTTTAAAAAACCCTGATAAAGTAAAAGAGAGACATGATAGATATTCAAAAACTGATAAAGGGAAACTTAATCAGATTATGAAAGTACAGAATAGAAGAAAGAAGTTTAAAGCTATAGCAGGTGTTTATTATGATAAACCAAAGGTAAAAATAATAAGACTATTAAACGAGCGAGATAAAGTTTGCGTTTATTGCCACAGGAACTTTAATGATGATATAAAAAGGAATTCTTTGCATTCTTCATATGACCATTTAAATGCTTTTATGCCTCATTCTGAAATAAATTCTGTAAGATGTTGTAATTCTTGTAATGGGAGCAAGAGAGATAGAGAAGTTTTATCATGGTGTAAAATGAAAGGATTTAAACCTGCCAAAATTGTGTACGATTTATTAGAACTTCAAAAAGATAAAAAATCTTAATACTTTAGTAATTGCTAAAAAGCAAAAAGAATAAAAAGTCCAAATTCTTTAGTTTATAATGCTAATATGGTTTTTTATTTTCTTTTTTAGATTCTTTGAATTTAGCTGGGTTCCCCCAGAACAATAAGATTTTAAAACTGACTTGCTTGTCTTTAGTTAGTTTAGCTTTGTAATCTCAAAAGATGCAAAGGTAAAAAACAATGGCGGATGTAGTTTAACGGTAGAATGCAAGACTGTGGCTCTTGA
>JBBSYR010000098.1:0-11301 GCA_038045165.1 Nanobdellota archaeon
GCAAAAGACTCGATGACTCATACGAGAACTTTTTAATAAATAGGTTTGGAAAAACTCTTTATAATTTATCCTTCAGAGATTATGCGTTTAAGATATGGAATTCAGACCCGCAAGAATTAGATAAGGAACTTGCAAAAAGGAGAGTTGCAGTCTCAGGAATATTTGAATTAATAAAAAGTGTATTATTAAGAGATACAAAAAAAATAAGCGCAGAGTATTTCTATTATCCTGAAAATGGTCTGAATCAGCTCTTTGAATCCATTGTTGCTAAAATTAAAGAAAACAATGGTAAGCTCTTGCTCAATACCCCCATATCTGAAATCTCTCTTAAAAATAATACTATTAATTATATTAAATTTAATAATCTGAAAATTAAGCCAGACTATATCATTTCAACTATACATTTAGATAACTTAGCAAAAATAATAAAACCTGCAAATCAGATTTCAGATGACTCTTTAATTACTTACCAAAAATTAAATATCATTTATTTTATCTTAAATAAAAAAAGAGCGATGAAGGACTGTTGGGTATTCTTCCCAGAAAAGAAATTTATATTTCAAAGAGTAAGTGAACAGAAAGCATTTTCAGAAAAAACAGGTCCGAAAGATAAAACCGCCATAATGGTGGAGACTACTCAGCAGATAACTGAAGAATTAATGGCAAAAGTTATTGAACAGCTCGAAAGCGCAGGCATATTAAAAAAAGATGAAATTGAAGAGCATTTTGTCAAATCAATACCTAAAGCATATCCCGTATACAAAAAAGGATTTTTAGAAAATTTTAAGAAAACCGAGCTATTTTTTGATTCAATTGAGAATTTTTATCTTTTAGGAAGGCAGGGATTGTTCAATTACAATAATATGGATCAATGCTGGGACATGGCTATGAAAGTTGCAGAGCAGATAAAAAATAATAAAACAAAAGAGGATTGGCAGATAACAAAGAGATATTTCGAGAGCTATAGGATTGTTGATTAAACAAGTTTAAAAACCAAATAATTCTAAATCTGGAACAGGTAATTCATCTATTTTCTCTGTAGGTCCTCTTTTTTCAGTTATACACAATTTACTTAATTGAGTTACTTCTTTCGTAAATTGTGTATTAGAGAATTAACGTACAAAATGTAACACAATTACGTTAATTCTCTATATCGTGAGTTATTTTTCACCAACAATCAATAAGTCGGTTTTAAATCTATTTAAAATCTCAGGAATCAATTGTAATGGATTTCGATTCATCCAAAAGGCATTGATGTACTTTTCATTCAATACTTTAAAACCTGTTTTATTAAACAATAAATTAAGCATAGGCATCGTAAATGCTTGTGTATGGCCTAAATAATCAGTATAATGATCAACACACCAAGAGGGATTTAATAAATATTGCAGCCCTATTGCATTAGGTGTTGTTAAGATTAACCTTCCTCCTTTTTTTAAGTGATTAAAACAAAATCTCAAAAAGTTGCTCGGATTTTCTAAATGTTCTAAGATCTCGCCAGCGATAATGGTATCGAACTTTTTATTTAGCTTTTTTAAGTTGTTTAAATCAATTTTAAAATCAGGATTACCGTTAATATCAAGGCTATAGAAATGTTTATCTTTATTGGCTTTAACAAGGAGGCCATGAATATGCCCTTCAATAGATCCAATATCTAGTATCTGATTTCCTTTTAAGTACTTATTAATTGACTCAAATCTTAACTTGTCTGAAATATTTCTGCGGCTCATATCGTATTGATAAATCTCACAAACTTCATTTTCGAGTAAATTAAATTCAGTTTATAAATCTATTTAGTGCTTTCAACTCTTTTCCATATTTCTTCGCGCGTTTTTTTCTTAAAATTTATATCTCTATAGATTACAAACCATAAGTAAATCCTAGAAAGAAATAATATTCCAAGCCAGAAAAATTCTTTTAATGTTTTGGGATATTTAAAGAAAGCCGTTGCGCCGGCAGATTCTTTTCTAAATGAACGAATTTCAGCACCAAGTATTTTTTTGTTCTGATTATATCCGCCAGCGCTCCTCTTTTTCTGCTTAATCCAATCTGCAAAATTAGTAGGATATTTAATATAAACTCTTGCTTTTTCTGCGTAGTTTATTCCAAACCCAGATTCATAAACATTATGCGAAATGAATCCATCTTCTGAAAGTAGTTCTTCTGGCAGTTTTGGGAATAAGTCTTTTCTTATTGCAAACAAATACCCTGAGCAGAAAATTCTTTTATTCTCTTTAAGAGCTGCAAGTCTCCTTTCATTCGCAATATTTGTAAGCATATAGGCCCAGAATCCAAGCATATTCTTTTTTGAATCTAATGAAATTGGATTGCCTGAAACAGCACCAATTTTAGGGTTGCTTAAAGGTTTCAAAAGAAAATTAATTGCTCCAGCCCCAACATAAACATCTCCGTCTGTTAATATCAAAATGTCCCCTTTTGATTTAGAAACTGCAAGGTTTAATGCTGCCGGCTTACCGTTTCCAGAATCTTGTAATGTTCTAATTGAAGGATATTTTTCTTTTAATTTTCTGACTTCTTCTAAAGTTTTTTGATCTGGAGCCACAACCAATATTTCATATATGGGCAGATCTTGCTCTGCGATTTCGCTTATTGCTTTTTTAATTGTTCTTGGCTCTTTATATGCAGTGATTATTATGCTTATCATCTGTTAAATAAAGAAAGATAACGTTTAATTAACTTTTTCCAAGAATATTTTTTAGCATCTTCCATAGCTCTCTTTTGAATTTTATCCCTTCCAAAAATGTTCTTGCTGATAATACTTGCAAGGCCTTTATAATCACCTATTTCAAACAAAAATCCATTTACATTATCTTTTATTATCTCTTTTCCTCCATCTGTCTTTGAAGATATCACAACCTTGCCTCGCGCCATTGCTTCTATTAGAACTTGGGGCATAGCTTCTCTTTTTGAGGGCAAAACAAATAATTTATACCTATCAATAAGTCTTATCTTTTCTCTCAGATTATAAACTGGCGGGCAGATTTCGATATTCTTTATTTCGAGAAGTTTAATCATATTTTTTATTTTTTTCATATACTCGTCTTCAGCAGCCCCAACAATTGTGAAATTTATGTTTGGTAAAGATTTGGCCGCGTTAATTAAAGTTTCCAGATGTTTAACTGGCGAGATTCTACCTAAGAAAAGCACATCTTTTGAAGATTTTGCCATTTTTTGCGTAAAAAATTCATCAGGCAAGCCATTTGGAATATATACTATTTTATCTTCTTGGATTCCAGATTTTAATAAATACGGGCGCTCCCACGCAGTTATGGCAATCACGCGATCAAAGTTATTTAATTTAACTGCACGAACATTCTGCCAGATAGATGTCAAAATATCTAAAATAAACCCTCTTTTTATATTAAAAGGTGCGTGAGGCACAATGAAGAAATTACTATTCAAATTTTTCTTTTTTAATTTGTTGGTTAATTTAGATATTTTAGCGGAGTGCGGGTGAAGTAAATGGGTTATGATTATCTGAGGATTATATTTTTCTAAACTTTTTATCGCTGCAGCACCAAACCAGTATTTAACATTTGAGGAAACAAGTGAAGTCAGAAATCGCCGTTTACACTTAAATCTCTCTATTTTTATTCCATCTATTTCTTCATTAGAAACGACTCTTCTTCCCGTGCCTTTTTCTATATCTGAAGAGAAAACTCTTACTTCATAGCCTAGTTTTGTAAATTCTTTGCTTTCAGATATTACTCTCTGCCAAATACCGCATATTCCTGCTGAAAAAGGGCAGATTTCTAATATCCTGCAGCTCTTATTTTGTACCATATAAAATGCAGAAAGAACATCTTTAAATAGTTTTATTTTATATGAGAGTTATGAATGCTAAATATTTATTGAAAGAAGCTAAGTACTACAAGAAGCTTGGAAAAGGGCATCTTAGAAGGATGACTATGAAATTTTTGCTGGCAAAAACACCTCTTTCTAAAACAATAAATACTCCAATATATAACCAAATTTATTCTAAGATTGTTGAAAAAAAGATGCAAAAATCACGACCAAGTATCTTACAAATAGAAAATACGAATTTTTGCAATGCGCGTTGCATTATGTGCCCCCATACTATTATGAAAAGAAAGAATAAAGTCATGTCAGAAAAAGATTTTATAGAGATTTGTAAGAATGTTATGAAGTATGAGAATATAAAATTGGTTATACTTAGCGGATTTGGCGAGCCTTTTGTTGATTCTGCAATAGATAAAAAGATAAAGTGGTTAAATGAGAATTATCCAAAAACAGATATAGACATTTATACAAATGCTTCTTTATTGAATGAAGAATTAACTGAAAAACTTCTTAAACTAAAGATACACAAAATAAATTTTAGTATAAATGGTACAGAGAAGACTTATAAAAAGATTATGGATTTAAATTATGAAAAGACAAAAGGAAAGATAATTAATTTTTTAGACAGAAAAAAGGAATTAAAATTAAACTATCCTCTTACAAATATTTCTTTGATGATTCTAAAAGAGAACAATAAAGAAATTGAAAAAATAATTGAATTTTGGAAAAACAGGGCAGATTCAGTTATGGCTTACATGCCATCTGACTGGGCAGGTTCAATAGGAATAGATTTTGTAACAAAAACACCCTTTAAAGAGAGAAGATGGCCTTGCCAAGTGTTGTGGTCAACTATTACTGCAGATGTCGATGGTAATGTGATAATGTGCTGTAGAGATTATGAGTCGATGGTCAAATTTGGCAATTTAAAAAGGCAAAATATTCGAGAAATAAGAACATCAAAAAAGTTTAGGGATTTATTGGATAAACAGGCGAAAGGAGATTATAAAACACCCATATGCGTAAGATGCGATAATGTTTTTGATTCTAGTTTGAATTGGTGGTAAATTTCGTCAATAGTATAAAACTTGCAATTATTAGAGAGATACTCTAAAAGAAACTCAAGTCTACCCAAAAAATCTTCAAGCGGACAGAGGTTATACAACTTTGAATCCTTTATTTTAATTAGATCCCATGAATGCATGAAAAAAACCGGATTTTTTTTTAAAGAAATAAAAAAGAAAAATGGTCTAAGTATGGATTTCGGAAATATCCTGAGAGTTATTGATGAAAAAGGCATAATACATGAACTTATAGGTATTTCCATCAAGCCATTTCTATAGTGAATCGAAGATTTGGTAAAATTATATCTTTGATTAACTTTTATTTTCCAGAAGAATAAGAGATGGTAGAAATTCCAAGGATTTAAGCTCGAATCATAATTTATTTTAAAAGCTTTCAGCGCGTTAGCAGTAGTGTCTTCATCTAAAGAATGCTGCGGTGCCCTGAATCCGGATGGCAATATCCCTAGATATTTTTTAAAGCAGGCAATTGCTTTTTTCAAATTATCTTTTTTTTCTTCAGAAGTTAAAACATCAAATCGTGTATGGCGGTAGCCGTGTAATGAGATCTCCCATCCTTTTTTCATCAATCTTTTGAAAATAGAAGGGTATTTTTCTATACAATCACATGTTACAAAAAGTGTCGGCTTTATATTATACTTATCAAGAAGCTTTTCTAGTCTAGGCAGTCCTTCGTAAACTCCTTTATAACTACCAGTTCTAATATCTGGTTCCACATCAATCGAAAAAGCCACTTTTTTCATATTATTCAATTAATATGCTAATTTATTAAATCTATGGATGACTACGGGTGTGGGACATTAATAGGCTATAGAATTATTTCTTGACAACCTTTTTGGTTACGATAACATAAACTCTTCTATTAAGATATTTTTTAGGGACATCTGCTTTAGCAGATGTGCCAATAGGTGTAACAACTCTTTCTAAAAATCCATCTATCTCTTTATCCTTGAAAAATAGCTTTCCTTTATTTAACTTAATTATTCTCATAATAAGATAACTATAGATATCTATATAAACCTTTCTATCCTTAAATATACATGATTACAAACAAGCAGTTATCAGAAAAATTGATAGAATTTGAAAAGATAATCCAGAAAAAATATGTAAGAAAATCAAAAAGGGAGAGAAAAAAGAAGAGAAGAAATTGGAAAACTTATGAAGAAGAATATATGTCCCACGTTAAAATGGCAATGCATGAATTAGAGCCTCTTTTGAAAGAGGCTTCGAGTATCAGAAGATTTAGCAAAAGAGGTAAGAAATTTCAATTAAATGTTAAGCAAAAAATAACCATTTTGCTGATCAAACATCTGATGAGAAAAAATAATCGCCCTATGGCTGGAATGTTGTGCTTATTCTCTCTTCTTTCTGGAGTAAACATAGGATACAAAACTATTGAAAGACTTTATTCCGACGATGAAGTTGAGATGGCATTGCATAATCTTCATATTCTTCTGCTAAATAAAAAGGATGTGAAAAATATAAATTCGACTGGAGATGCAACTGGATATGGATTAACAATAAGAAAACATTATGCTACAGAAATGCAAAAGTTAAAAGAAAAAGGCAAGAAAAACGATGGACGAAAAAAGAAAAAGCACTTCGTTTTTTCTTTTATGCTGATGGATCTGAAAACAAAAATGTATGTTTGTTATGGGACAAGTTTCAAAAGTGAGAAAGAAGCATTCGATAAAGCGATGCGAATGCTTGAGAAAATAGATATAAAAATAGAATCAGTTAGATTGGATAAGTATTATAGTTGCAGAGTTTACGTTGATAAGTTTTCAAATAGCAATGTTTATGTTATTCCAAAAAGCAACGCAACAATTAAAGGTTCTTCAAACTGGAAAAGATTAGTGCAAAAATTCATTGATGACACAATGAATTTTCTTAAGGAATATTATCAAAGAGAAAATTCTGAAAGTGGAATTGCGAGAGACAAAAAAATGTTTGGATGGAAAGTGGGACA
The DNA here is from genome assembly GCA_038045165.1 of Nanobdellota archaeon. Classification (GTDB taxonomy): domain Archaea; phylum Nanobdellota; class Nanobdellia; order Pacearchaeales; family GW2011-AR1; genus VGKP01. Next base: position 6,871 of record JBBSYR010000098.1, read on the forward strand.
GAAAAGAGAAGATAGAGTTGACAAAGCCATATTTGCCACGACGATATGGCACAATTTATTGCTTCTCTAATTTAGGAATAATGTCCCACACCCGATGACTACGATGAATAGGGTGCATTTTCGTTCAATACGTTTAGGCATGAGAGTATTTTTAAACGGAAAGATATTTTATATACTATGTTTAAAGACATACAAGCAACAATTGATATTGATCTCTCCAAAAGCGAAGAAGATTTGTTTAAACAAGTAGATAAAGATGCTAAATGGGGTATAAAAAAAGCCGAAAAAGATAATATAAGTGTAGTATTAACAAAAAGCGAAGAAGATTTGAAAAGATTTTATGATATCTATAAAAAAACTATAATAATCGGAGGAATTGTTCCAGATAATATAGAAGAGCTAAAAAAAGGCAATTATAGGCTGTTTATTGCAAAGAAAGATGATCAAGTTATTGCAGGAGCAATCATTGAAATCTTAAATGAAAAGTTTAGATTAAAGTACAATGCCTCTCTTCAGAATTTTCTAAAATTCCAGCCAAATAATCTAATCTATTGGACTTTGATAAAATGGGGAAAACGCGAAGGATTTAAGATATTCGATCTAGGCGGCTATCAATTGAAAGCACACGGGCATTTAACTGGCATAAATAGGTTTAAAGAAAGATGGGGAGGGCAAGTTAAGATTTATTATATTAAATCATGGAATCCGATTTATATTCTTGGAAGAAAGGTAATCCGCAATATTCCGCTCGTTAAGAAGATAAAAGACTGGTTAAAATTGAAAATTTATTTAACCAGAGAAAGCTATAGAAGAAATTCGATAGGCAAAAAAGGTCTTTTTAACTTTTTAAAACAAATTTTTAAAAAAATAATGTTTGATAAAAATGAAATAATAATCTATTCTGCACTACTTGATTCTGAACAAAATATTAAACAACCTAAAATAAAAAGTAAGCTCATAGAAATAACTGATCTAACTAAATATGAAAATCTCGGATTTGATAAAGAAGTAGGTGAAGATAGATTACTGAATGGTGATAGGCTATTTGCCATTACTGCTGAAGATAGAGTCCTACACTCTTCATGGCTCAAATTCAGAGAGATGGACATAAGAGAAGTAGCCTACAATATTAAAATAGAAAATGGAGAAGCCTGTATATATGATTCTTATACTGATGAAAATTTTAGAGGAAAGGGGCTTTATCCTTCCATGCTTAGTTTTTTTAAGAAGTATTTAAAAGATAAGGGATTAAAAAAAGCGTATATTTATGTTGAATCCAGTAATAAACCCTCCATAGCTGGAATTGAAAAAGCAGGTTTTATAAAGGAAACCTTAATTAGATATTTAAGACTATTTGGTTTTAAATTTAAAAAAATAGTTAATCTAAAAGATGAAGAAAAATAAAAAATTCCCTCTAGTTTCCATTGTTATTGTTAATTGGAATGGTGGGGAGATGATTGAAAAGTGCATTTCTTCTCTAAAGATGACTGATTATCCAAATTACAAGCTGATTGTAGTCGATAATGGCTCTACTGACAATAGCATATCAAAATTAAAGAAGATATTTCCAAAGATGGATGTTATAATGCTGAATGATAATTATGGATGTTCCCCTGGAAGAAATGTAGCATTTCATCAACTAATGAAAAACAAGGAAATAAAATACATCTGTTTGATGGATAGCGACATAATCACGATTCAAAAAAATTGGCTTACTTTACAAATTAAAGAATTGGAAAAAGATAAAACCTATGGAATTTCTGGAGGAAAACTAGTATTCCCTGATGATAGACTACAGGTATTAGTAAGGAAAGATAGGACTAATTTTGAAGAAAAAGATAAGGAGCAGTATAATTTTGTAAAAGAAACAGAGGCAGTATGGGGTGCATGTATGATTATAAAAAAAAGTGTTGTTAAAAAAATTGGTTTTCTAGATGAGCACTTTTTTTATGGACCTGATGATGTGGACTTTTGTTTTAGAGCAAAAAAAGCAGGATTCAAAGTTATTTATAATGGTTTAGCCAAATCAATACATATTGGCTCATATTCGGGATTGTCCCCTAAAAAGGATATGGTTTATCTACATCAGAGCTATGGCATGATGGTCTATGTATTTAGACATTTGAAGTTCTACGATAAAATCGAGATTATAGTTAGGGAATTTATAAGAACCTTAGTTACTAGAAGGGATCCTTTTTCTAGTTTTTCAGTTAAAAACACTATTTGGCATTTTAAAAGTTTCCCTAAACGATTAATTTACTTCTTTATTTCACTGATAAAAGCAATTAAAAACTATAACAACATAAAAGTTACAGATGCTAAAAGTAAACTATTGGTAAAAAAATAAGATGATAAAAAAAATATTTGTTACTGGATGCGGAGGCATGGTTGGAAGTTCATTGTATTCTTGTCTTAGGGAAAAAGGCTATAATGCTAAGTTTACTGATAAGGATGTAAATGAAAGCTGGTTAGAATTCCTAGATGTACGGCAATTTGATGAAGTAAAGAAACAGATTTTAGCATTTAAACCAGATGCCATAATCCACCTTGCAGCACTCACTAGTCTAGAATATGCTGAAAAAAATCTAGAAGATGCTTGGAATACTAATTACCTTGCCACTAAAAATATAGCTGAAATTTCAAAAGAACTGGACATTCCAATGGTTTATATTAGCACTGCTGGAATATTTGATGGAAAATCCCAGGAATATAATGAAGAGTCTCTACCAAACCCAATTAATGTATATGGCAGAACAAAACTATATGGGGATCTTACAGTTAGGCATATTCTAAAAAAATACTTTATCATAAGACCTGGCTGGATGTTTGGCGGAGGGAAAAAAGATAAGAAATTTGTTTCCTATATGATGACTCAAATTAAAGAAGGAAAAAAAGAGCTCAATGTGGTAAATGATAAATTTGGAACGCCTACCTACACCTATGATTTGGTAAGAAATATAGAGGCTTTGCTTAGAACAGATAAATATGGCACCTATGATACTGTTTGTCTTGAAAAAACCAATAGAATTGAAATAGCAAAGGCCATATTGGAAATCATTAAAAGACCAGATATAAAAATTAAAGAAGTCGACTCAAATTTCTTTAAAAAAGATTTTTTTGTTCCTAGGGCTGAATCTGAATGCCTAATAAATAGCAATCTTAATAAAATTAACCTTAATCTTATGCGGCCTTGGAAAGAAGCAATAAAACATTATCTGGAAAATGATTGGAAATAATCATATGCTAAAAAATAAAGCTTCCGGCAAACCTTACAGCATTCTTATGATTATTCCTAAACAGAAAGCTACTCGGGAAAAGGACTATACTTACATTTTTCCTCTGGGCATTACCTACATCTCGGCAGTTCTTAAAAAAGAGGGCTATAATGTTGATTGCCTTAACATGAATCATAAAATTGGAACTCCTGAAGAGATCATAAATGAACAACTTAATAAAAAAAATTATGATTTTGTTGGAACCGGCAGCATAACCACCGCATATCAGGTTATGAAAAAAATAATAGACACATTAAAAATCCATAGATCTAGGCCAAAAGTTATTCTTGGAGGACTGATAATTACAAGTGAACCTGAGACTATTTTCAAACTACTTGAACCGGACTATGCAGTAATAGGCGAAGGTGAAGAAACAGTAATTGAACTACTCGAAGCAATTAAACAAAAAAGAGATTTGAAAAAGATTAAAGGAATAGAATTTCGAGATGATAAAGGAGAACTAATTTTAACAGAAACTAAGCAGCCTACAAATAATTTAGATACAGGGCCATATCCTGATTATGAGGGATTTGAATTCGATAAATTTTTGAATAATCTGCATCCAAATTCACACGATTATATCTATAGTGCCTTTGACCGCCCAAGAGTATATTCCATCATGGGAAGCAGAGGTTGCCCGTTTAATTGTACATTTTGCTATCATTACAATAGATACAGAAAAAGGTCCGTTGATAGCATTATGCAGGAATTAGAAATCATGGTTCCAAAATACAAAACTAATATAATTTTATTCTATGATGAATGTATTGCTGCAGATAAAGTAAGATTAACTGAACTATGTAAAAAAATGACTGAACTTAGACAAAAGATATCATGGGAAATTAAATGGTATCCTCAGCTTACAGTGCATAACATTGATGATGAAACTCTAAAAATGATGAAAGATGCAGGAGTAGCTGGAGTCAGCTATGGATTTGAAAGTTTTAGTCCAACTGTGTTAAAAAGCATGAATAAGCCCATAACTCCCCAGATGATAGACTCCGCATTCAAAAAAACAATGAAAGCCGGACTTACAATGCAAGCTAATTTTATTTTTGGAGATACTGCAGAAACTATGGAAACTGCCATGGAAACCTTAAGCTGGTGGAAGAAAAATGCCCAAGGACAAATTCATTTGCTCTTTATTCAACCCTAT
>JBBSYR010000099.1:0-4108 GCA_038045165.1 Nanobdellota archaeon
TATCAAATAAAAGAACTTCCTATTTCATACTATCCGAGAAGCGTGGAAGAAGGGAAAAAGATAAAGTGGAAAGATGGACTTGAGGCAATCTGGACGCTAATTAAATATAGGTTTACTGATTAATATGGCTGCTGTAAAAGGCGGGAGATTTGAAAGATTTCTGCAGATAAACCTGTTAAGACCGCTTCGATTAAAGGCGATATTAAAGATATTAAACAAACTTCCCTCAGGCACAATATTGGATGTTGGCTGCATGGACGACTACATGTTAAAAAAGATTCCAAAAAGATTCGAATACATTGGATTTGATGAAGAGCCATCATGTAAAAATGATAAAATAATCAAAGGCAGAGTAGAAGATTACATAGGGAATAAAAAGTTTGATATTGTGATTTGTACAGAAGTTCTGGAGCACTTGGACAACCCAGTAGAAGCAATTAAGAAGTTAAAGTCATGGTCTAAGAGATTTATTATTATATCAGTCCCAAATGAGCCTTTTTTCTCGTTATTTCGTTTTTTCTTGCCTGCGAAAGAACATTTATGGACAATATTCCCCTGGGCACTTAAAAAACATCTTGGTCGCCCGCTATATGAAACAAAGGCATGTTTTAATAGAACATATATTGCATTGTGGAATATCGAAAACTCAGAAAAGTTCTAATTATAGTCAACGACCTTAAAATTTCCCCATTTTGTCGTTGACTACTGAGAGAATTTTTAACGCTCGTTTACCGCGGATTTCTCCGGCGGTGTCAAGAACTCCGCAAACAAAACCCGAAGGGTTTTGTGACTTCTCGAGGTGCTCAGAATCGTTTCTGACATTTAGGGAAAGACTTATGTCTTTCACTATACCTGAACTTTCTCTAGTTTTTGTACACTACACTCAAAGCGCTTAAAATATCTTTTTGTTTTGGCTTTAAAGGCACTATTAAATCCCATTCAAAATTATTTTCTTTATCAAATAATTTTACTTTATATCCATACTTCAAGAGAAGTTTGCAAAAATAGCTTAATTCTATCTTAAATTAAAGAAATAATCTCTCGATTTGTCGACGAGAGACCGAAAAATATTTATACTTTAACGTCGATAAATATAGATAAAAGAGTTAAAAAATGGAGTCATTAACTGATTTTGCCTTGCAAGAAAAGTATTCAAAGGTTAGAAAACTGCGTTCTCGCCTTGAAGAAATGAATAAACTTCTCAATTGGAAAAGATTTCTTTCTTTCTTTCCAGAGAGAGAATCTTTGAGGGGAAGGCCAAATTACGAAAAAATATTAATGTTAAAACTGATGTTTTTACAGGGATGGTACGGGCTTAGCGATGAAGAATTAGAATTTCAAGTCAATGACAGGCTCAGCTTTCAGCAATTCCTAGGCTTTCCAAACTTTATTCCAGATTATTCGACAATCTGGAGATTTAGGGAAGAATTAGCAGAAAGCGGAGTAATAGATAAAATTTGGGATGAACTTCAAAATCAGATAAAAGAAAGAAATATTACTGTGGAAAAAGGAGTTATCCAAGACGGTTCTTTTATAATTGCGGAACCTGGAAAAACAGATAGTGGAATGAATAATCGTGACAAAAGAGTTGCAAAAACTTCTAGAAACAAAGATGGAAGCTGGACAAAGAAAGGAAAGAAGAGTTATTTTGGATATAAAGTTCATACAAAAATGCGGAGAGGTTCAAAGATGATTGAATCCCTTGCAGTCACAACTGCAAGAACGCCAGATAACGCAATTGATCTGGCAAAACCTGAGGATATTGTTTACAGAGATAAAGGATATACTGGAACAAAAACAAGTGCTCTGGGAGATGGGACAATGAAAAGAGGAAATCTTACCCCTCATGAAGAATTGAGAAATAAAAGGATACAGAAGAAAAGAAGCCAGGGAGAACATCCCTTTGGAACAATACAGAGAGCATTGAAGGGCGGAAAAACTAGATTGACTACAGTTTACAGAGTGTTTGTCCAACAAATTTTTGTATTTGCAGCTTACAATTTATTCAGATTGGCAACTTTGGCGAGGGCATAAAGAAGAAAAGAAGATTATACGGGGATATTGAGTAGAAAAAGAAAATCTGAGTCTGGCTCAGATTTTTAATTAAGAAGACTTTATTTGCAAAATTTTATGTCAACATTGAATTATTCAAACTTCTCTCAAAGAATCTAAAGCATCTATTGCAGACATCTTTATCTTTTTTAATTTATTACAAAAAATACCAAGCAAATCAAAGCTAATGTGCAAAGTCTAAATCTTTAAATAACCCATAGTTATAAGAAAATTATGAAAAAAGTACTCTTAATGAATATGCCCTCTTCTATAAGAGTGTATGAAAAGTCAGCATTAAAAGGAATTATAGCTCCGCGACCTTTCCTTTCAATGGCTGAATTATCAGCTTCTGTGCTTGTCGCAGGAGGAGATTGTAAAATCTTAGACCTGCAGATCTCAGAACACCCCCACGAAGAAATTGCTGAAAAAATAAGAGATTTCAATCCCGATTTCGTGGGGATTACTTTCACAACCCTTCTTTTTGATGAAGCAAAAAAGATTTCTTCATTCATAAAGCAAAACTTTCCAGAAAAAACTATTATAGCAGGTGGAGTGCACCCCACTATTTTTCCAGAAGAAGTAATTAAAGAAAAATCAATAGATATTGCAGTTTTTGGTGAAGGAGACATAACTCTTCAGGAAATAGTTAAGGGAATACCCCTAAAAAAGATTAAAGGTCTTGCTTACAAAGACAAAAAAGGAACAATAATAAAAAATCCTCCAAGATCAGTAATTGAAAATCTGGATAGCTTGCCAATGCCTGCCTGGCATTTATTTAAGCCAGAAATTTATATGAATCCCAAGGCAATTGCTAAAGAATCACCAGTAGGAACAATAGGCACCTCAAGGGGCTGTGTTTATGGATGCACATATTGCAATAAATCTGTTTTCGGAAGGCGTTTTAGAGCAAAATCAGTAAATCGTGTTGTCGATGAGTTTGAACTGCTGTTAAAATCAGGATTCAAGGAAGTCCATGTTTGGGATGATATGTTTGCCACTGATTTAAATAGGGCAAAAGCAATTTGTGATGAAATTATGCGCAGAAACCTAAAATTTATTTGGCAGTTAGAATGTGGAGTAAGAGTAAATTGTGTAGACAAAGAATTTTTTGATAAGTGCGTGCATGCAGGTTGTTATAAAGTAGCATTTGGCTTTGAATCTGGAAACAATGAAGTCTTGAAATCAATAAATAAGGGAGCGACAATTGAACAGGCAAGAGATGCTGTTAGGTGGGCAAAAGAAGCAGGTATGGAAACTTCTGGGTTTTTCATGCTCGGGCTCCCAACAGATACTAAAGAAACCATGCAGCAAACAATTGATTTTGCATGTAGTTTAGACATAGATTATGCAAAAGCAACTATTCTCGTGCCTTTGCCTTCAACTCAAATTTTTGACGAATTCGAAAAGCAGGGATTGCTAAAAACAAAAGATTGGAGCAGATATAACTTTCACACTGCTTCAAGAGTTTATGACCATCCCAATCTTGATTGGGAAACATTGGAAAGATACTATGATAAATTTCATAAAACTTTTTATTTTAGACCAAGTTATATATTAAAGAGATTATCAAGAAGCGTGAAAAAGGGAGAGATATTTGATGATATTAAAATGGCTTTTACAACTTTTATAAAATGACTTTCTCAAGAAAAAAAACAGTTTTAATCTTAGGTGCTGGAATAACAGGATTAGTCAGCGCATATTATCTGTCTAAAGATTTCAATGTAGTTATAATAGAAAAAGAAAATTTTTTAGGTGGAAGTGCTGCAAGCTTCAAGTATAAAGAGTTTGCATTAGATTTTGGACCCCACAAAATTTATACAGAATTGCCTGGAATCCTTGAAGAAATACAGGCTCTTTGCCCTTTGACTAAAATAAAAAAGAAAAACTCTATATATTTAAAAGGAAATTATTATGATTTTCCTCTGAAAATTGGGCAAATTGCAGTTAAAATGCCTATGACTGCAATAAAAGCAGGAATTGATATTTTATCAAAACCGCTTAGCAAAAGACTCGATGACTCATACGAGAACTTTTTAATAAATAGGTTTGGAAAAAC
>JBBSYR010000100.1:0-6237 GCA_038045165.1 Nanobdellota archaeon
GGAATAAGGATAGTAAACAGGGATGTCTATAATTCGTATAAAGAATATTTTGACACTAAGAAAATTAAGTTTGCGCAAACTCCCTACTTTAGTTCGAGAGTAAGCAAACTTAATTTTCGAGGTGCTCAAGAACTCCGGAATAAATTCCGGAACGTGTTCGGAGTTCTTGACATTCTCTGGAAAAAGTCTAAGTCCAAGCAGTGTTCCTAATTTCATTCGCTTATTGGTAAGTATTAAATAGTTCGCTTGTTGGTTAATTATTATGATAGAGGAAAGAAAGATTGGTATTGATGAAATAAATGAGATAGCGAATAAGATTGCAAAGATTGATGGAGTCAAAGCTGTTTATTTGTTTGGCAGCTACGTGACTGGAAAGACACATAAGAATTCTGATATTGATATATGCGTAATTTATGATAAAAATGCCAAGAAAGCTGAAAATGAAATATTATCTTTTGGCGGCGGGAATCTGGACATAGTATTTTTTTGGAGACTCCCCCTTCCAATACGCTTTAGAGTTTTCAAGGAAGGAAAAGTTTTGGTGATTAATGATAAGGAATTTGTCGATGATTTGAAAATAGAGACTATGAATGAATATTTTGATCTTAAACCTTTTTTAGATAGGCGGACCGCTGCTAGAAGCAGAATGAAATTAGAATCCTAAAGAAATTCAGTTATTTCTTCTTCGCTTACATGGGCATGCTTTAATATTCCTTTTAAGGTGCCGATTTTTAGCTCTTTATGCATAGGAATCACTGTTCCTATCTTTCCCAAAAGGGCCACTTTAGAAATTATTATGTGGCTACCTCTTTGCCTTAGAACACTAAACCCGAACTTATTGCATAATATCTTAAGTAACTTCTCGCCCGATACCTTTCTTAATTGTGCCATTAGAAGATATCTCAAAGAAAGTTATAATTGGTTTCTTTTCTTGACTCTCTATAGGAAACTCCTCTAAGTAAAGTTCAGTGGCCTCTTTTATATTTTCAACTGCTTCATCTATTGTATTTCCTTGACTAAATGTTCCAACTTCGGGGCATTCTGCGATGTAGACATCTTCTTCTTTTTTGAGGATGACTGTAAATGTTCTTTCTTCCATATCGCATTGAAGATAAATGCATATATAAACATAATGATATAGTCAACGACCTTAAAATTTCCCCATTTTGTCGTTGACTATTTAGGGAAAGACTTATGTCTTTCACTATAGTTGGATTTTAATGCTGAGCGAAGAGCTTAAATAACTCTTTTCTTTATAATTGGGATGAAAGATTTTTCAAAAGAGATTAGGGCGTATGCTTTGAAAAACGCTGTTGAGTTTGGAAAATGCGAGGTAGGCAGGATTTTGCCTAAGCTTTTTCAGCATGGCTTGGACAAGGCAGATATTAAAAAAATTATACCTGTTGTTAATTCTATTGTGAAAGAGGTTAACTCTTTGAAAGCGGGTGAGCGAGAGAAAGAGTTTGAGAAGTATAAGGGATTAGTTAAGGAGAATGAGCATATTGAACGAGAAGGCTTGCCTGAAATTGAGATAGGGGATAAGAAAAATGTTGTTACGAGACTTGCGCCTGAGCCGTCAAAATACCTGCATTTAGGGCATGCAATTTCATTTCTCTTGAATTATTTATATGCTAAGAAAAATAATGGAAAGTGCCTGATAAGATTTGAGGATACCAACCCAGATAAAGTATCGCAGGAGTATGTTGATATGGCTCTTGATGATATTAGAAATTATCTTGAAATAAAAGATGGCGGAGTGAAGTATATTTCTGATGATATGGAATTATTATATGAATATGCTGATAAACTGATTAAGATTGGCAAGGCATATATCTGCTTTTGTGAAAGGGAAAAGATGCAGGATTTAAGGCATAAAGGAATAGAATGCGAATGCAGAAAGAAAGCGAAAGAGAGCAATATGAAAGAGTGGAAGGAATTTATTAAAGGCAAGTATGCAAAAGGAGAGGCAGTTTTAAGAATTAAAGGAGATATGAAAAGCCAAAATCATGTAATGAGGGATTCTGTGATTTTTAGAATGAGCGATTCTGTGCATTATAGGCACGGAAAAAAATATAAAGTCTGGCCCACATATGATTTTTATTCTATTGAAGACAGCTTGATGGGAGTAACTCTTATATTAAGAAGCAATGAATTTGACTTGAGAGTTGAGCTGCAGGAATATATAAAAGATCTTCTCGGGCTTAAGAAACAAACTGTTGTTCAGTATGGAAGATTTAATGTAGCTGATTTCACAACAAAAGGAAGAGAGATAAGAGAATTAATTGATTCTGGAGAGATTTCAGGCTGGGATGACCCCAGATTAATAACTTTAAGGGCATTAAAGAGAAGAGGAATTACTAAAGAAGCAATATATCAATTGACAAATGAAGTTGGATTGTCAAAGCATCAGGTAAATCTTGATTTTGATATGATTGCTGCTATAAATAGAAAGATAATTGACAAAACTGCAGAGAGGTATTCATTTGTTGAAGCTCCTGTTGAGTTGAAGATTGGCAAAATGCCAAAGATAAAAGAAGTTGAAGTGCTGGTTCATCCTGACCGAAAAGAGACGAGAAAGATTAAAATTGGAAGAATATTTATTTCAGAGAAGGATTATGATAATCTTAAAGGTGGAGAGATACGGCTTATTCATTTATTTAATGTTCAACTTGGTGATAAAACAGAATTTACTTCAACAGAAAATAAGAATATTCAGAAAATAAACTGGGTTTCTGAAGGAGTCAAGGCAAAAATTCTTATGGAAAATGGAAAATGGATTTTCGGCTTGGCAGAAAGTGCAGTGAAGAAGCTGAAAGTTGGAGAGGAAATTCAGTTTGAGCGCTTCGGGTTTGTGCGATTTGATTGCTACAATAAGAAAGAAGATGCTTATGAGTTTTGGTTCAGCCATAAATAAATTTGTGGCTATTATTTACTGATGGAACGAGACCTGTAATCTTTTGCGAAGTATTTCGTTATCTTTTTATAGAGACGAAAGATTTTTAAACTTGATTTGCTGTTTAAATTAATGAGCATGACACAAAAAGATTATAAGCAAATGAGTGAAAATTTAACTGAAGCAAGTCTTGCGATTAATTCGCAGTTATTGGATGAAATTACTTATACTATTCGATTTGCACAAACTGCTGTGGCTTTAGGAGATGGGCGTGTGTCTATCGAACTTCAACCTTTAAGAGGGAGGTATGATACTAACCCTAATTTATTTGAATCTGATTTAAGGGCTGCGCCTTCAATTGTTGAAAGGCTTGAAACTTGGGCTCGAGAATTGCCAGAAGAAAGCCAAACAAGAGCATTCGCATCAGCACATTTGCTCGTAGTTAAACATTTTTATAGAGATTTACTTAAATATAAAACTGAAATTATAATTAAAGCTGATATGGCACGCAGAGGCATGGTTTAGTTTAGAGATTTAAAAAATAGGTTCAACATTACTATTTGAAGAGCAGATAAAACAAAGATTATTTTTAAAAAAACTCTTGTTTCTGCAAATCTTATAGACGATAAATTTAAATACGGGCGGATATCTATAAATATACAGGCATATTTATCAATATTCCTGAAAAAAAGGTTAATAAAAAGGGTAATGACAACACAAAGTCTGCTTCTTACTTTGAATGGCGAGGTTTATAGAGATTTGAAAAAGAAAGCTAAGAAGTTTCATTATGAAAGCACTCAGCAGTATGTCTATGAAATAATCAGAAGAAATGTTTATCCCAGCAGAAAAGCGGGCGGCAAGAAAACAGGCGATCAGGCGCTAATGGACAAATTTTCTACTTCTACTCGGCAATCAAAAAAGATTGAACGATGGGCGAATAAATATGGAATATAAAAAGAGGGGAAGAGAGTAATTATGGAAGTTGATGCTTTAACTGCTTCGGCGGTGCTTGGATTTCTTGGAGGTGCTATAAGAGTTTTAGTTGGAGTCTTCAAATCCATGGCTGTTAAGAGAAAAATTTATTGGAATTATGCTGTTTTCACTGCTATAGTCGCAGGGCTTATAGGTATTTTAACAGGAATAGTATTTTCTTTCGACCCCAGATTAAGCATTCTTGCAGGTTATGCAGGCACAGATATCTTAGAGGGAATATACAAGAGTTTTAAAGTTGAAAAAGTTTATGTAAGAAGCAAGTAAGATAGAGAGCAAGCAAAAAGCTGTTGATTCAAAATGTGAAATGAAAGAAGAGAAGTAGATGTTTTTTGCAGATAATCTTGTATTAAAAACTAAAGATGAATTTCATATTTTTGGCCTTTATATTCAAATGAGGCAACGCCATATCGTGCAACATTATTTTTTGAGTCTTCTGGAAAATTAACAGTTAAAGAGCTTCCTAAACCTGCTCCAAAACCTCGATATCTTTTTATTACTATCTTATCGTCTTTAAGAGAAACTGAGTTTGAGTCACTTTCTGAAAGCCCTTCGATTGTTTTATCTGGAAGAGCTTTTATTGCTTTAATTAAATCAGATGTTTCATTTAATCTTATTCCTGCAAGATTTAATCCTTTTGTTTTCATACCAAAAAGAGGGATTTATTGTTTAAAAGTATTATTATGCTTGAATATGCCTATAGGAGATTATTAACCCTAAAGAAATCCCTCTTTTTGATGCGGTTTGGATTTTTCTGACGGAAAAATTAATTAATGGCTATATGACAGCATCTTGATTTAGAATGAAAGCGATGCTGAATTATCAATGAGAAATAGGGCGAATTCTAGTAATTAGAATGCATATTTGCCCAGAATCCTCAAGAATTTTCAATTCTTGAGCGCCTCGAAAACCAAAGGTTTTCTCAGTTCCGCGATAGGCAATTCTGTTTTGTGTAATCTAATTACAGGAAATTCTGTACTAAAAATGATACTGCTAACAGAATTGTCTATGTTTCAATATATAGCATCGGACTCGATAATACGCGGCTATATTCGCGGAACATAAACGCAACGTTCAATTATTTATGTTCCACGTTATAGTTGGGCAAATAGGCAGTTATAAAATTGGAAATTAAAATTAGCTATGGATAACTGCATTACTTGTAGCTCTCAGCGTTGCAGTTCTCCAGACAGAAAACTGCGTACAAAATGTGCTACAAGCTACGCAGTTTTCTGTAATGCGCGAGAAATAAATGCATGCGCAAGAGTATCAGGCATAATGATTTTATTAATATTAATTATTTTTTGTTTTTTTGCAGTTTTCACGTCGGAGATTGTTTTATTATCTTTTTTTGCTGGTTTTTACAATCTTTTTCTTATTCTTTTAAATAAAAATTCCGACGGCAGCAAGCCGCAGAATTTTTAAGCCTCAAACTGAAAAACTATTATAGAGAATTCGGATAATTATATTATCTTTTGCACCGAATTCTCTAATACACAATTCGGAAAACTAGCAACGTAATCAACCGAATTGTGTATATTGCAGTAAACTATAATGTTTTTAATTCAGTTTGAGCAATAAAAAGATTTATAAATACATTATATTTAGGTAGGTTATGAAAAAAGAGATGGGTGATAAAGGGATGAGCGACGTTGTCACAACAGTTTTGATTATCCTATTCGCAATTGTCGCTGTTGCGATAATTGGGGGAATTGTGCTTAACCAGGTTAATAAGGCAGGCGGAAAAATTGATTCTTCTGCAATATGCAATGAATTTCAAGTTACACCTGTGAAATGCACCGCAGGAACTGCAACTACCACTGCGAAACTTATGATACGCAGAGATTCTGGTGGAAAGGGATTTAGTGTATCAAGTATAAAAGCAGTTTTTGAAGATAGCAATGGTGCAGTAGTTGCAAGTGAGGATGTTAAAGCTGAGCTGAGCAGTGATATAACCTCTAAAGAGGCAGTTGCAAGTGCTAATGGAGTCAAAACAAAAGCAGGAATTGCAGTTATATTAAAAGATTCAACTGGCAAAGATATTGCATGCGATTATTACAAGACAACTAAAATAGATTGTGTTTAAAAATATAAAATGGAAAATAAAAGAGCATTAAGTGATGTGGTCACAACGGTTTTAATAATATTATTTGCAATTGTCGCTGTTGCGATAATCGGCGGAATTGTGCTTAGCCAGGTTAATAAAGCAGGTGGAAAAATTGATTCTTCTGCAATATGCAGTGAATTTCAAGTTACACCTGTGAAATGCACGGCAGGAGATGCAAGTAATCCAGCGACTCTTATGATACGCAGAGATTCTGGTGGAAAGGGATTTAGTGTATCAAGTATAAAAG
>JBBSYR010000100.1:6337-11530 GCA_038045165.1 Nanobdellota archaeon
CGGTTTTAATAATATTATTTGCAATTGTCGCTGTTGCGATAATCGGCGGAATTGTTATTAATCAGGTTAGTAAAACCGGCGGGAAAATTAGCACTTCTGCTGTATGTTCTGAAATTGATATCACGCCGAAGGCGTGTGTAAAGATTGATGTTGTTACTACTTGTGGAACAGCAGCAACATGTGCGCAAGTTAAAATTATGAGAGGTGGAGCGACTTCTGCAGAGTGGACTATTAAGAGCATAATTCCAATATTTGAATTAAAAGATGGAACTACTGAATCAGGCACAGAGATTATTGGCATTGGGCTTCCAGGAGCTCTCGCTACTGTGGATGCTACTTTGAAAGATAAGGCTTTTGATTTAGTATCTAAGGCAGGTGTTGCTGTTAAGGTAGTTGACAAAAAGGGGCAGGAAATTAGCTGTGACCTTTACAAAACAACAAAAGTAGACTGCTTAGCGACTGCGTAAATTAGATTTTTATTTGGTGAGATTAAATATCTGCTAGTTATGGGTTATTGTGCTCCTGCACTGTTTTACTAGACTTTCAATTGAATAATAGCTCCTTTGATTACAAATAAAAATTAATTATTAATCTTGCATTTGCTTACTTTCTCTCCTCACTTTTTATTGATGATAATTAACTTGTAGGATAAATTACCTAACTTTACCCTATTTTTTAATCACTACAAAAAGCATCGTCGGGATTTTTTGTTAATTTTTGAGAATAATACCTATTTTAGTGCTTATGTTGAACACTACAGAAATACAAGATTATTATTTTATTCTCGATAAAAAGCGCAGTGACCAATTTTTATAGAAAATTAAATACACTATTATCAATTAGAGTATATCTTACTATAGCAAGAGCACAAGTATTAATCAGAATAAAGTCCAGAGCCTTACTTTTTAGCTTTTTTAGCAGGATTAGCAGGTGTTTTTTCCTGCTTGCTTGGCGTTGCAACTATTGTTTTTTTTGATTTTTCTGCATTTTTTTCAGAAAATTCTTTTTGCAGTTCGTCTTTTTCTTTTTCAATTTCTTTTTCCAATTCATCTAATTTTTTTAGTTTTTTTCCTATTTCTTCCTTGTTTTCTTCTGCGCCTTCGGCGTGGGATTGGGCAGTCTGCTGCTTCAGTTCGTTTGCAGGTATTTTTTTCATTATATCCATCAAGGATTTCTTTTCCATTTTAAGAACTGTTATAGATTCATCTTCAACGTGGGCGCTTAAAATTCCCATGCCTGAAAGAATGCAATTAAGGTTCCAGACTTTTTTGCCTTCAAGGCATTGCAGGACGGCGATAATCTTCTTTATATCTTCAGTAATATTCCTATTTTTCATTTCTTCTTCAAGAATGCCGTGCAATTGGTCTAAATCTATTTTTGTCTTTATATCGAGCTTTTCAGGCACTTTTTTGTTTAATAAATCAAGAATCTGCAGATTTACCTGCTTGTCCAAGCTAAAGGCAGCTATTTTCTTTTTTGAAGGAATATAATAGTCTATTTGATGAATATTGTTGCCCATCTCAAAGTCAAGGACAAAAAAACCAGCGATGACAAAAGCATCATTATTTTTTTTGTGAAATTGCTTGTATGCTTCTGAAGAGTTTAACTTTTCAATATAAGGTTGTATTTTCATTTTGCTCTTTAAATACATTTGATAGCAAAACAGGGTTTATAAGTTTTTAGATTTTTTGTATCTACTTAGCTTTCTGAAGTAGTGCCGACGATAACCCGCCCTCACAAGCTCACTCATCGTTATTATTCATTACTTTCGTGAACTTGCTCGCACCACCTCCCGCCACCCGCCCGACGATAGCTTCAGAAAGCTAAGCAATTACGATTTTTTTTGCCATGCTAATTTTATAGGACTAAGGGTCATAAATACAGAAAACTGCGTAGCTTGTAGCAGATTTTGTACGCTTCTGTCTGGAGAACTGCAACACAGAGAGCTACAAGTAATGCAGTTATCCATAAGTGAAGGGGAAAAATTCTCATCTTAGATTAGATATTTTAGAGTATACAAAAGGTTATATACCTTCAAAACGTGTTTCATTTAATAGTAAGAACATGGAATCGAAGAAAACATCAGCAGAAAAGGTTTTTTTTATAATAATTGTTGCCCTAATTCTCATCGTCGCCCTTTATTATTTGTTTGACAAATTTAATATTACAGGCAGAGCAATTTCAAACTCTGAAAATGTAACTTTAACAAATGCGACACAGATTAATCAGACAAATGATAATGTAAACCCTTCGGTGATTTCAACCAGTCCTGGAAAAAATGAATTTGGTGTTCCGATAACTCAATCAATTTTAGTTAATTTTGACGAAGAACTTAATGAAACGACAATTAATCTTCAAACATTTAGATTAACGCTTAATGGGCAGGTTGTTCAGGGTGCTGTGAAATACAGCAATAAAACAGCAACATTCGCTCCATCTCTAAATCTTTTCAACGGCCGCGCTTATGCAGTAACGCTAACAACTGAAATAAAAGACCTTGCAGGCAATGCGCTCGCTTCTGAGTATTCTTGGAATTTCACAACAGCTACAATAGGCGGCGGAGGGGGTGGTGGAGGCGGAGGAGGCGGAGGAGCAGTAGCTCCAGATACAAGTGCTCCAACAATAGGTTCAACTACAATTCCAAGCAATACAGCAAATGCGGCTATAAATCGTGGAATTTCAGTAGAATTCAACGAGCCAATGGACGCCTCAACAATTAATACTCGGACTTTTGTTGTAACTAAAAGTGCTAGTTCAGGCGTGAGCAGTTCTTCTTTGCTCTCTGTAAATAGCTTAAGTTCAATAGTTGAGGGAATAGTTAGTTATGCTAATAATATAGCAACTTTCACACCATTAGCTAATTTAGACTACAATTCTCGATATACAGTAATGCTAACAACAGGAATTAAGGATGCCGCAGGCAATGCACTCGCGAGCAATTATAGCTGGAATTTCACAACAATCGCGCTCACAATTCAACCGCAAACTCCAGAACTTGTTGATGTTGAAGGTGCGGATATTTTAATTTTTTCATGGGTATCTGCACCAAAAGGATGCCTTGGACTTCAATCATCGCCGTCTATTCAAACAGGAAAAACCAACTGGTCAAATATGCCTAATGAAATAAGCTATGAAAATGGAATTAATAGATTTAAAATAAATATGACTGCCCAAGAAATACCTTACTTAAGAGCAATACAGGTTGCTGCGCCTTGCGATATCTCTATTCCATTTGTAAATTCAGTTGCTCCTGCTAATAATGCATCAAATGCTTTTGTAAACAAGCTAATTAATGTAACTTTCAGTGAGCCAATGAATGCTTCAACAATCAATACTCGGACTTTTATTCTAACTGATGGCTCAAAAACTATCTCAGGCAATATCACTGCTAATGGGAAGAGCGCAACTTTCACACCATTAGCTAATTTAGACTACAATTCTCGATATACAGTAACGCTAACAACAGGAATTAAAGATGCTGCAGGCAATGCACTCGTGAGCAATTATAGCTGGAATTTCACAACAATCGCACTCACAATTCAACCGCAAACTCCGGAGCTTGTTGATGTTGAAGGTGCGGATATTTTAATTTTTTCATGGTTAGCTGCGCCAAAAGGGTGCCTTGGACTTCAATCATCGCCGTCTATTCAAACAGGAAAAACCAACTGGTCAAATATGCCTAATGAAATAAGCTATGAAAATGGAATTAATAGATTTAAAATAAATATGACTGCCCAAGAAATACCTTACTTAAGAGCAATACAAGTTGCTGCGCCGTGTGATATTACTGCTCCAACAATAGTTAGCGTCTATCCTAAGAATACAACATCTGATGCCATAGCAGAAAAGTCAATTAGTGCAAGATTCAGCGAGCCAATGGATGCTTCAACAATCAATACTCAGACTTTTATTTTAAGTGATGGAATATTAAATGTTCTGGGCGGGGTTATTTTTAACGGAGTAACTGCGGTTTTTACACCTGCACAAAATCTTGCTTCTGACACATCATATATCGCAACAATAACAAATAAAGCAAAAGATTCATCAGGCATAGCTTTAGAAAATAATTATACTTGGAGCTTTAGAACTGAATAGATAAAGTAGAGTGAGTAAAAAATAATTTTATTTCTTATGGTGATTTCTGGTAATTAGAGCAGATATTTGTCTATAATCCTCAAGAATTTTCAATTCTTGATGGCCTCGAAAACCAAAGGTTTTCTCAGTCTCGTGATAGGCAATTCTGTTTTGTGTAATCTAATTAACAGAATTGCCTATATCTATGATTTTTAGTATACGAAGATGCAGAAATGCATGATTCATAGAGATTTGGATAAATATAACGTGGAACATAAATAATTAAACGTTGCTTTTATGTTCCACGAATATAACATCGGTATCCGCGTTCAATTATTCGAGTCCGATGCTATAGCAAGAAAATTAATTTTTCTTTAAATCTATGACTTTAAAGCCAAATTTTTCATAAACATTATCAGAGCTTATTATTAAATCGTTTTCTGAAACCAATGCCATTAACAAACTATCGAATATCGTTGTTCCTTTTTCTATGAAATTGCACGAGTTGAAAAAAATATTCCAGTCCATATTCTCTAATTTTGCTATTCTAGATATTTGTATCAATGTTTCTTTCATTAGAATATCTTCACGTTTGCAAATAATCATAATCTCTGCAATTGTGAAAGGCGATACAAATAAATTTTTATCTTTTTCATAGACTTGCTTAGCTTTTTCTTTAAGCCAATCGGAATTTTTCATCAAAGCCAGAAAAAAATCAGTGTCTGCGTATCTTTTTTGCAGCATTTTCTTCTATTTCTCCTCTTGCCTCTTTTTTGAGCTGACTGAAAGATTTAGTTTTCAATTTGTCTTTTCCTAATTTAGATAATGCTTCCAAGGGGTCTTGTTCAATAGGCTGGAGATAGATGCCTTTACCCTGAGCTATTGCTATAAATGTCTTAAATCGTATGTATTCTCTTAATTCTTCAGGCAGATAAAGTCTACCTTGCTTGTCAAAACTTACTACTTTTTCCATAATTTATTTAAATTACCATTATTTATAAATCTTCCCATATGCGGTTTGAGCATTTTTATTAGTTTTGAGCCTATTCATACATGAGGGCTTTAAACGGCTTTGCGTACTTATTCTACTATTTTTTAACTAGCACATAAACCTTCTTT
>JBBSYR010000101.1:0-4492 GCA_038045165.1 Nanobdellota archaeon
TTGGAAAGAAGGTTTATGTGCTAGTTAAAAAATAGTAGAATAAGTACGCAAAGCCCAATAAAACAAACTATCTCCGATTCCTCTAGATATCGTTATCTTCCATCCATTTGCTTCTTCTAATCTTTTATGTTTTGATGTCATTTTATTCTCTTAAAGTTATTACTTTATAATAACACACAATAAAGTCCATATATAAATATAATCCCCCACTCGGTGTTGAGTAATAGAAAGCATTAAATATGCATGAACCATAGGTAATTTATGCAACCAGAAGTATTAGAAAAAGTAGGCTTAACACACAATGAAAGCATTATTTATTTAACTATTTTAAAAATAGGAACTGCCAAATCTGGAGATATTTTAAAGCAATCTGGCTTAAATTCAGGCAAAATTTATGAGATTTTTGAGTCTTTGAAAAGAAAAGGTCTTATTAGCGAATCAGTTATAAATAATGTCCGATATTTTACTGCTGCTCCGCCTAAGCAGATACTAGATTATCTAGAAAAAAAGAAGTCTGAAATAGTTAAAGAAGAAGCAACTATTCTGCAGGCTCTTCCAAATCTGGAGTTAATTCGTAACAGTGCTATAAAGGATATTAGAGCAGTTACGTATCTTGGATATAATGGAATAAAAACTGCTGCAGATGAGGCATTAGATTCTTTGAAAGACAATGATGAAATACTAGGTCTTGGCGTAACTGAAAACAAAGATACTAAATTTAACGAGTTTTGGAGATTATGGACTCAAAAAAGAATAAAACTAAAGCCAAAAGTTGTTGCAAAACATATCTTCTCAGAAAGGGGGAAATATTATAATTCGTTTTTAAAACTTAGAAAGAATGAATCTCGAGTTCTTGAAGGTTTAACTCCTGTAACGGTAGATATTTTTGGGCAGGATAAAGTCCTAATTCTAAACTATAATGAACCTGCTTCTTGCGTTATGATTTATGATAAAAATACTGCCACTGCTTTTAGAACTTTTTTTTATCAGCTTTGGAAAATAGCAAAACCCTAAAGTTTAAATATCTAATTATACTAAAATAATTAACTAAATCAGTATAATAAATCATGGAAGTGCAGCTAAAAGCAAGAAGAATTGGAGGGTCACTTGGAATTATAATCCCTTTAGAAATAGCCAGAAAAGAAAGAATTGTGGATAATGATACTCTAAAAGTAAAGATAAAGAAAACATCAGACCTAAGCTTTATGTTCGGTAAAGGAAAGAATATCAAGAAATCTGCTAAACAAATAATGAGGGAAATAGACGAAGGAGAATATGGATGAGTTATATTTCTTTGATACTTATGCATTAATTGAGATATACAAGGGCAGCAATAATTATGAGCGATATTCCAAAGGAGTAAATTTAATTTTAAATAAGTTAAATCTAATGGAATACGCCCTTTTTCTAATCCGAGAGGGAAAGGAAAGTGAAATCCAAAGTACTTTTGAAAACTTGAATAGGTTCAATGTGGATTATAATGATGATATTCTAATCAGCGCTGCGAAAATGAAAAATAAATACGCAAAAGAGAAATTATCCTTTGTAGATTGCATAGGCTATTTATTAGCTAAAAAGCACAATGCTAAATTTTTAACAGGAGACAGCAAATTTGAGAGCAAAGATAACGTTGAATTTGTGAAGTAAGAAATTTAATTTTCTCCGAATCAAACTCTTCTACCCCTCTTTCCTCCTTTCTTCTTAGGCCCCCCACGCGGTACTCTTGTAGTATCTAAAATATTAACTATTCTAAACCTATCTTTGCTCAAACTCTTGACAGCTGCATATGCTCCAGGACCGAGGCCAACACTTCCAGTTTTTGCTCTTGTTCTTATATAAAGAGTTGTAATTCCCAAATCTTTTGCTCTTTCAACAGCTTTCTTTGCGACAAACATCGCCACCGTTGGGTCTGCTTTTAATCTGCTGTGTTTTGTCACCATCCCTCCACTCACCCTTGATAATGTATTGCCTGCTAAGTCAGTTATATGAATGATAGTATTATTTTGAGAGCTGAATATATGAACAATTGCTGCTTTTTCATCTTTTCGTTCTTCAGAAGGCTCTATTCTAATTTCCACTGCTTTTTCATCTTTTCGTTCTTCAGAAGGCTCTATTCTAATTTCCACTGGTTTTTCTTCAGGCTTTTCTTCCTTT
Organism: Nanobdellota archaeon; assembly: GCA_038045165.1. GTDB lineage: Archaea > Nanobdellota > Nanobdellia > Pacearchaeales > GW2011-AR1 > VGKP01. The sequence continues at coordinate 2,155 of JBBSYR010000101.1, forward strand.
TTCAGCTCAGCAACTTCTTTATTGCTCAAACTGGGTTGAAAACCCCTCAGCTCTGCTGCGACATTTGTTTGCCCAGTTTGAGGCTTAAAAATCCCCGCAGTTCTGCTACGATTGGGATTTTTAATTTCTTCAATTGTTTCCACTGGTTTTTCTTCTTTCATTTTTATTTACTCTCCTGATTTTTATCTTCTATCTGAACAGCTTCAGCATTTTCAACTTTTTTTTCAGCAGTATGTTTTTTCTTGCTCGGTTTAATAGAAATAAGCGGCTCTTCTTTTAAGCTAACAATATAACTAGGAACATTAATAATTTTTCCATCAACAAAAATCTTTTTATGCACCACCAATTGCCTTGCATGCTGGGGTGTAGATGCTAACTTTTTTTTGAATACTATAGTCGGTAATCTTCTTTCTAGCAGGCTTTCAACATTTAATGCAAGAACATCTGCAATGGTGTTCGTATTTAATCCAATTATTTTAAGCTTTCCAAATAAAACATTCTGCTCTTCAGACGAAGCCTTTGATAAATCCATTGCTCTTTTTCTAAAGTATTTAATTTTTGCAAGTGCTTTCCAAACTTCCCTCTTATTCTTGAGGCCATACTTGATTAATAGTGCATTTTCTTGTGAAATTCTAGTTTTTATGTAAAGCTTTCGAGGTTTTGAATATAGTTTTTTCTTTCTTATCATTATGCTTTCTTCCTTTTTACCCCCATTGCAATTCCTTTCTTTCTAAAGTGTGATCTTGTTCTTTGACCTCTTACTGGAAGTTTTGCTGCATGTCTTATTCCTCGATAGCTTTTGATTTCTTTCAGCCTCTTTATATCAAATTCTCTCTTTATATCCAGGTCAGAGCCAAAATAGTGCTTTGTTTCGCCATTTTCAATATCTTTTCTTCTATTTTTAAGAAAATCAGGCAAAGGCAACTCTTTTAGAAACTTTTCTATTTTAACTATTTCTTCTTTATTTAAAGCAGTAATTTTTTTAGTTCGTGGAAAATTAAGTTTCAAGCATACTGCATTTGAAATCGCCCAGGATATTCCTTTTATACGCGTAAGCCCGCTATAGATATTTTTAGAGCCGGGAATATCACAGCCCATTATCCTGACTAGGGTTTCTGGTTCTTTCTCTTCAAAATACGGTTTTTTCTTCTCTACTTTGTCAGTTTTTTGAGTCTTGTCAGACTTTTCAGTTTTCTGTAATTTTTCTTGCGTTTTTTGTTTTTCAGCCATGTTATTCTACAAATAGATTAAATCTCTGCCTTTCCGATAGCTCCTCAATAATCCTTTTTTCAATAGTTTTTTTTGGATCAGGCATATTTTTAACCCGTGTTTTAATATCCTCAAAAGATTCAAATGGCTTTTTTTCTCTCGCCGCTAAAATTTCTTGAGTGTGTTTTCTTCCAAATCCTGGCAAAAGTTCAAGCTGATGAAGACGCGTGTTTATTGGTTGAGCGACGTTAAAGAAATTTACGAACTTCTTTTCCTGCTCCACAACTGTCTTCGCAATGAATTCATGCAGCTGGATCTTTGCAGTCTCTGTTAACTTCTCTTGAGGCAGTCTGCCCGCAATGAAGTATATCTTATCTCTCTTATCTTGACCTATATAAACCTTTTCCTGCGGAATTAAAGTAATCCCCCTTCTCGGAACTAATTCTAATAGTGCTAAGTGTTTTTCTCCTATCGCTTGAGCTATAGGAGTCATTTTCCCCCCCATAGGATATCCATAAGGAAGGAAATCTAGTATTATCGCAAAATCTTCTTTGTCCGCCATTTTCAATATTTTTTCACAATCTCCAGAATACTATTTGTTTCTTCAATACTTAGGCTAGTTTCGACAAAGATTTTATTTATATCTTCAGAGTCTTTCGGGAGAAAGTCTACAATCTTTACGATGTTCTCTTCTCGAATCTTTGGATTATTCAATTTAGCTATTTCTTCTCCTAGCTTTTCTGCTTTTTCGCGGCTAAGTTTAGCAAATATCTTAAAGTATTCATCGACCTGCCTTTTTTCTTCACTTGGCTTTGCATAAACTTTTGCTTCTGATAAAGTTAAGGGTTTTTTGTTTAGTATCATGTTTTAACCTCGATTTTCTTAAGATGAATTGGTTTAATAAAGTATCTTTTTGGCTTTCCCAAATCAGCGATTTCAACATAATAAGAGGCTCCCTTTTTGCATAGAACTCTTCCAGTTCTTCCTTGCAGTCTTTTGGAATAATAAAAAGGCACACTCAGCTCTTTAGACACAGCTACATAATCTCCCTCCTTAAATTCTTGGAAGAATTTTTTAAATGAAAATTTTCCTTTTTCTTTTGGATTTTTGTGTCCTAGCATATAAATAC
>JBBSYR010000102.1:0-7633 GCA_038045165.1 Nanobdellota archaeon
TGCATTTTAAATTATGGCTTGCTGATTATTTTGCGTTTATTAATAATAAGCTTGAAGGAGATTTGAATAGGATTAAGAAAGCAGGAGAGTATTTTATAGAAGTTTGGAAAGCTTGCGGGGTTGATACTGATAAGGTTGAGGTTCTTTGGGCATCTGAAAGAATGAATAAATTGGAGTATTGGGATAGGGTGTTAAGAATCGCCAAGGAAACAACCTTGAACAGAAGTATGAGGGCAATAACTATTATGGGAAGAAAAGAGGGAGAATTGCAGACAACTGCACAGCTTTTTTATCCGAGCATGCAGGTTTCAGATATTTTTGAGCTTGATGTTGATATTTGCCAGTTGGGATTAGACCAGAGACGAGCGAATATACTCGGAAGAGAAATAGCTGAAAAATTGAAATGGAAAAAGCCAGTGATTGTTTCTCATCATATGATTCTCGGACTTCAAGGCATGCAGCCCGGGCAGGATAAAGAAGAGATGATTATTGAAAGCAAAATGAGCAAAAGCAAACCTGAAACTTGCATTTATATGCACGATACTTTAGAGGATATCAAAAGAAAAATTAACAAAGCGTATTGCCCTGAAAAAATTATTGAAGGCAATCCTCTTTTTGATTATTTGAAGTATCTTATATGCAAAAGATATCCTAAAATTGATATAAAAAGAGATAAGAAGTTTGGAGGAGATATTAGCTTGGCTTATGATGAATTAGTTAAGTTGTATGAAGAGGGAAAATTGCACCCTGCGGATTTAAAGAATGCAGTTGTATTTTATCTGAATGAAATGATAAAGCCAGTAAGAGAATATTTTGAAACAAATAAGAAAGCTAAAGAATTGTATGAAGAAGTTAAGAAGTTCTCTGTTACGAGATGAGTTTTAGCGTATAGACTTTATAGTTACACATATCAAGAAAGCACTAACTTTTAACTTACAAGTAGTAACATAATCAAAAGATTTAAATACGAACGTTGTGCATTTTATTTATGGCTTTGGATTTAAGTGAAAAGAATGAATATCTAAGAGGCTGTTAAACAATAACTTCAGCATTTAATCTTTGGTTTGATTATGTAATTCCAATCCCCATGAAACTTTTCTCGAAAAATATTAATTTTTGCATACTCATCATCTGAAACTTTTATTCCAATAGGATAATTATTTTTGTCAAGCATACAACTCACTTCTAAACCTTTTTCAGTTTTTGTTGCTGAAATCAAATTAATTATAACTGCATGAGTTAGGAGAGGTTTACCTCTCCAGTTTTTACTTATAAAACTAAAGAGTCTGTGCTCAATTTTATTCCATTTACTTGTTCCAGGAGGAAAATGCCTTACACGAATAACCAAACTTGTTTGGTTAGAAAGTTTTTGAAGTTCTAATTTCCACAATCTGGTGCGATATCCATTACTTCCTCCACTATCAGCAGTAATTGTCAAAGCTTTTGCTTTGGGATATTTGGATTTTCCTATCTTCTTCCACCATTGGCGAATGCTTTCAACTGCAAATTCTGCTGTGTCATTATCAATTCCAATATTTATCCATCCATGATTTTTATCCAAATCATAAACCCCATAGGGCACAACTTTTTCGAGAATTTTATCTTCAAAGTCATGAGTACTTACTTTTGCCGGGCTGTTTTTTCTATTCCATTCTTTACCATTATTCTTGAAATTACCGACGAGCTCTTTCTTTTTTGTATCAACGGAAATAACAGGCTGTTTCTTTGCAATTTGATTTTTTGTATCTTTATTAATAAACTCAAATTGCGCGTTTCTATCGGGATTCTGCTTGCCTTCAATAGATTTACTGTTTGCTTGAAGACTAAATTTATTATCGTGAAGTATCTCCGCTATTGAAGGATAACTTATTTTGTAACCTCTCTTTTCAATTTCACTTTGTAAATTTCTTACACTTTTAGTCGTGTATCTAAGGGGATTTTCTGGGTCGCCTCTAGAAGTAGACTCAACAATTTCAAGGATACTCTCTTCCAATTTTGGATTCTTCTCAGTGATTTTCTTTCTTCCTCCGCCTTTTTTTCGCAAACGATTTGGTTCAATCACTTTTTTGTTTTTAATTTCATTAATCCCTTTCATAATTGTATTTCTATTGACACCTGTCGCCCTAAAAACTATTGATACGCCCCCGCGTCCAAGCGCCTTAGCTTCAGTAGCTACCCACCTCCTTCTTGACAGTTCATTCAGTGTAGGATTAATAGCTAAAAATTTTTCTCGTATCGCTTTTTCATTATTCATGCAATAAATAAAATTATTGCCCTTTATAAATATTGCTTATTTTATTTTTTAACACTTCCTAAAGTAACTTTAAAGGAAAAGATTGATAGCTTTCCTTTTCAGAATATAAAATTAAGAGGGACTATAGATCGCTCTGACAGAAAAGGAAATCTAAACGCTATTAAATCATTTAAATATCTTGGGAGAAAAGCTGGCGAAGCGATATTTCAAGAAGAGCAAAAAAAGAAATCTCTTGAACATCACGTTACTTCAGTTATCGCAATTGGAAGCTTCTTGGCTTCAGCTTTATTCTTATCGTCCAACATAACAGGCAATACAATTGCAGATTTATCAACTAAAACCTCATCTTTTCTTGGTGCGGGTTTGTTTGTTATTGCATTGGTTGCAGGTTTTTTCTGGCTGAAAAGCAGAAAAAAGTAATTGAAATCAAATAAGGCTAAGTGCTTCTTCTGGTTTAACAATTTTTATTCCTCGATATTCTTTCAAATTGAGAAGATGTTTGTCTTGGCTTACTATCAATTCAGCTTTTCCATCAACTGCGACTTCTAGAAACTTGTTGTCATCAGGGTCATCTTTTATTGCTTCAATTTTTGATGATGATTCAACAATTATAGAATTTTTGAGAATGAGAAATTTCCATTCTTCAATCATATCTTTTGGCATCGGAATTTTAAAATTTATGAGAGTTTTTGTTAATTCTTCAATTATCTCAATGGAACTAACCAAATCAATTTCTTTATTCTTCCATTTATCTATTAATTGGGAGCAATAGTTTCCATTCCAAAATATTCCAGAGATAAATACATTTGTGTCTAAAACTACTCTCATTCTTTACGAGCGTTTTTTATGGCTTGCTCGACCTCTTCCTCTTTTAATTCACTTTTTTTAGCAAACTCTCTGGTTTTTGCGAGCAATTTGTCAAATCCCTTAAATGAGGATATTTCAAGTTTTCTTAATACAATAGTATTGTCTTCTCCGATTACAACAAACTTTTCACCTTCACGTATCTTCAGTTTATCTCTTAAACTTTGAGGGATAACTATTTGTCCTCGCGAACTTACGCTTGTTATTTCTATATTTTCCATTTTACCTCCTATAAGTTTATCTTATTGGTAAGATTATCTTATTTATAAACTTTTCGGTTTTGAGAAAGATGGTAGCTCACCTAAAAATAAACTCCAACAATTTCTCAAATTTTGAATTTCTCGCTCTAAAGAGAATTCTTAACTCGCTAGGAAACTTAGTGTTTTCAGCTCGTACCCTCACAAGTTCGGGTCTGGGAACAGCAGATTAAGAGGTAATTTCTTTTGCTTTCAGCAATCTGCTTCGTGCAAACCAGAAATTAGTCCAAATTGTTTGCTTATTATATAGATTAAATTTATTGCAAACAAATTCTCTTAATCGCATACGTTGTCTTGTCATTGGGATAAAGCTATGGAAGAGCACAAATAAAAATAAAATAAATAATTGTCTAATTTTCGATAGGATAGTCGTTGTAGTGGCTAATAATTGATATTGTTTTCTGATGCCGCGAGGTCTTGCGTCGTGGAGATTCACATAGTATGAAACTCGACAATATCTTTATCTTTTAAGATATGGGAAAGGCCGACTTTTTGATTTGGGAATTTGCTTGAGGGACCTGTGATGCGGGTTTCTTTGATTTTTTTTGAGAAGCCTTTGTAAATCTTTTCTGCTACATCTTTTAGAGTTGAATTTAAAGGCATGACCATTGGAATTTGAGAGACAGGAAGATTTGGCTCTTTCATAAAAATGCGAATAACGTTCATTTCTTTTATTATTTTTTCTTTTAGCTCTAAGATATTTAAATCAGAAAGGCAGGAAATTAAAATTGCGTTGAGTTTTTTGCTTTTTATTTTTTCTTCAAGTTTTCTTAATTCTTCTTGGGAAGATAAGTCTGATTTGTTTATTACTATTAATTTCCTGCCCGCGGTTTTTAATAAACTTGGTGCAACTTTTTCCAAATCTGTTAGATTTTCAACAACAACTAGTAAAAGATCTGCTGTATTTATTATGCCTGAATCGAAATTTTCTGAGCCAATGCTCGGCATATCTACTATCTGAGCTTTAACTCCTTCATAATCTAATGTTCCCACTTCAGGCTCTTTTGTTGTGAAGAAAACTGGAGAAATTTTCGGCTTGGCATTGGTAAGTTTTGCGAGCAAGGAAGATTTGCCTGAATTTGGCAAACCAATTAAAATAACCTGAAATCCTTCTTTTTTTATTGTCTTAAATGTGGTTTTGCCTGATTTCTTTGATTTTTCCTGCTGTTCTTTAAATTTTCTTAGCCTGTTCTTTAACTCTGCAACATGATGCTCGCTTGATTTATGTTTTGGAGTGGCACGAATTAATTCTTCCAAAGCTGCTATTTTTTCTTCCATATTTGATGCTTGAAAATACTTCTTTTCTGCATTCGCATATTCATAACCTGCATTGATGGGCATGGTTTTAAGGATGCAACAAGGTTTATTAATAATTTCTTTTTTAGATAGGCATGAATAAAGTGCCTTATTATCATCAGCATACAGAATATTCGTGCGGACCTGCTTCTCTGAGTATGGTTTTAGAATTTTTTGGAGTAGAAGAAAGAGAGGAGAAATTAAGGAAACTTGAACATACTACGCGAAAAGATGGGACGAAGCATAGATATATGATTTTGTGTGCACGAAAAGAGGGGTTTTATTGTTATGTCCATCAACATGCAAGTTTAGAGGTTTTAAGATATTTTTTAGTATATAAATTATAAAGCATCCACCTCAAATATTATCATATCATCAGTTTAAATTATCTATTGAGAACTTTAATATTTATTTATGTAATTGATTACATAGCCTTAGAGTTATTTTTAGTTATTCTGATAGAGCTACCCGAATGGCATTAACTTGTAAATATTTCAATAAGTTTTCTTTCGACTTCTTTTATTTTTTCTTTTTTGACCTTTCCAATTTTGTAAGCAATCGCTGAACTTTCAACAGTAGAAATAATTGAGAGCATTATGAAACTATCTTGTTTCAAAAAGCCAGTTTCAAAATCTTTTTTAGCTAGAAAGATTAAATCTTCGTCTTCCCTTTTGACCGTTGTAATTTGTGCTAAAATAATATTTTGCCCTTTAAGCGTCGCAATAACTAAAGCAGGTCTTCTCTTAGCTATCGCCAAATCCGTGTATGGAAAAGGCAAAACAACTACTTCTCCCTTTACAAATCTTCCCATGCTTCTTCATCCTCTTTCGATAACCAATTTTTAGCTAGAACATTTTCACTTACAAGCAGGGCCATCATAGCATTGCTCATGCCTTTTTTCATAGGTCTAAGTTCAACTTTATTATTATATACGATAAGATTGACTTTAGAGCCTTTTTCGAACCCCGCTATATCTCTTGCTTCTCGAGGTATACAAACTTGCCCTTTTTCAGTTATTCTGATAGTTCTTATTTCCTTAATTTCTTGTTCCATCTTAATAGTAAGGCATGTAAGAAGTTTATATATTTTTGCTTGTGTCAATTTCGTAGGATCAATTATCTTGTCCTTATGAAATAATTTCGGGATAGAACAGGAGCTATAAATATAGCGAATATTTATTAACCCTTTTTTTCTTTTCTAAACATGGCTGAATTTTTAAGAAGAAAATTGAAGAACGGGATGATTGCGATAATGGAAAAAAGGGAGCTGCCCGTCGTAGTTGTGAGCATTACAAACCGATTTGGCGCGGCTTTTGAAGAATCAAAAATCAAAGGAATTGCTCATTTTATTGAGCATCTTGTTTTTACAGGGACAAAAACCAGAACGCACGAAGATATTTCGCGGGAAATTGAGAAAAAAGGAGGCATATTAAATGCATTTACTGCAAATGAAGTGACGAGTTTTTGGTTTAAGCTGCCATCAGAACATTTGTTTGCTGGATTGGGAATTTTGGCTGATTTGCTGAAAAATCCGAAGTTTGATTTGAAGAAGTTTGAGAAAGAGAAAAAAGTTATTTTGGAGGAGATAAAAATGTATCATGATGACCCTTCAAGGCATGTGATTGATAAAATCAGCGAGAATTTATATGAAAAGCCATTTGGTGAGTCAATTGCAGGAAGCGAAAAAACTGTTTCTGCTTTAAAAAGAGATTTTGTCTTTGATTTTTTTGAAAAACATTATTCACCTGAAAATTATTTAGCAACAATTGTTGGAGATGCAGATTTTGACAAAGTTTGCGAGTATTTGGAAGAGAATTTTAAAGGTGAGGGTAAAAGATTAGATGAAATAGAAATTAAAAAGAAAAATGCTGAGAGTGTTGAGGAGAGGGCAGGAATTGACCAGGCGCATTTTGTGTTTGCAGTGCATGCCCCTTTGGTGAGCGAAAAAGAGTATTACGCTTTAGAGGTTTTAGATGCGCATTTGGCTAATGGGATGTCCTCTCGCCTGTTTTTGAAAATTAGAGAAGAGAAAGGGCTTGCTTATAGCGTGCAGAGTTCTGTGAATGCTGAGAAAAATTATTCTTATTATTCTATTTATGTTGGGACAACTAAGGAAGCAGTGCCCGAAGTTAAGAAGATTATTCTGGAGGAATTTGCAAATATCTCCAAGATGGGAGATAAAGAATTAAATGAAGCTAAAGAGAGGGTGATTGGATTGCGAAAGATTTCTTCTGAAGAAAGTGCTAAAGTCATGACTGAACTGCTTTTTGCGGAGCTTGCAGGAGACGCGAAAGAATATTATGAGCATGAGAAAAAAATTAAGGCAGTTACACTTGAGCAGGTTAAGAGATTAGCTTTCGGATTGATAAAGAAATATTCTACAGCTGCGATTGTGCCGAAGTGATTAAGATTATTTTAGATGAGTGTTTAAGTAGTCTATAACCTCGCGTTGTTCCAAGCCAAGGTTTTCCTTTTTCTTTTGAAAGACACTTTTTTGTTCTTGCGCGAGAGCTTCAAGTTTGTTTGAGTGAATTTGTTCAAGAGGAACGAAGACAGAGACTTCTTGAGCATTCGTTGTTAATTGATAGTGGTTTGTTGAACTATGAGAAACAATTGTTATGTAGTCTGAATCTTTGAATCTTGATGGAAATAGATGAGAAGAAGATTGCGCTTTTTCAACTAACGCAGAGTTTTCTACTTGCATTAATTTTATTTCTGATTCGTAATCTGATTTGATAGGTGAGGAAATAATATATGAGCCAAGGCATGCCCCTGTAATAGCTACACCTGTGAATATACCTGCTCTTTTGCCAGCAATAGCAACAGCACCAGCAGTAACAACAGCAACACCAGCAACAGCAACACCAGCAACACCAGCAGCACCAGCAGCACCAGCAGCAACAGCAGCAACAGCAGCAGCAGCAGCAACAGCAGCAGCAACAGCAGCAGCAACAGCAGCAACA
>JBBSYR010000103.1:0-9437 GCA_038045165.1 Nanobdellota archaeon
ATAACTTTGTCAAATCGAACCAACAATTGGAAGGAAGAACGCCAGCAGAGATGGCAGATATATTTTTACCATTGAGAAGAAATAAGCTATTAAGCCTTATAGGATATTGTGCAAAAATCTGAGGGATATCACGAATACTAAACAATATCGCTTTATACGAGCTTTGCGTATAAATTAGCCCTTTATCATACCAAAAGCTATTTAAAAAAGAAATCAGAATAATGACTATGGCAAATGTGATACCTTTAGCTGGATTAGGCAGTAGATTTGATAAAGAAGGATATAAGCTGCCCAAACCACTTATTCCTGTTTCTGGCGAACCTATGATACTTAAAGCAGTAAGACAACTTCCAAAATCAGATAAATGGATATTTATTGTTAGAAAAGAGCATATAGACAACTATAAAATAGACGAGTTAATAAAAAGTGAAATTCCTGATGCAATTGTTATATCTGTTGAAAAAAACACAGAAGGACAAGCATGTACTTGTTTGCTTGCTGAACCTTATTTAGATTTGGAGGAGGAATTGTTCATTGCCCCATGTGACAGCACTTTTCTTTTAGACAAAGAAAAGTTTAATAATCTTAAGGCAAGCGAAGAAATTGGAGCAGTATTTTTTACACTAACTCAAAGAAAGATTCTTGAAATAAATCCTAATGCTTGGGGGTGGTATAATCTTGAAGAAGGGAATGAAACTATTAAAGACATATCAATTAAAATACCTGTTTCTGCAACGCCTTTTAATGACCATGCTGTAACTGCTACTTTTTATTTTAAAAAGGCAAGAGACTTTATTGATTCGACAAAACTCATGATTAAAGAGAATTATAGAATAAATAATGAGTTCTATGTGGATGCTCTTCCAAAGTTTTTAGAAAAACTTGGCAAAAAATCAGTGATATGTGATGTAGATTTGTATGTAAGCTGGAACAAACCTGAAGACTTGCATGATTTTGAAAGAATTGAGTTTATTGTAAAAAATAAATTAAATCCAGAATCCTTAAATGAAGAAGAGAAAAGATTGCTTCCTTTGTGGAAAAAATATTTGGAAAATGAAAAAAATAGAGTTTAGCTTAATTATTCCGTGTTATAATGAAGAGAAAAATATTCCTTTAATTATTGACAGATTGAAATCAAGACTTAATAAAAAAGATTTTGAATTAATACTAGTAGATAACGGCTCAAAAGACCATACTCAAAAAGCTATCAAGTCATTTATGAACAAGCATCCTTCATTAAAATTGGTTAGTGTTAAAAAAAATATAGGTTATGGCTGGGGAATTTATTCTGGTTTAAAAAAAGCACGTGGTGAATTTATTGGTTGGACACATGCAGATTTGCAGGCTAATCCACTAGACGCTTTTAAAGCTCTTGATATATTAAAGAAACAAGATTCTGAAAGAAAAGTCTTTGTAAAAGGGAGAAGATATGGCAGGAAATTATTTGATAAACTATTCACATGGGGGATGAATATAATTGAAACTTTAGTTTTGAGACGCATATTATATGATATCAATGCCCAGCCTAATGTATTTAGATATGATTTTATGAACCTTATTAATGAACCTCCAAAAGAATTCTCATTTGATTTATATATGTACTATATAGCTAAAAAGAAAGGCTATAAAATAATAAGATTCCCTGTTTACTTTGGAAAAAGAATACACGGCAAAAGTTCATGGAATACAGGTATTATGTCTAAGTATAAATTAATAAAAAGAACCTTAGATTTTACATGGGACCTTAAAAAAAGGATTAAGCAGGAAAAACAGATTAATTGAAACAATCTTTTCTGAGATATGAAACTTTATAAATAGATTTAGAAACAAAGCTATATGAAGCTAACATTTTTAGGTACAAGAGATGCTTTTGATGAATTTAGTCTTAGAAATGGATACATTTTTGCAATAAGTGGTGATGGAGACTTTACAGATGAAACACGGGAATTGTTTAAAGGTGTTGATTTATTGATTCATGATGCATATTCTCAAGCAAGACCAGCTATCGGACATGCTTCTGCTTTAGACATATTAAACTTTGCGATGGAAGAAAAGATAGCCCAAGTAGCATTAGTTCATAGAAGAAGAGATGAATGGGCTGATAGGGGGAATATTCGAGAAATAAGAAGAGTTAGAAAAGCAGGGATAAAAGTAGTAATTCCTGAGGATGGAGATTCTTTAAAACTTAAAAGACTACCTTTGAGGTTGAGTAATATTCCCTTATATGCTTAGTCAATCTTTTTGAAAAAGGAAAAATTGATTGGAATAATTATAAACAATCTTTTGTTTTAATCACCATAATACTTAAAAATAATCAAAATTATCGTTATTTATGCTAATAATCATCAAAATTATCGTTACTTATGCTAATAATCATCCATAGAGTCAACAAAATAGAGCAACTGCGAAAAGTTCCTAAAGAATACGGAGTAGAAATAGATATTAGAGGTTATGGGAGCAGGTTAGTTTTAACTCATGACCCTATTAATGAAAAAGGAAGTTATGACGAACTTGAAGATTACTTGAAAGAATTTGCCCATAGGTTTATTATATTTAATATGAAAGAAGCAGGTTATGAACAAAGAGTTATTGATTTGGCAAAAAAATATAAAATTGAAAATTATTTTCTTCTGGATGTGGAATTTCCATTTTTATATCAGGCTACAAGAAAACAAGGATTTAAAAAAATCACTGTTCGTTATAGTGAAGCAGAGCCAATAGAGTATGTTGAAGCTCAATTAAAAGACGGGGAACCTCTCTTGGATTGGGTTTGGATAGATGTAAATACTCTACTTCCTCTTAATGAAAACGTTATTAAAACACTCTCAAAATTTAAAACCTGCATAGTATGTCCAGAAAGATGGGGCAGACCTCAAGACATAAAAAATTATATAGATCAGATGAAAAAGCTTGATTTTAAACCAGATGCTGTTATGACTTCGGAGCCCTACGTTGAAGAATGGAAAAGATTTTAATAGCCTATAAAATTAGATAAAATATGGTTATAAATGGAACTTTAAAAAAGATTGGATGGGTTATTTTAGGTTTGCTTATAGTTGGAATCCTTTCTGCATTAATTATAAAAAACAGCGCAATAGAAGAAATGACTAGTGCTAAGATATCTGAACCATTAAAAATTGCATTAGACGGTCTGAGTAATTCTGAATTAGATAATATAAGAGTAGATATTACTTCTTTTAGTGGAATAGAAAAAGCAATTTCTAGAAATCACTCTACTAATCAATGGACAAAAGATGGCCATTGGATTAAAGATATAAAATTTACTATCCCTTCAAAGGAATTTGATAAATTGAAAGAAATAGAAATAAAGATAGGTAATAGCGAGTTTGTATATAATAGATCTCAAATACTGGTCCTGTGGAAGGTCAATGTAACCAATGGAGCTATTCAACTAGTTCCTCCTGACGAAGTAAGAAGTAAAAATTCAATTGTGCCACCATTGAATAAGATAATAAACTGGCCCGGAGATTTCATACTAGTTAAAACGAGTGTTATAGATAGTCTTTCTTTTATTATAATTATATTAATACTCATTATTATTTTTAGAGAAAATATAAAGAAACTTATTTGCCTTGTATTCAATAAAAGATACATTAAAGAAAAAGCAATAAAACTATTTCACATTCTAAAAACTCAGATTTTGGTCATAATTCTTGTTTTGATTGTGGCAATTATATTCTACCCGCCAGGGCAGGGCAATAGAGGCAGCATTACTGGATTAACTACTCTATTGAGTTATGGTTACTACACTCTTCTTAATTTTTTTAGTATCTATAATAAAAATAATTTTTTAGATATACTTCAATTTATAATATTTCTAGTTTTAGTTGCTATTGGCCTCGGGGTTTGTTTTAAAGGAAGAATACAGAAGTTAGAACAAAACGATATCCCTGGAGGAAAAACCAAGAACCCGGGTAAATGGATGTGGAGATTATCCATAGGAATCATACTCATTCTAACATGCATGAGCCTTATTATCCATTTGAATAATAGAAATAATCACTTTCAGGAAGCGGATTCTACAATAGTTTACCCGGCTCTTTATGACTTTCCAAAATTTGCTTACCAATTTTCTTCTGATTTCTATTCCCCCAAACCCGGATTAAAAATATTAAAAGACGGCTACATAGGGGCAGTATCCAACTTGAGTTTGCCTCATGCCCTAAAATCATTTTTTGCTCTCCCATTTGGAACTACATATACTGCCGGAGTCGGTTTAGTCTATGGATTAGTAACTAATGCTTCCAGTAGCTATGAACAATTTATGTCTAATTCTCTTATTGTTACAATCCTCATTTTTCATCTGAGCATAGTATTATTATTTTTTATACTTAAAAGATCTGGTATAAAATCCCTTGCTGCACTAATTGTTTCTATGCTATTCATGTTTTCTATAAGTTTGTACTCCTATTCCTACAGCCTCTATGGTGCAAATTGGAATATATTTAGCGGATTGTTATGGTTGGCTATTCTCCTAATCTCTTTTGAAAACAAACATCGAACATGGATTATCTCATTAGCTACAGGGATATTAGTATTTTTTAATTACCTAATTGTTTTTTATTGGGCATCATTTATTTATTTAGAATTATTCAGTGCTGGACTTAAAAAAACTAAGTTTGTTAAGAAATTTTGTTTGGTCTATTTGGGTCTATTCCTTATCGCAGTTGTTATTGGGGTACTAGGATTTGCTCCTGCCAGGCACATACTTTTTTTAGCACCCTCAATGTTCGTTATACTTGCCTATGGCTTAGATGGGATTTTTTCAAAAATTGATAGAAAAACCACTTATATTGTCGGAATTATCATAATCCTTTTGATAATATCTACCGGAATGTTCTCTCTAATGGACAACCTAAAATCAACTTCAGAAAAAATTAGTTCTATACCTATAGACAGGGATATTACTCAGATAATTATTCAAGATAGTTCCTATGAAATGTTTTATAGAAATTGGGATATTAATTCTACAGATATGGTAGTTCAATTTGCAGATCCTGCCTTATTTAAATCGGGGGAGGTTTATAACTATCTTAGCCAAACTATGCCCTTTGATAGTGCCTTTTCTGGATGGCAGGATTATAAAAATATAAGGGTAGATAAACTAAAAGAATACATTAATGTATCTAATCTGTATTTTATAGCCTATAATCCTAATCCAAATAAATTTAAACATACCAGGCCAAATAATATCTTTTATACAAAATTTAAAGTAATATCCTTGAATTAGCAGGGTAATGTGTATGATATAAAAGCTTAAAAATTGTGATTTGAACATAATAAAATGAATGAAAATAAGATATTCCTATTGGAGACAAGTGTAGAGGAGCAAAACAGATTAGAATACAGCCCTGATGGAACCTATGCCCTTGGCATGGCCTATCTTGATTCAGTATTACAAAAACAAGGTTATAAGGTTCTAACTAAAGATTTTGCACAATTTAGTGAATTAGAATGTCTCAAAAGAGTAAAAATAATATTAGATCAATTTAAACCTAATTTGGTAGGAATATCTATGATGAGTATGACCCGTGTGTCTAGTTTTAAGGTTATAGAACTAATTAAAAAACAATATCCCGGAGTAAAAATTGTTCTTGGCGGAGTTCACCCCACAGTTATGTATGAGCAGTTACTGAACAACTTTCCTATTGATTGCGTTATTATAGGTGAAGGCGAAAGAACATTAGTGGAGTTATTGCCTGCATTATTTTCAAATAAAAAACTAGATAAAATTAATGGTATAGCGTTTAGAAAGAATAAAAAAATAATCAAGACAAAAGAACGAGAACTTATCTGTGATTTGGATAGTATACCCTTTCCTAATCATGAAGCATTCATGAATCCAAAAAGGAAGAGAATTGCTTTACTCTCCTCCAGGGGTTGTCCCAATATCTGTTCTTTCTGTGCGTTATATTTAATAAGCCGAAGAAGATATCGTATGAGATCCTACCAGAATGTTGTTGATGAAATAGAATTTTTAGTAAAAAAATTCCCGCAAATTAAAGAAATAGAGTTTTCTGATGATACATTTACCTTAAGTGAAGAAAGGGTTATTAATTTTTGTAAAGAAATCGTAAAAAGACAGATTCATGTAAAATTTATTTGTTCGGCAAGAATTAAACCTGCTTCAGAAGAAATGTTTTATTGGATGGAAAAAGCTGGATTTAAAGAAATAAGATTCGGTATAGAAACAGGTAGTAGGAAAATGTTAGTATCCATTCATAAGGGCATAACTATAGAACAAATAATAGAAACATTTAAAATAGCTTCTAAATTCAAAAAAATAAAATTTGTCAAATTTCTGATGGTTGGTTTTCCCGGAGAAAATGAAGACACAGTAAAAGAAACAATAGAACTTACTAAAAAATTACAAAAATTGGTTCCAATGGATTTCTTTTACGCTACACCATTATGGGTTTATCCAGGAACAGAGGTTTATGAGCAAATGAAGAAAGCCAAAAAAATAGATGATAAATTTTGGTTGTCAAATAAATCCTGCCCTCATTATACTGTTGAACATACTGAAGAAGAAATACTCAATATGTCTAATAGGATAAGTTTTGAGACGTCTCTTGACAGAGGATATTATTATTTTTTAATATTAATATTAAAAAAAATGTTGACTAATCCCAAGGAATACACAAAACGTATGATAAATTTCGTATTTAAGAGATAGGCATTCCGCAACTCAATAAATCCTTCTTTTAATTGCATGCAAAATATTCCAATCATTTCTATCCAAAGAGTTTGATAAAAGAATTATTAAAAAGTAAGTAGCTAAAAACCCTGTCGCCAGTGCTCCAACTATGAAAATGTTTTGAGAAGTTATATTGCTTCGGATATAGAGCAATATTAAGGTAGTTACCAATCCTATAAAAAAGATTTTTACCATCTTTATTCTTAAGGGCATGATCCCAAAATTTTTCTTTGCTTGAAAAAAGAATAGAACATTTAAAAAGAGTAAGGAAATTATGGTAGCCATTGCAGCGCCCTCTATTCCGAGTGGATTGTTTATTCCAAAGATTTTAGGTAAAGGTATGAAAAGAATATTCAAAATGATATTAATTAAGCAGGCTAATGTCATGTCTATTAAAACCAATCTAGATTTTCCACCCATAGATAGTAAACTATTTGAGATAATTCCTAAAGAAGAGACTAAGGCTCCAAATATTAATATTCTTAGAGCATTTTCAGCTACAAGATATTGACTTCCAAATAGGATATTTATTACTGCTCCTGGAAAAACAAATATTAAGATAAATAATGGAAGGTTGACCATAAATACCCACTTGCCCAACTGTTTACTAAGTTGAGCTATCAAACCATAATTTTTGCGGTAATATTCTCTATTTATCAAAGGGAAAAAAAGCTGCATGAATAACTCAGGGGTGATAAGGATGAGGGTGGCGATAGGTACTGCAACGTTATAAAAACCCACAGATTTAGCCCCATTAAAATAACCTAAAAAGAAAGAATCGATCCAGTAAAACATCGTGGATGCTATTCCAAAAAAAAGTAGGGGGATGGAATAGGATAAAAAACTATTTTTTACAGCTTCTTTTTTTGAGTTAGTTAAACGAGGCTTGAGAAATAATTCAGGAATACTATAACGGCAGATTAAGTAAGAAGAAGCTAAAACAAAGACAAAACCAAAACAGTAAGAAAGTACTGTGGATGATGAAGAAAAACCCAAAAATCCAAAGAGGAGAATCAAAATAACTCTTGCGATATTTTGGAGAATGTTAGATATAAATGAATATTGGCTTATTAACTCATAAGCCCTTATGGAAACTAAGGTAATATTAGATAAAGCAGCAAGAGGAATAAAAAAACTAATTATTCTGAGAAATAATGTTAACTGGGGGTTATGAAAAATATAATTCGCTATAAAACTGGATAATAAAAATAATAAAATTGCAGAACCGATAGTTGTTATAAGCAAAACTTTACTTGTAAATCTAAATAGATAAGAAATTTTATCTACTTCATTCTTTCCCCTATATTGGGGGATAAACCTTAATAATCCATCTGTTAAACCTAATGAAGAAAAGGCGATAATAATACCAAAGATCATAATTGCTATTGAATATAAACCATATGTTTCGGGACCGTAATATCTAGCGATAATTATTCTATATGTGTACCCTAAAATTTTTGAAATAATTACACCTATAAAAACAATAAAAGAAGTTTTTACTAAGAGTTTTAAAGAGTGCTCTAATTCTTGTCTTTTTTTACCTCGCCCAAAAAACTTAATCTTTAAATTTTTTTTTAGCCCCAGATATTCTCCCCCTTCTTTCATAATAAAGTTAAGAAAAACCGATTTTTAAACCCTTTTAAAACGCCTGCAAAGCGAGTTTAAAAGCCACAACACTAAGAGCATTTAGAACATACTTCGAGTCTACTGAAACAAATCCCTGTAGAGTTCTTTCATTGAAAGGAACCCCATACAAAGTCTCATGCTCTTTTAAGGCAGTTTCGCTTTGAGCACATCTGTTTGCAATTTCATTTAAGGGAACATTTGTTTCAAGATAGACTATTAAATCTGGGGCTCTTGTAAAATCTTTTAGCCAGAGCCCTCTTCTGAATTTAAATTCTTCAGGGGCGAGGCAAAGCTCTTCTTCCAACTCTTCCGCAAAATGAGCTTGAAGATATCCTGGGAAATAAATCTCTCTGGGCGGTTTCCAATTATTATTCCAAACGGGAGTGCCACCAGGTATGCTGATAGTCCCTCCTTCTACTACGAGGTCTTTTCGTCTCTGCGCAAATATAAGGCGGTTAGAGCTTTTATTAAGAATCATAAATCCAACACCCACCATATTCGTTAAGTTTGATTCTTTTAAGTCTATCTGCCGCCCTTCTCTTATTTCATATCCTCTTAAAGTTTCTTCAGCGCCAAATGAATTATCAAACTGGGCGAGATAAGCATCTTGCGCCAAATTCGTTGCCATAAAATCAAAGTAACCTACTCTTCTTCCATTTATCTTAGTAGTTACCCCCTCAACTTGAATCTCTGCAATTCCTACGCATCCGCCATTAAATGTGCTTAGTGATAATTTTGCCTTTAGAAATCCCTCTGCAAATCGCTTGAATCTCGCAGGAACTGAATAAGGCTTAGGAGATAAATGAAGCGATTGAGTTCTTAGCTCATCAAACTGATTAATAAGTACAAAGGGATATTTTATTCCTTCTACTTCTATACACTCTTCATGGCTGTATAATGTTGCAAAATCCTCCAGTTTCAAACTTTTCTGGCGAACCGCTGGTTTTTGCACTGCAGATTCTTTAGCAGGCATACTTGCTGGAGAAGGAGCTCGCAGTAAGTACTCCGTCGCACTTTCCGAGCCAATAGATATTTCGTTTATTTGCATCAAATTCGAGGCAATTTTTGGTTTATAAATATTTATGGGTTATAT
>JBBSYR010000104.1:0-7630 GCA_038045165.1 Nanobdellota archaeon
TAATTGGTTGGAAATGAAGAGATTATCGTAGTTGCCCGAAGGGCATTAACTTGTTTGAACTTATTTACCTACCTAATTTTGAGAACAAAAAATAAATAGATCTTTCGCATTCATAGAAACATTTAAATAATACTATCATCTAAATGATAGTATGGATATTGAAACATTAAACCCGCATGTTATGAAAATATTGATTGCTGCAAGAAAGAAAGATAGCATCAGTGCTATTTCAAAGAGAATTTTATTATCTTACGGATGGACGAATAAGTGGATTCATGAGTTAATTAGTGAAGGCATATTCAAAGAGGTATGGAGAGGAGTAATTTTAGAAAATAGCAATAATTACAAGAAACTAATAAGATTAATTAAGGAAGCAGTTGGAGAGGTTTCTTTTTATTATTACTTTTTAAAATTTTCAGGATTGGCTTATTGCTTGACTAATACTGATGCAGTATATGTTTGGACAGATGGAAGATATAATATTGCAAGATACAGAGACTATTACCCTATTTATGTAAAGATAAAAAAATCAGATTATGATCAGTTTTTAGAATATGCAGTTCAATTAGAATTACAAATAAACAAAGGGAAGGGTGTATTTTTTGTTCCTTTAATAATGGAAAAATTTAACTTTGAAGAAAGAAAAGGATATAAGGTTGAGCCTTTGAAAGAGACCATTTCATTTATGAAAAAGAATTTTTACAATTTTCAGCCTGCTTTGGAGATGATTCAAGATAAATATAATAAGAGGTTAAATGTTAAGTATCAGGAGGCGAAATTAATCTAAAATGGAATCTCTTATAAAAAAAGAAAATGAAATTTTCAGAATATTACAATTACTGAAAGACCAAGGGCCGGAATTTATTGTTGTTGGGGGATATGCGGTTTCTTCATATAAGCATCGATTTTCAGTTGATGCAGATATTGTGATATCAATAGGGTCTATTGAATCTTTAGAGAAAATCTTAAACAAAGAGGGTTTCAAGAAAACTATTTCTAAAGACTTATTGGGGCTTTATTTATCTAAGTTTGTGAGATATGAAAAAGATGAAGCTAGTTTGGATATTCTTATAGGGGCGCTTGCTTCAAGGCAAACAGGAGCATCATTTAGTTTTGAATTCTTGAAGAAAAACTCTAGATTGAGAAAAATAATCGGGATTGAAAAAGAAGTCGAATTACTTGTGCCTGAAAAAGAGATACTTATTGCTATGAAGATTCATTCCGCAAGATTAACTGACTTTCGTGATATTGCTGCTTTGTCAAAGGATTCAGATTTGGAAAAAATAAGAAGATATCTTTTTATTGGAGATTTGAATGTTTTGAAGTCTAATTTAAAAGAACTCAATAAAGCTGCTAAAGACCCTAAGTTTATTGATGCTTTCAAAGGGGTTTTTATGGAAAAGAAGTTTGATGTAGATATTGCCAAAGTAGAAAGAATAAGCCTCTTGGGAGAGGAGATTTGATTTGGGGTTTTGAAGAATATACTTCTTTTTTCATGTTAGTTTGGCATGGCTTTCAGCCATGAAATGCGGGCGCTAGGATTTGAACCTAGGTAAGCACTAAGCTAACGGATCTTGAGTCCGTCCCGTTTGACCGCTCCGGCACGCCCGCTTAAGATTCATAAAAATCTCGGAGTTTTAAAGTTATTGTTTAAAGTGCGAAACAATTTCCAAAAGCTTTTGCTTATCGATCATTCTTAAAAAGCACAAAATGTATTTTAAGCTTATATGCATTTGAGTAGGTGGTTTGTAGATGATAAATTAATGGTTTAAGAATAGGATTTCTTTAGGATTAATAACTTGCAAATCCTATTTCAAAGCATATCAGACAAACGATTAAATTATTATTAATTATGAGATAGCTAACCCAGAAAGCTTTTTAAATGCCCTTTATTATGCAATTCTGAAGACGGTCATAGTAGCTAGGAAACACCTGTTCCCTTTCCGAACACAGAAGTTAAGCTGGTTACGTCGGCTGCGTTAGTCTCCTACAAGAGGTGAAACACCGATGCTGTCTTCTTTATTTTTTTCAGGATTTCTTAGAAGTATAAAATTAGAAGTATAAGATGTTCTTCCGCTGTTTTAGAAAATTAAGTCTTTGCAGATTTTATATAGGTTTTTATAGCTTATAATATTTATATGCTTATGAAAAAAGGACTTTCTAAAACTGAAGCGTCTGAAAAGATAAGTAATTTTTTCAAGCAAAAAGAGTTTTCTTCTGAGGAGGCGCGAAAAACAAAACGCCTCGCCATGAAATATAATCTTAAGTTAGGAAGGCATCGCAGATTGTTCTGCAAAAAATGCTTTTCTTTTTTGAGAGGAAAGACAAGAGTAACAAAAGTGCATAGGATTATTGAGTGCGGGAAGTGCGGGGCAGTTAATAAGCAAAGAATAAGGTTTAAATAAAATCTTTTCTTAGATATAAGATGCAATCTAAAAAAGTGATAGTGATAAGCTTGGGCGGCTCGCTCATAGTGCCTGATAAAATAGATTTTGTGTTTTTGGAAAATTTTAAGAAAACACTTCGAAAACATTATAATAGATATAAATTTGTAATTGTTTGCGGTGGAGGGTCAATTGCCCGCAAGTATATTGATGCATTGGCAAGGGAAAATAAGTCAGAAGAAGAGCTTTCTTTGGCAGGAATTAGAGCAACAAGAATGAATGCTCTTTTTATGATGCAATTTTTTGGCAGGGAAACGAATAGTAAATTGCCTACGAATATGGAAAAAGTTGAGGCAAATTTACATAAAAATAAGGTTGTTTTTTGTGGGGCATTGCGTTATGCGCCAAAATCAACTTCAGATAGCACTGCAGCTAAGTTAGCGAATTATTTAAAAACAGATTTCATAAATATGACTAACATCAAGGGGCTTTACACTGCAAATCCTTTAACTCATAAAAATGCAAAATTTATTCCTCGCCAAACATGGAAGGAATTTGAAAAGCGCGTTCTAAAAATTGATTTTAAAGCAGGGCAGCATTTTGTTCTTGACCAGCAAGCAGCGGTTCTGATTAGAAAGCATAAGATAAAAACATATATCGTTGAAAAGGAGCTCTCAAATTTAGATAAAATTTTGAATGGAAATAAATTTATTGGGACAATAATAGAGGGATAAAATGATTAACACAAATAATATCGAAGAAGCAAAAAAGTTGATTGCCCAGGAGAAAAAACCTATAATGGTTATGGCGCAAAATGATGAATTTAATAGGAAAGTTCTTGAATACGGCAAATTTGATGTTTTGGTCTCTGCTGAAAGGGGAGAGAGAAAAAAGTCGGCAAGGCAGATTGATTCGGGATTTAATCATGTTCTGGCAGCAATTGCTGTAAAAAAGAATATTGCGCTCGGAATAGATTTTAATGAGATTATGGGCTGGAATAAGAAAGAGAAAGCTGAAAGACTCTGCAGGATAATTCAAAATATAAAAATCTCCAGAAAAGCAGGGGTGAAAATTGTTGTCATAAACGCAGAAGATAAAAAGGCAGTTTTCAATATTTTAATCTCACTTGGCGCCTCAACTGCCCAGGCCAAAGAAGCAATATCTTTTTAATCCCCAGATTATTAGATATACTATGAACAATAATGCGCACGAAACAGAGGGCATGCGGGAATTGATTGAGTCTATCTCTCCTATTGAGCAGAAAGTAATTCCATATATTAATCTAAATTTTGAAGAAATCATTGAAAAATCAGGGCTTGACAGAACTTCTGTTTTAAGAGCTTTGAAATTTTTAGAAAATAAGGGAGTTTTGAAATTAACTACTACAATTAAAAAAATAATTAATTTGGGAATCAATGGATTATATTACAAAAAAAATCATCTTCCTGAACGAAGACTTCTTGCGTTTTTAGAAGAAAAAAAGAATTTGCCCTTGGAAGAGGCAAAGAAAATCTCAGGATTATCGGACAATGAATTTAAGGTTTCGTTAGGAGTGTTAAAAGAGAAAGCTTTAGTTAATTTGGCTAATGGCAGGCTGTCTTTAAACGCTTCAAGAGAGGAGATATCTAAAAAATCTTTAGAAGAACAAATGCTTGATGCTCTGCCTATTGATCCTGACAAGCTGGCACCTGAGCAGAAATTTGCAATTGAAAACCTGAAGAAAAGGAAAGAGATAATTGAAATTCAAGAAAAAAATGAGGTTAGTTTTGAATTGACGGAAATTGGAAAAAAAATTGCTGGAAGAGAAATAAAAAATGATTTTATTGAAGAAGTAACTCCTGAAATAATAAAAAACTGGACAAAGGGAAAGAAATTTAGAAGATATGATATTCAAGCAGTTGTGCCGCGGATCAATGGCGGAAAAAAGCATTTTGTTAATCAAGCAATAAATTATGGAAAAAGAGCATGGCTTGATATGGGATTCAAAGAAATGACTGGCGCAAAAGCAGTTTCTTCTTTCTGGAATTTTGATGCCCTATTTACTGCGCAGGATCATCCAGTCCGAGAGATTCAGGATACTTTCTTTATTAAAGATGCTGAAGCGAAATTGCCTGATAAAAAAATAGTTGAAGCTGTAAAAAAATCGCATGAAACAGGGGTTGGCGGGAGCAAGGGCTGGCGGTATTTATGGAATGAAAAAACTTCCCAAAAAGTTTTAATCAGGACGCATACTACCTGCCTTTCTGCACAGACGCTTGCAAAACTGAAAAAAGAAGAGCTGCCCGCAAAGTTCTTTGCGATTGGAAAATGTTTTAGAAATGAAACTATTGATTGGAAGCATGGCTTTGAATTTAATCAGACTGAAGGCATTGTTATAGATCCTGATGCGAATTTAAGGCATCTTCTTGGCTATCTGACTGAATTTGCCAAGAAAATGGGTTTTGAAAAAGTTAGATTCCAGCCATCATATTTTCCTTATACAGAACCGAGTGTTGAGGGGCTTGTTTGGAATGAGAATAAAAAAGAATGGCTAGAAGTTTTCGCAGCGGGAATTTTTAGGCCAGAAGTAACTATTCCTCTTTTAGGCGAAGCAATTCCCGTGCTTGCTTGGGGGCCGGGTTTTGATAGATTGATGATGATAGCTTATGATATAAAAGACCTGCGTGAATTATATGCAAATGACTTAAAAGCAATAAGAGAGAAGCCTATTTGGAAAAAATAAAATGGAAATAAAAGAAGTAAATGAATTTATTGAAGAAGAACTTGATAGATTAAATGAATATTATAAGGACAAAAATAAGGATGAACTTACTATGGCTATAGGATTTAAAATAATTGAAGAACTTGGGGAATTATTCAAAGAAATGCTTTCACATAAAGAATATCAAAGAAAAGATAAACTGGATAAACTAGATCGGCAAAATTTAGAAAAAGAATTTGCTGATGTTATAATTAGTGTTTTGATTATGGCAAAGAAGTTTGATGTTGATGTTGAAAAAGCAATTAAAATAAAAATGGCTGAAATTAAAGGAAGGGTTTATACAAATTAACATGGCTCTTGTAAAAATATCTAAAAAAGAACTTGCAAAACATCTGAAATTAAGCGAAGAGATAATTGAAAAAATAAATCTTATGGGGATTCCTGTTGAAAATTCCAGCGAAGAAGAGATAGAAATTGAGGTTATGCCCAACAGGCCAGATGTTTTATCTGTGCAGGGATTTATCCGTGCTTTCAAAGCATTTCTTGGCAAGGAGACGGGCTTGAAGAAATATAAAATTGCAAAATCAGATGCAAAAATAATTGTTGATAAAGCGACGGAAAAAGTCAGGCCGTATTCTATGGCTGCAATTGTAAAAGGAGTAAAATTTACAGATGAAACAATTAAAGATATTATGCAATGGCAGGAGAAAATTCATGATACTATCGGAAGAAACAGAAAAAAAGTCGCTTTGGGATACTATGACTTAAATAAAATAAAATTTCCCGTGCGATATTTGATAAAGAGCCCAAAAGAAATAGTTTTTGAACCTCTTGAAATGCCTCAGAAAATGAATGCGCTAGAAATTCTATCGAGGCATCCATGCGGAAGGGAATTTGGAAATCAGCTTCAGGGATTTGAAAAATTTCCAGTTTATTATGATTCAAATAATGAAGTTTTAAGCATGCCTCCGATAATTAATTCAAATAATTCTGGTAAAATTGCGCCCGGAATAATAGATGTGCTAGTAGAATGTTCTGGCTCTGACATTTCTATTCTGAAGAGGGTTATAACGATGGCGGTTGTAGATTTAATAGAGATGGGGGGGAAAGCATATTCTGTTGATGTTGTTTACGGAAGTAAAAAAGAATTTATTGATTTAAAGCCAGAGAAAATGAGAATCTCTTTAGAAAATGCGAATAAACTTCTTGGCTTGTCTTTAAAAGAAAAAGATTTGGAAAAACTTCTTCCGCGAATGGGATATGATTACAAGAAAGGAAAAGCAGATGTGCCTGCCTGGCGCGCAGATATAATGCACGAAGTTGATATTATTGAAGATATAGCAATTGCTTATGGATATGACAAAATAATTCCGGAAATACCAAAAGTCGCAACTATCGGAGAAGAATCTGCCGAAAGCAAGATAGAATCAAAAATCTCAGATATTTTGGTCGGGCTTGGCTTGTTGGAAGTCTCCTCTTATCATCTTATAAAATCTGAAGAAGCAAAAATAATGAAAGCTGAAAAAATTGAATTGGAGAATTCAAAAACAGAATACAAAATTCTTAGGCCTAATTTGCTTATCTCTGCTCTGCGCACTTTTTCTGAAAATAAGGATAATGAATATCCTCAAAAGATATTTGAAATTGGAACAGTATTTGAAAAAGATAAAAAGCATCTATTTGAGACTGGAATTAGGGAAATGGAAAATATCTGCATTGCTTTTTCTCCTGGTAATTTTACAGAATTAAAGCAAACGCTGGATTATTTAACAAAAATGCTCGGATTGCACTATAAGCTGGAGGAATTTGCAAAAGAAGGGTTTATTGAAGGAAGAACTGGTGCGATTATAATTGATGAAAAGAACATCGGGTATATTGGTGAGGTTCATCCAGAAACACTTCAAGATTGGGGCATTAAAATGCCTGTTTCGGTGATTGAAATTTCACTTGATGAAGTTTTTAAGAATTTTGTAAATTAAGCAGCCGCAGACCATATCTCTTTTGTTAAAGCAATATTTTCCAAAATTCCCTAAAAATTAGGCATTAGGTTTCTTATTTAATTAAATATAACGACGATAATGCAAACGAAAGGATTATATACCTCATAATGCCTATATAACCATTATGACCTTCATAAGATACAAAACCTTTGGAAAGCAAGAATATGCGTATCAGATAAAATCTTATTGGGATTCTAAGACTCAAAGACCCAAACAAAAAACTCTCTATCTTGGAGTCGTTGTGGATAAATCCAAAAAGATTTTTGAAAAGAGATTATCTCTTCCAAAGCAAGAAAAATTAATTTTAGATTTTGGAGACAGTTATTTCATTAAGGAGTTTTTTGAAAAAGTAAAATTTTCAAAATTAATTGAAGAAGTTTTTGGAGATAAGAAAGATTTCTTTTTATCTTTGATAAATTATAGGCTGTGCTATCCATCTGCAATGAGATTTTCTAAGACTTGGTTTGAAGGAAATTATGCAAAAATATGCTATCCAAATGTTGATTTATCTTCGCAAAGAATAAGTGATTTTTTAAAATTATTAG
>JBBSYR010000105.1:0-24972 GCA_038045165.1 Nanobdellota archaeon
TGGCAGAACTTAGAGTTTTACAGATTTAGCGATAGCCAGATGGCGAAGTCAAGATGTTATTGTTCATCATGAAGGAAAACAAACCGTGCCTTTAGAGAAAGATGGAACTTCAGAGTTTCAATATACCTTAGATGAAAGAGAAAGACCGATAGTAAGATTCAAAAATTGGAAGGGTAATTGGGAAACATATTTAGATTCTCCTGAAGAAAGGTGATATTTTTTCTAAAAAATATTTTTTAAAATAGAAAGTTATATATACGGGCACGCATTTAACTTGTAAGATTAAAAAAGACGTAATAAGAGCACACACGTTACGCTTCGAACTTTTGGTTGAGGGTGATTAACCCGCACTTTCAGCTATTGGCAGAATTCGAAGTTTTTTTGACATTGATGATTAGCTATGATGTCTGCGGGATTAAAATTTCAGCTTTTTTAAATTTCTTTGCAAATTATTTAACCTTCTTTTTAAAAATTTTTATTAAAATAACTGCAATAACCACTAAAATAACCAGCGCTATGCTGTATTTTAAAGGGGCATAAACCTCTTTGTTGTTTGCTTCTTCATCAGAAGAATTATTTTTAGAAGTTTCATTTCCTTTTTCCCCATCTGTCGCGATAGATTTATTTTGCAGAAGTTGAGTCGCATTTATCAATTCCTTGATATTTTTAATAGTCAAATTTGCTTTATTATTTTTAATTTCCTCTAATTTAATAAACAAATCATAATACTCTGGAGAAGTTAAATTAATTTTCTTACTTTGATTAACTAAAAGAATCAACGTAATTGGCTCGCTCATTATAGTTAGATTTACAGAATTATTCCCGATATTATTGATAATTATTGAATGATTCTCAAATTTTTGAATAACTCGTGCAGGACTATTTGTCTGAACATCTCCCGCGCCAGAAGAGGAGCTTATTTGTGAGGTTGCTAATTGAAAGATTATTTTATCATTTTTAACTAATTCTGCCGTATATCCTTCAGTTATCTGCATAGCTGAAACAGAATAAGTATTACTTGTTGTTTTTGTTGCTCCACCATTTCCACCTCCCCCGCCACCCCCGCCGCCGCAGTTATAAGTGCATCCGCTTGATGCAGCAGATATTGTAAATGAAGATGTGGATGAATTGCCTATATTGCCTGCATCATCTGTACAATTCACACTCCAAGTATAAGTATTTGGCGAGAGAGTCTTGGTAAAATTGTAGTTTAAAGATTGATTTGCTATAGCCGAATCCGTAATATTTAGCGCATTATTTAATATAAAGTTGCAATTTGAAATATTCAAATTATCTGAAACTGAATAATTAAAAATAATTGTTGTCTGTCCAGTATAAGATTCTCCATTTGGAGGGCTTATTGAGGTTATGAGAGGTTTTGTCAAATCAGCAAAAAAATTAATTATTTCTCTTTTGCTATTGCCTGCAGAATCATTGCAAGACACACTTAAATTATAAGATTGATTTTGATTTAAAGTGCTGTTTAACCAGGTAAAATTAATTCCATTAGATGAGTTTAGAGTGTAATTTGAAAAACCATTATTTAAAGAATACGAACAAGTGCTATTCTCATTTGTGAACATTCTAAATATCCCAGAACTCCAGCTACCATTCGAAGAAGGCAGGGTAAAAGTGATATTTGAATAAGTTATATCATAGTTTAAGGAAAAATTAGAAGAAATAAGACTTTGGAAGTTTAAGTTGTTTTTGAACAAGCAGTTCCAGCTATAATTTCCTTCATGCGTAAAATTATAACTAAAATTAGTCTGATTAAACAATCCTGTAATATTGTTTAAATAATTATATTCTGCAGCTGTAGAATTCCATAAAGAGAATGTTACATTTGATAGTGCCGCACTCGTGTTTGCGCTGCATGAAAATGTCTGATTCTGATTTGTAATTAAATTATTTAACGGGGAAAGCAAATTTACAATAAAACTCATAATAGATAAGCTGTTATTTAATAAAGCAAATGCTTTGTTATTGTTTTCATCTGCATACAGGCAGTTCCATTGGTAATTATCTATCGGTAAATTAGAGATATTAAT
Organism: Nanobdellota archaeon; assembly: GCA_038045165.1. Lineage (GTDB taxonomy): Archaea > Nanobdellota > Nanobdellia > Pacearchaeales > GW2011-AR1 > VGKP01. Next base: position 2,049 of record JBBSYR010000105.1, read on the forward strand.
TTCAAAGTTATTTGAACTGCTGCTTGCATTTTGAAAGCTTTGATTATAAACAGCTGTAGAATTCCATAAAAAGAATGTTGCATTTTTTAGCGAGAAGTCGGAGGCATTGCATCTGAATGTCTGATTTATATTTAAACTAATTGAATTATTTGCGGGAGAGAGCAAAGAGACATTTGGGGGCTGATTGTCTAAAGAGATTATTGCATTATAGATGTTTATGCGGCTGAAATTCAAATTTGAATTTCCATTATCGCTAATTCTTTTTCCAGTATTATTCAAAATAATCTCTATTTGCCTCGGGGTTTTCACTTGATTAGTTAATTGTAAAAACTGATTTACTAGTGCAATAGCTCCTGAAACATGGGGTGTTGCCATACTTGTCCCAGTCTTAGAACAAGAACTGCCTGAAATGCAAGTAGATGTAATATCTGTTCCTGGAGCGAGTAAGAGCACGATAGAATTGCGATTAGCATAATTCGTGTCAATAACATCGCTTTTTGCTGTTGCGCTTACTCTCGTAGCATTTCGAATGCATGCTGGAGATGAAATTGAAGTGTAATTATTATCATTGCCTGTAGCTATAACAACAGAGATATTCTTTGCGACTGCTGCATTAATCGCTCCAGTAATATCAGAATAATCATCTTGATTATCACAATAGCTGTTGTAAAGTCCTCCTCCAAAACTCATACTTATAACACTAATGTTAAAGATTGAAGAGTTTTGAATGCACCAATCAATTCCTGCCCTAACATCATCATCCTGAAGAATGCCCGAAGCATTTGTTGCTTTAATAATTATAATTTTTGCTTCTGGAGCAACACCAGTTATACTCCCATTTGCTGCAGCAATACCTGCCACATGTGTTCCATGGCCATTGACATCCATAGGGTCATCATCTGAAGTAGTGCAGTCGGTATTATCTGCACAGTAATCTATTCCCCCCAGAACTTTGCATGAAGAGGAAAGGTTATTATTACCATAACAACCGCCAAAGCTGGAATGCGAGTAATTAATTCCGCTATCTATAATGCAGATTGTTTGGCCTGCGCCAGTTAAATTTATTCCTGAGAGCTGTTTTGGCCAAGTGAGAGTTGCGTTTATTATAGATGTTGATTGCTGGAGAAAAAGTTGTTTTGTTCCTACGAGACTAATTTTTTCAACATTGCTGTCTTTTTCTAATTCTTTTAAATCTGACTCTGTTATGAATGCTGAAACTCCTTCTTTGAACTGATGCTTAACATTATCTTTGCCAACCAGATTTGCAATTCTCTCTTTTACAAGCTTCTTCTTTTCTGCGATAGTTTTTGCAGAGGATAGTAAACTTATAGGGGGAGATTTAATTTTAATAAAAACTTTTATTTTGCTTTCTTCTTGAATTTTTGAATAAACATCTGAGTTTACTTTAATATTTGCATTAGATATGCCCCCTGCCAAAATCAAAGAAAATGCAAATATGATAAATATTAAAAATAAAATTTTATTTTTTTTCATTTAAAAACTGCCTCGCATTTGTCGTTTATGCAAGCACAACTTCCTTGTCCGCAATCAAGTGTTTCAGGAGAACATTCCATTGTGCAAAATGCACCTTTGCAATTTGGCGCTTTATCTAACGAGGTGCATTTTGATGGGTGGCAGCAGGAAGCAGGCACACAATCAGAGTTAGATATACATGAAGATTCTTCTTCTTGAGAATTGTTTGAAATTTCAGTTATTTTTGTAGTATTTGCAATATTCTCAAAATCTGCTGTTTCTGAAGAATTTTCGGTTTTCTTGGCGCTCAAATAGATGGCACTAAATATAATTCCCCCAGCAATAATCAGGATAATTATGGCTGCGATAAAGCCTCTTTTTTCCATTAAGATATATCAAAAGCAGATTATTTAAGCTTTAAGATTGGCCTCGCAATACTAAAAATATAAAAGACCCTCTTCTATAGAATTAGTATGAAAAAACAAGTATGCTTTATTGACGTGCATTGCCATATTGATTTATGCAAAGACATCAAAGGATTAGTTGAAAGAGCAAGGGATATGGATGTAAAAATCATGGTTTGCAATGGAATTAATGCTGAAACAAATAGAAAAGCTCTGCTTTTAGCTGAAGAATATTCTGAAATTAAATCTGCACTTGGTGGATATCCTATAGATTCTTTGAAATTAAGTGATTCTGAAATAGACTCTGAAATTGAATTTATCAGAAAAAATAAAGAAAATGTCTCTGCTATAGGTGAAGTTGGTCTTGATTTCAAGGAAGATTCAAATGAGCATGAAAGACAGAAGCAGATATTTAGGAAATTTATTCACCTCGCTAAAGAATTAAATAAACCAATAATAGTTCATTCACGAAAAGCTGAAAAAGAAGTTATTGAAATATTAGAAGAATTAAAGGCTGAAAAAGTCTTGATGCACTGCTTTTCAGGCAAATTTTCCTTAGCAGAAAGAATCGTAAAAAATAACTGGTTTTTGAGTATGCCTGCAAATATTAAATTTAGCGAGCATTTTCAGAAAGTCGCAGAAAAAACACCAATTGAAAATTTGTTATGCGAAACAGACTCACCATATTTGCATCCTGATAAGTTGAAAGACAATGAACCTGCTTTGGTTATCGAGAGTTATAAAAAAATCGCTGAAATAAAAAAAATGCCTTTGGAAGAAGTCAAAAATAAGATATCTGAAAACTATGAGCGATTATTTGCAAATTGAAAAGCAGAGGCAATTATTTATGTTTTTAACTAGGGTTTTATCCAAAAAGTTTTATAACATCTGATACGAGAAATCCTATTGCTCCTATAATCAACATTCCCAAAGCAGATATCTTAGCTATGGCTTTGAATTCTTGATTTGTTGGCTTTTTAAGGACAAACCATACTCTTTTGCATTGAATCAAAAACGATTTTATTCGTGTCGAAACCGGAACTTTTTCTTCTTCCATAAAACATTCAAGAAAGAGGAGTTTTTAAAACTAATTATTGCAGGCTGGTAGATGAACATCCCCAAGTAAAATAATACGATCTAGAGTTTGTCTGGGATGTTTTGAAAGGGATTTTACAAGTTATTATTTTCCTTGTCTAATAAATATCGGTTAAAATGAACCCTTATTGAATATAAAAGGTCTATTCTATATTAGTCTTATGAATACTAATGAATTATTCTACTTTTCAGATAATCTGCAGATTAAAGAACCTAAATTTTCATTTACGTACAAGATAATTAGCAATTAGTTTAGGCACTTTGTTCGGTTTTTAGTTTCGTTTGGTCGTAGCTGGCTTTTTTGTTCTTTCTTCAAAGGAAGAAGTTTTCGATTTATCTTGTCATAGACAATTCTATTAATTAGATTACACAAAACAGAATTGTCTATCACAGGACTGAGAAAACCTTTGGTTTTCGAGGCCATCAAGAATTGAAAATTCTTGAGGATTCTGGACAAATACCTGTTTTAATTACCAGAATTCACCATAAAATCAACACACAAAGAAAAGGTCTTCTAAGTGAATCGTTAATACCAAAAAGGCAATAGAAAACTAATTAAAGCCCCCTCTCCCGCGAATTTTATGCAAAACGAAAAGATAATTGCTTTGAAGAATGTGGCGAAGTATTATGAAATGGGCGAGAATTTAGTCAAAGCAGTAGATGACATTTCAATTGATATTAAAAAAGGAGATTTTGTTGCGATTATGGGGCCTTCAGGCTCGGGCAAGAGCACAACAATGAATTTAGTCGGAAGCTTGGATTTGGCGACTCATGGGGATATTTATCTTGACAATTTAGATATTGAACATTTAGAGGAATCAGAATTAGCACAAATAAGAGGCAGAAAAATAGGCTTTATTTTTCAGAGCTTTAATTTAATTCCAAATTTAACTGCAAAAGAGAATGTCATGCTGCCCATGCTTTTTCAAGGGCACGACAAAGAGGAAAGAGAGGAAAAAGCAGATGAACTTCTTGCTTCAGTAGAATTGAGTGATAGGGGAGAGCATTATCCCAATCAGCTTTCGGGCGGGCAACAGCAGAGAGTTGCAATTGCACGGGCTTTAGCAAATGACCCTGAAGTAATCTTAGCTGATGAGCCTACGGGAAATTTAGATACAAAAACAGGCGAGATGGTTATGAACTTTTTAGAGGAATTGAATAAAAAAGGCAAAACCATTATCATGGTAACTCATGACCCTGAAAGAGCAATGAATCATGCCCGAACTATATACTGGCTTAAAGACGGGAAAGTTGAGAAGGTTACTAAAAAGAGTGTAAAGGGTGCGTGGAATGAAGTTAAGAATTAAACTTTAAGCTGTCTCTTTTTCTAGTGTGATGCCTATTGCTTCTTCGGGCGCTGCATTCAGTCTCTTTTCAAGTGTAGATATTATTTGCCTTGCAGCTTCTTCAGATTTTGCAATTATTCTTGTTTTAGTCTTCCAAAATAAACTATTTCCGTTATCTTCTGACCAGAGCTCGGCGTTATATCTCACTAACGCTCCTTTTCCAAAATATACATGCAAAAAAGGAATATGCTTAAGTCCAGTTTCTTCTAAAAAAGCTTTAATCTGATTTTCATATTCGCCCCTGAATCTTAATAAATAAGTGTTCATTTTCTTTCTTTGTAATAATAAACAGGATATTTAAATCTTACTACGTGTATTAACTATTTAGGGACAAAGAGAAACCTTTTTAAAGCGCGCAGGTTTAAAATTTAAACAAAATGAACAAGACAAAAAAGATATTAACAGCAGCGATTGTAATGGTTGCATTAGCTGTGCTGTTTGCGGCGCAATTAGCCTCTGCAGCAATAACCAGCATAACAACTGAGCCTCTTTATCCTGGCGAAACAGCTAAAATAACTATCAAATATGAGAATGACTTAGGCAAAGATATAGAAGATATTACTTTTTCGATGAATTTCGCGGGATTGCCTATAAGCTCAAGCGGAAGCTCTCAGGATAGTATAAAAGAGTTATTGGACGAAGAGAAAGATAATTTTGTTTTCAGCTTGCGGGCATCCAACATTGCAAAGCCGGGAGATTATAATATTCCTTACGTGCTTAACTATAGAAATGGCTCATTGAAAACAATCATACAAGAAGGAACTTTGGGTATTAAGATAAGCGGAAGAACTGAAATAGACCTATCAAGTGCTGTTGAAAATCCTATAATCAACCAGAAGGGCAAAATAACATTAAAAATAATTAATAAAGGAGACGGAGAGGCAAGATTTGCTTCTTTAACAATACTGCCTGAAGGATACATACTGCTTTCAGAAGATAAAATTTATATTGGAACAATAAATGCAGATGATTTTGAAAGCGCAACATTCGATGTTTTATTTAATAGCGCGAGAGCAAAATTAGTAGGAATATTAGAATATAAAGACTTGGAAAATAATAAACTAATAAAAAATATTGAAATTCCTTTAAAAATATACACGCAAGAAGAAGCAATAAAAGAGGGAATAATAACAAAAAATAATACCGGACTTTATGTTTCTGTTATTATTGTTTTGATAATTGTATGGCTTATTGTAAGAGCAATCAGAAAAAGAAGAAGAATAAGGAAAAGCAAAGAAGCGCAATTAGAGAGGTAATCTTTAATGATGGGCGACTATTTCTCTCTCGCACTAGGAAACTTAAAACACAGAGGCTTGCGCTCGTGGTTGACAATGCTCGGAATTTTTATAGGCATTGCTGCTGTTGTCTCGCTGATTTCTCTCGGGCAAGGATTGCAAACAGCAATAACTGGGCAGTTTGCAGGCTTATCTGCTGATATACTTACAATTCAGAATATTGGGACTGGTTTTGGCCCTCCCGGAAGCACAGCTGTAAGAAAATTGAATGAGCATGATGTAGATATAATAAAAAGTCTAAAGGATGCAACACACGTTGTTTCAAGGCTGATAAGAATGGTTTCTTTTGAATACAAAGATGTACGAACTTTCAGATATGCTGCGAGTATCCCGAAAAAACAGGAGGATGTTGAACTAATTTATCAAACGATGAACTTAAGAATTCAATCTGGAAAATTAATTAAAGCTGATGATGTGGGAAAAGTTGTTTTGGGAAATAGCTTTGCAGATGACCCTGAACTTGGAAAAGATATAAGAGTCGGTTCAAATGTCGTAATACAGGGAAAAAAGTTTGAAGTTGCTGGAATCTTAAAGCCCGCAAGTTCTTTTCAAATAAATTTTGTTGCTTTAATGGCTGAAGATGACTTGAAAGAAATTCTAAAAATTGGAGATGAAACTGATATTATTGTTGTTCGTGTTGAAGATAAAAATAAAATTGAGGAAGTTGGAAAGGAGATTGAAAGAAAATTAAGAAAAGACAGAAATGAAAAATTAGGTGAGGAAGATTTTTCTGTTCAAACTCCTTTAAAAGCGCTTGGCAGTGTAAATTTAATTTTGAATATAATTAATATAATTGTCGTAGGAATTGCAGCAATTTCTCTGCTTGTTGGAGGAATTGGCATAGCTAATTCAATGTTTACTTCTGTTCTTGAAAGAACGCGGGAAATTGGTGTAATGAAAGCTGTCGGCGCAAGAAATTCTGATGTCCTGTCTGTCTTTTTGATTGAAGCAGGTTTATTGGGATTGCTTGGAGGAATTGTTGGTGCTTTAATCGGATTGGGTATGGCTTTCGGTGCTGCTGCTATTGCAAATCAGGCGCTCGGAAGCGAACTTTTGAAAGTCGCAGTATCATATCCTCTAATTTTTGCATCAGTTGTATTTGCGTTTTTGATTGGAATTGTTTCTGGAATAATTCCAGCTTTACAAGCATCTAAGCTAAAGCCGACGGAGGCACTGAGAGGATGACTGCCAAATTAAGCTCCAAAAACAGAAAAGCTCTATTAGAAGGAATGTGCTGGTATGCTCAAAAATGTTCTGAACCCCGCGTCATGCAAGTTGTAAGTCCTTCTTATAAAGAGCCACGGGCATTTAAGCCTTCAGTTGCAGACAGATTGCTCTTTAACAGAATAATAGATAACCACGAATCAATATTAGCAGTTGAGTTAGCAAATTTAAATATTAATAGGGGAAAATATCCTGCTGGAGCAGTCTTAATGGATTTATTTTATCATCATTGTTATGGCTGGTGCGATAAGATATCTTTAGAGGAGGCACTGAGGCAATGATTAAGAAACAAATACAAAATTATAGAATTCCTAAGGAGAAGAAAAATGATTAAAGACTACTTCATCCTCGCTATCAGGAATTTGAGAAAAAGAAGATTGCGAAGCGGGCTAACAATGCTAGGAATTATAATTTCAATAGCAACTATTTTTGTTTTGATAAGCATCTCTATTGGATTGCAGTCTGCTGTAGAGGAGCAATTCAGGCAGTTAGGGGCGGATAAATTTTTTATAATACCAAAAGGCCAGCTTGGGGCGCCCGGAACTGGGGGAGCTGTTGAATTGACAATAACTGATGTTGAAGCTATAGAAAAAGTTGGAGGCATAAAATCAGTTTCTTATATAACTGCTGCGAATGCAAAAATAGAATCTGGAGACAAAGCTGTTTACACTATGGTCGCAGGATTTCCTTCAGATAAAATAGATGTTTTTGAGGAAATTTCTTCCTACAAGCCCGATGAAGGCAGAATGCTTGAAAAGTCAGACAGCGGAGAAGTTATGATTGGAAGTCAGTTCAAATATAATAATATTCTTGGCAAACCTATGAGGGCTGGAGGGAAAATCATTATAAACGGAAAAGTCTTTAAAATCAAAACCGTTCTACAATCTCTTGGCAATCCTAGCGACGATAAAATGGTTTATATGTATATAGATGACTTAAAAGAAATTTCAAATATTGGGAATAGAATAGATCAGATTATTGTTCAAATTGACTCTGGAGAGGATATAAAAGAAATAGCTGAAAAAGTTGATAAAAAATTAAAATCTGAAAGAGGCGTGGATGAAAAGACAAAAGATTTTGAAATACTTACGCCTGAAGAATTATTGGGCAGTTTTGGCTCTATATTAAATATCATAACTGCATTTTTGGCAGGAATTGCAGCAATTTCTCTGCTTGTTGGAGGAATTGGAATAATGAATACAATGTATACCTCTGTTCTTGAAAGAACGCGGGAAATTGGCGTAATGAAAGCTGTCGGAGCAAAAAACTCAGATATTCTTTATCTTTTTTTAATAGAATCGGGAATTCTTGGGCTTATCGGGGGAGCAATTGGCGCTGCTTTGGGCTATTCTGTTGCAAAAACAATTGAAATTATTGTAACAAAACAATTGGCTACAACTTTGTTGAGAGCTGCTGCACCAGCGTATTTAGTTCTTGGCTGCCTCGCGTTTGCATTTCTTGCAGGAGCAATTTCCGGAATCTGGCCTGCCTGGAGAGCAAGCAAAATTAAGATTGTTGATGCTTTGAGGTATGAATAATATGGGCTTGGAAGAAGCAGCACGGCAAGCCGGGATTTTCAGGAAGCTGGAAGATGAGCAAGAGAAATGGATAAGAAGACGAGCTGTCCATAATTAATTTAAAAAAGAGATTTCATCCTCTTTGCAAAATATATAATAAATAGGGTTATATCCTCATTATTAAATAAATTTGATAAAGTAATGTTATATTACAGAGAATTTGGTTAATATTGTTGCCTTTTGTACCAAATTCTCTGTCTGGAGACTGAGAAAATCTTCGATTTTCGAGGCCATCAAGAACATTTCGTTCTTGAGGATTCAGAACAGAAGTAACACAATCACCCGAATTCTCCATATCTAAAATTTAGCAATTCGTTAAAATGGCCTTAATTCGTTTGTTTCTGAATTGTGACTCAGCTTTTAAAGCTACAGCGCGTGCGCAAATGAATTTCCTCAGTGTCAAAAGTTTTAAATAATACGCTAAATTGTGGTTAATATGCCAGAAACAATAAATATGAATAGAGTATACCAAGAGCTTTTGGCTCTTAGAAGAGAAGTGCAATTCATAAAAAATCGAATGATTGATATAGATTTAGTTATGACTCCAGAAGAAGAGATTACATTAGAAGAAGCTATTGAAGCGCACCAAAAAGGAAAAACTAAGAAGTATGGGGATTTAAGAAAAGAATTAGGTGATTGAAAATGTTCAGCATTTTCTTAGGGCCAAAATCGGAGAAATTTCTTAAAAAAGCTGAAAAAGAAATAAGAATGAGGATTTGGGAGAAACTGGATGAATTAAAGTTGGACCCATTTCCACATGAAGTTGTAAGAGTAGTTGGAAAAAAAGGAAAGGCGTTTCGCGTAAGAGTTGGCTCTTATAGAATACAATACTATGTTTTTTACGACAAGCAAGAAATTGTCGTATTTGATATTGACAAAAGAGAAAGAGCTTATGATTAGATGAGGAGTTGCATAATATTGTTTCTTATAACTTTTTTGCAATTGCCCACAGAATCTCCCAGAATTCCTGTAATCAATAATTCTAAAAACCTATACTAATAATTAAAATTATCCATAAAAAGAATTTCCACTAATCGTCATCAAATAATTTATAAGGTTCTTTCGCGCCATATAGATATGAAAAAACAAACTAAAAATTACAGGAAAGCTGTATCTTTTGTTGTTTTTAAAAAAAAGGATAATAAGATAAAATACCTTATTTTAAAAAGAAAACTTCACTGGAAAGGCCTGGAATTCCCAAAGGGAGGAATTGAGAAGGGAGAGAGCGAATTAGACGCAGTAAAAAGAGAGATTAAGGAAGAAACAAGATTAAAGCCAGTGAAAATAATTAACCATCACAAAAAAGGCAGATATCTTTATGATAAAAAAACAAAAAAAGAAAGAGGATTTATCGGGCAGACTTATTCTCTGTATTCAGCTGAAGTTTGCGATGGAAAAGTAAACATCGATAAAAAAGAAAATTCCGGATTTAAATGGCTTGAGTTTAAGAAAGCTTTAAAACTGCTAAGCTGGAAAGACCAAAGAGATTGTTTGAAGATTGTTAATGCGAAATTGAGTGAATTTTCCATGTCAGGAGAGCCGCGCATTAGAAGACAAAATCAAAAACAATTATTATCTTCTGCAACGATTTGCCCCAAAACATCAGTTAATTATTAGTATAATCTTATATTTTGATTCACAAGGCAATATCATGGAGTATTAATGAGAATAAAAATCTTAACTAAAAACAATTCTTGCATCAACAATTAATGCACTTTTTCCATTAATTATTAAGGGATTAATGTCCAATTCTTCAATCTTTGAAAACTTTTTTGCTAAATCTGAAAGTTGCATAATATTTTTTTCAATTAACACTAAATCCGCGTCTGATTTTTTTAAGGATTTATAAAATTTAAGCTCTGAAAGCATTTCTTTTGCATCTCTTTGTGTGATTGGCAAAACTCTGAAAGAGATGTCTTTTTCTTTTTCAACATCAGAGCCGCCTTTTCCAATCATGATTGCTAAGCCAAATTCAGGAGTTTTTTTCAATCCTAAAATAAGCTCACTTCCTGAAATCATTGGCTGAATAATTGCTCTTTCATAGCCTTCTAGCTCGGATAACACATTCAGCGCGCTTTCTGCTTGCTCTATATTGCTAATATCTAAGATAACTCCACCTGCCGCTCTTTTGTGAATAATCTTTTTTGAAATAATCTTCATTGCCCAAGGAAATTTTATTGTCTCTGCAGTGATTTCTAATTGTTTTTTGCTTTTTGCAACTGACCTTGCGATTATTTCAAAACCTTCTTTTTCCAAAAAGTCTTCCGCCTCTTTTTCTGTCAGAATTTTCATAAAAATTTATCAAAACCTATTTATATATATCTTTCTAAAGCAATTTATGAATAAATTTTTTAATCCCGCAGTAATTGCAATAATCGGCGCTTCTGAAGATGAAAATAAAGTCGGAGGCATTTTAGTTAAGAAGCTCATTAAATATGCCGGAAAAATAGTTTTAGTAAATCCCAACCATGATTTTATTCAAGAATTTAAAGTTTACAAAAAAATAACTGATTTTCCAGGAAATATTGATTTAGCGATAATCGCTGTGCCTTCTGAGCACGTATATTTAGTTTTAGAAGAGTGTGCAAAAAAGAAAATTAAGAATATTATAATAATAAGTTCAGGATTTTCAGAAATTGGAAAAATTGATGAGGAAAAAAAGCTTATTGCGCTTTGCAAAAAAAATGAAATGCGGATTCTTGGACCAAATTGCTTTGGAATTTGCAATCCCTGTATAAATTTAGACATGACTTTTTCAGCTTCAATGCCTGAAAAAGGAGATATTGCTTTTGTGAGCCAAAGCGGGGCTTTATGGAGCTTTATTTCTGATTTTTCAATTGGCAAATTTGGATTCTCAGGTTTTGTGAGCCTTGGAAACATGGCTGATTTGGAATTTCCTGATTTTATAGAATATTTTTCCAAAGACGAAAAAACAAAATCAATTGTTTTATATATCGAAAAACTAAAAGATGGCAGGAGATTTATTGAAGCATGCAGGAAATGCAAAAAAAAGATTTTTGCTGTTAAAGCTGGCAGCTCAGAAGAAGGCAGCAAGGCAGCTGTGAGCCATACAGGAAGTCTGGCAACTGATTTTGCAGTCTATGCTGGAGCTTTTAAGCAGGCAGGTGTTGAGCTTTGCAGTTCGCTTGAAGAGGCATTTTCAAAAGCAGCAGAAAAGGAATTATTGGATAAAAAAGAGCTGCAGAAATTAAAAGAATATGGAAAAAGAGCATTTATTATTACCAATGCTGGAGGCGCAGGTGTTTTAGCATCTGATTATTTATCTAATGCAGGATTTGAGATTTCAAACAGCAATGATTTAAAGAATCCCTGGGACATCTTAGGCACAGCTGACTCTTCTGATTATGCTGCTGCTTTTGAGAAAATTGCCAAACGAGATTTTTTTGATTTTATTATTGTGATTGCAACTCCACAGAGCATGACTGATTTTGATGAAATTGCAGATAAGATTATTAAATTTAATAGAGCATCAGGAAAAAAAGTGATTGGTTTGTTTTTAGGTGGCCAAGTTGTTGAAAGCGCGACTGAAATGCTGCAAAAAAACGAAATTTTGTGCTTTAATACACTTGAAGAATTCAGAAGAAGTTTAGGCTAACTTCTTATCATTCATAATCTTTATATAGATTCTTTAATAAAGAGCTTTATGCAGGAAGAAAAAAATAATAAATTAAAAATGAACAGCTTAATTGAGATTAGAATTCATGGCAGAGGAGGGCAGGGAGCTGTTACAACTGCTGAATTATTGGCAATGGCGGCATTTTATGATGGAAAGTCAGCGCAGGCATTTCCATATTTTGGCGTTGAGAGAAGAGGTTCTCCAAGCACATCTTTTGTCCGCATTTCAGACAAACCAATAAATACGCGAGAGCAGATTTATGAGCCAGACTATGCAATTATTTTTGACCCTGGCTTGATAGAATTGGTTGACGCTGCAAAGGGCATAAAAAATAAAGCAATCGTAAATAGCGATAAAGAAATAAAAAACTTTTATACAAAAGACGTAACGAAAAAAGCAATGGAGATTTTTGGCAAACCGATAATTAATACTTTAATTCTGGGAGTTTTTGTCGGCTTTACGAAAATTGTTTCTCTAAAATCCTTGGAAAAAGCAATTGAACAGAGATTTAAAGGAAAAAATAAGCTTATTGAGCAGAACAAGAGAGCAATCAGAGAAGCCTACGAAGGCGTTGTTGGGGGAGTGAAGAAATGAAGATAGAAACTGAACGACTGATAATAAGAGAATGGAAAGAAGGCGATATAAAGAGCTTAATTGAAAATATAGATAATTTGAATATTGCAAAATATCTGATTGCTATTCCACATCCTTATACAAAAAAAGATGCAAAGTGGTGGATTTCTCATTGCAAAGAAAAGCTAAATAAAAAACCAAGAAAAGATTATAGTCTTGCAATTGAACTTAAATCTGAAAAGAGAGCGATTGGGGGGATAGGATTATCTAAAGTTGATAAATTTCAAGGAACAGCTCAAGTAGGATATTGGCTTGGGGAGAAGTATCATAAAAGAGGGCTCATGTCAGAAGCGCTTTTTGAAGTATTAGAATTTGCCTTTGTTAAGCTAAATTTGAGAAGAATAGAAGCTAAAGTATTTGTAAAAAACAATGCTTCCTCTGCTTTATTGATAAAATCAGGATTTACACATGAAGGAACATTGAGAAAAGCAAGCATTGTTAAATCAACTAAAGAAATTCGTGATGATTTGATTTATGGACTTCTTAAAGAAGACTGGGAGAAAACAAAGTATGCAAGAAAATAAAAAATTAAAAATAAATCCTGGCGCGGTGATTGACACTCCTGGAAATTCAGCTGGAGCGAGAAAAGTAAGTTACAGAAATCTCAAACCGGTTACTGATTATCCGAAGTGCATAAAATGCGCAAAGTGCTGGATGTATTGCCCAGATATTGCGTTTATAAGAAATGCACAGGGATTTTTTGAAAATATCGAAGAGTTCTGCAAGGGCTGCGGCTTGTGCGCCCGCGTTTGCCCGACAAAATGCATTAAAATGGAGGATGTGAAACAATGATAATAAGACTAGCTAAAAAAGATGACTTAGAAGAATATTCCAAATTAAGAAATAAGAATTTCAAAGAATATTATAGGAAGAATAAAAAAAACATTATCTTAAATCATAATAATTTAGCAAAAAAGATAAAAAAAGAGTTTTATAATCTGATTAAAGCTCCAAGACGTTATCTCTTATTAGTAAGCGAAGGCAAAATTTTGCAAGGTTTTCTTATTGGTAGTGAGATAAAAAATGTTTTTCAGTCTTCAGGGTACATTGATGATATTTATGTCGGTGTTAATTATAGAAGAAAAGGCATTGCAAGCAATTTGATAAAAGAATTTTTTTCCTTAATGAAGATAAAAAAGATTAAAAAATTTAGGTTGGGAGTAGATATAAAAAATAAAGAAGCAATAAATCTATACTTAAAAGCTGGTTTTAAAATAACGCAATATGAAATGGAGAAAATAATAAAATGACTGACACAACACTAAAAGGAAAATTTTATAAACTCATTATTATTAGTAAAGTTAACATGATCCCCAGTGATCCTACGGGGTCGCTGGATGAATTTTTTCTCTTAGGCAGTTTTAGATGGGGGTCTTTTTAGATGGAAGAAGCGATTGTTTTTATAGATGGCGGGTTTTTGTCAAAATTGTCGAAACACTTAGGGAATGAAAAATATATTTCCTTTAATTTGATTAACTTCTCAAAAAGATTAGGAAAGAAAGAAGGTCTTTTTGTGAGAAACGCGTTTTATTATACTGCCCCGCCATTTCAGTCTAATCCTCCGACTCAAGAGCAAATTAGGCGAAAAAAAGGGTATGATAATTTTGTTGATAACTTCAAGAATAATAGTTTTTTCACAATAAAAGAAGGAAGAGTCCAAAGAATAATAAATCTAGATGGGAAAGAAGAATACAACCAAAAAGGTGTTGACACATTAATCATAATTGATTTAAGCTCGCTGCCTGCAAAATTCCCCCAAATTAAAACAATAATCTTAGTTGCCTGTGATACAGATTTTTGTCCGATTATCTCTCATCTCCAAAATTTCGGGGTGGATGTGGTGTTATATACTTATTACGAAAGGAAAAGAGAAAGCAAGTTTTCAACTTCCCATCATTTAATCGACTCCTGCAAAAAAGTGAGATATTTAAAAAGGGAAGATTTTGATAATTCTCCGATAAATAAAAAAGGAGATAAAAAATGACCTCTGAAAACTGCATTTTTTGCAAGATTGTCAAAGGAGAGATTCCAAGCGTGAAAATTTGGGAAGATGAAAAACATTTGGCTATCTTGGATATTCACCCGAATGTAAAAGGCATGACTCTTATTTTAACAAAAAAGCATTTTGACTCTTATGCTTTTGACATGCCTGATAATGAATATAAAGAATTTATGGCTGCTGCTCAGAAAGTTGCAAAGATTTTAGATAAAAAATTAAAAGTGCAAAGAACTGCTCTTGTTATGGAAGGATTAGGCGTAAATCATGTGCATCTTAAGCTTTATCCGATTTATGGGTTAGATGAAAAGTTTAAGGAAATTTGGGCAAAGGATAAAGTTTATTTTGAGAGATATCCCGGATATATTACGACGCAGCTTGGACCGCAGAAAACTATTGAAGAAAGAGAGAAAGTTGCAAAGGAGATAAGGGAATGACTCTAAAAATTGAAGAAGCATCGCGTGCAGTCGCAGAAGCAGTTAAAATGTGCAAGCCAAATGTAATTCCAATTTATCCAATCACCCCGCAGACGCATAATGCCGAGGCGTTGGCAGAGTTTGTTGCAAACGGGGAGTTGGATGCTTCACTAATTCACGTTGAATCAGAGCATTCTGCAATGAGCGCGGCAATAGGTGCTTCAGCTACAGGATCCAGGGTTTATACTGCAACCTCGTCGCAGGGCTTGAAATATATGAGTGAAATGCTTTTTGTTGCTTCAGGCATGAGACTGCCAATTGTAATGATGGTTGCAAATCGCACTTTATCTGCACCGATAAATATCTGGAATGACCATTCTGATTCGATGGCAGAAAGAGATTCTGGCTGGATTCAGATTTATGTTGAATCAACGCAGGAAGCTGTTGACCGAACAATTCAGGCATTTAAGATTGCTGAAAAAACTTTGATTCCAATTATGGTGTGCATGGACGGCTTTATTTTAACGCATGTGTATGAGAATGTTAATATGCCTTCTCAAAAAGAAGTTGATGAATTTTTACCGAAGATAAAAATGCCCTTTGTTCTAAATCCTGAAAAGCCATTAACTATGGGGCCTGTGGGCGGTCCCGACCATTACATGGAAATTAAAGAGCAGCAGCAGAGCGCAATGCTTGATTCTTTAAAAACAATTGAACAAATAGATGGCGAGTTTTTTAAGAAGTTCGGGAGGAAATATGCTCTTTTTGAAGAATATGAAACAAAAGACGCTGAAAAAATAATTGTTTGCATGGGAACTATCTGCGGAACTAGCCGCGAAGTTGTCAATAATCTAAGAGCCAAAGGCAAAAAAGTTGGAATGATAAAACTAAATATCTTCAGGCCATTTCCAAGAGAAGAATTAGCTAAACTTATTGCTTCATGCAAAAATTTAAAGAATTTAATTGTGATAGACAGAGCGATTTCTGTTGGAAATGAAGGGCCTGTTTTTACAGAGATAAGGGATGCATTATTTGATTCTAAAATTATGATAAAGGGGTATATCGCCGGATTGGGCGGGCGCGATGTCAGAAAACAGCATATTGAAAAAGCGTTTAGCTTGCAGGAGGAAAAATGGCTGAAATAATGGGCATTGAAGAGGAAGAGCTTTTTGCACCAGGGCACAGCGCATGTCTTGGCTGCGGAGAAGCAATTGCAATAAGAAATATTTTGAAAGCAGCAGGAAAAAATACAGTTGTTGCGCAAGCAACTGGCTGTCCTGAAGTTTATTCAACTGTTTATCCTCTGACTTCATGGAGAGTGCCTTGGATTCATGCAGCATTTGAAAATGCTGCTGCTGTTGCTTCTGGTGTGCGTGAAGGCTTAAATATTCAAGGCAAAAAAGATACAAATGTAATTGCAATTGCTGGAGATGGCGGGACTTACGACATTGGATTTCAGGCTTTATCAGGTGCTTTAGAAAGAGGGCATAAATTTCTTTATATCTGCTTGAACAACGAAGCTTACGAAAATACTGGCTGTCAGCGTTCTGGAGCAACTGAGAAATACACTTGGACAACTACAACTCCTGTTGGTGGAAAAATTATAGGAAAAAACCAATATAGAAAACCAATGCTTCAAATTGTTGCTAGCCATGGCATAAAGTATGTTGCAACAGCTTCTCTGCATAATTTAATTGACTTAAAAAATAAAGTGAAAAAAGCTTTGGCTGCAGATGGACCTTCTTATATTGAAATTCTCTGCCCATGCATTCCTGGCTGGATAATGGAATCAGATAGGACCTATGATTTGAATTTGCTTGCTTTTAAATCAAACATCTGGCCGCTTTATGAAATTATTAATGGAAAATTAATTTTAACTAAAAATGAAAATCCTGTCAAGATTGAGGAATATTTTAAGCATCAGGGAAGATATTCTCATTTGTTGAAGCCCGAAAACAAACATCTTCTTGACGAACTGCAGGCTCATGCTGACGATGAGTATAAAAAGCTGGAGAAGATGGAAGAATTTGGGAATAGCTAAGAAAATTGGCGTGCAAAAGAAAGATTTAAAAACAACATTTTTATTTGGTTTAATATGCATACACAAACAGAAGTAACAAAATATCTTAAACCTCAATTAAAAGAAATAATCGAAGTAATTGTGACCCAAAATATGGGTTTCGAACCAGACAGAGAAAGACCTTTTAAAGCTGGCCAATCAACTTTTAATTATATTGATTGCAGGGGTTTATCTTATGAAGAAGCAATCGAAGTAGATCCAAATAATACTTCTTTGCCTAAGGTTACGACTGATAATCCGGATATTCAGAACTTGCATTGGCATTTAAATCGTTTAAATGGATCTAATGTATTTAAGCCTTATAATGAAAGGGAAAGAAGGTTGCCCTTGTTTTTACCAATGGAGTTGATAGTGCTTGATTTCCCAGCGAATAACACTGCTCTTTTGAATTAACCTTCTTACTATTTGTTTTCTTAATTCTTACTAAAAAATAACTTATTTGGCTTCTTCACTGGCTTTTTGGCCGCAGGGAGTTGGGTATTCGCCAGTTAAACATGCAAGGCATAAGTTTTCTTTAGGCAAACCTATTGCTTTAATCAATCCGGGAATTGTTTGAAAAAAAACACTGTCTGCTCCGATTTCTTTCGCAACTTTTTCCCCTAATTTTTGCAGCTCCTCTTCATCAATTCCTTTTGAAAGTCTGGCAGCGATTAATTCTTCGCGTGTAGGATAATCAATCCCATAAAAACAAGGGTGTTTTATTGGCGGTTCAGTAAGGCGCACGTGCACTTCCAAAGCTCCCGCATTTCGCAATTGCGAAATTAAAATTTTTGAAGTCTCCCCCCTGACAATACTATCATCAATTAAAATAATCTTTCTGCCTTTTACATCTGGATGTATAATATACGAGTTTTTCATAATTCTCTCGCGTTCGAATGTTGAATTGATAAATCCCCTTTCCTCTTCATTTTTTTCTATTGCTTGGTGCATCTGCAGATTCAAAGATTCAGCATAAGCTTCTGCTGCAGGAATAGCTGTCTTGGGCGCGGGAATAACTAAATAATTTTCATTTAACTTTTCTTTTAAAAATTCTATTTTTGATAATTCTCTTCCAAGATTTTGCCTTACGCTCTTGACAAGAACACCTTCAATTTTAGAATTCGGTCTTGCAAAATAAACATGTTCGAAATGGCAAAAACTTTGCTGATTATTTGATAGTTTCTTTCTTTGCACACCGCCTTTGTTGAAAATAATTGCTTCTCCTGGTTCAACATCTTTAAATTCAGATATCCCAATCTTGTCGAAGACTGCGCTCTCTGATGCTACAGCATAAAAGGCGTCATTCTCTCCCCAGACAAGTGGTCTAAATCCTTTAGGATCTCTAAAAACGAGCAAGTCTCCATCTCCAAACAAAGTGAGCACATTATAAGACCCATCAATTAGCTTAGTAATTTCACTAACCACATCAAAAAGAGAGGGTTTAATTGATCTGCCTTCGGATTCCTCACTAGAAAGTCTTTTTAGATGTATAGAAATCAAAGCCATCAATACTTCAGTATCAACATTAGTTTCTAATGAATACCCTCTTTCTTCTAGATATTTGCAGAGAGATGAATAGTTTACAATATTCCCATTAAAAGCGAGCGAGAATTTTTTCCAAGATAACGGATGCCTTCTTATAAAAGGCTGGGCTTCATCTATGGCGGAGTAATAATCTTCTCTCTTGCCAGAAGTAGAATAGCGCGTATGCCCTATTCCTGCAATGCCCTGACAACGCTCAACAATTAATTCGTTTTCGTGCCTATGCCGAAATTTAAAGACTTCAGATACTCTTCCCACTCCTTTAAAAGAAAGGAGAGTTTTTCTTCTTTCTTCCCCTTCGGCAAGTGGGTTAAAAACACTAATGCCTGCGCTTTTTTGGCCTCGATGCTGCAGCATAGACAAAGAATTTATTAATAGCAGGGGCGTATTTTTCAAACTGCCTTTTTGATTTTTTAGATAAATTGCGCAAATGCCGCACTCTTCACCAGCTTCTTCCATGCAATAAAAAATGAAAACCTCTTTTTAAATAAGATTATATGACCGAATATACTGGAGTTATAGACAATTCTGCGTAATTAGATTACACAAAACAGAATTGTCTATCACGGGACTGAGAAAACCTCTGGTTTTCGAGGTCATCAAGAATTGAAAATTCTTGAGGATTCCGGACAAATATCTGCGCTAATTACCAGAATTCACCATATTTACAATGTCAAGAACTCCGGAATAAATTTCGGAGCGTGTTCGGAATTCTTTCATGGAATTCCTGATGTCTTGAGGTGTTCAAGAATTGCTTTTTTTTCTCTCGAACTAAAGTAGGGAGTTTGCGCAAACTTAATTTTCTTAGTATTAAAAAGCGTCTTTCACAAACTTTATAAAACATCTTTATTTTATTTTATAATGAAAGTAAAAATTGACAAGGAAAAGTGCATAGGGTGTGGAAGCTGTGCAGCCATCTGCCCGGAAGTTTATGAAATGGTTGGAGACAAGGCAAAAGTTAAAACTCCAAAAACTGATTCAAAATGCGCAAAGGAAGGTGCAGAAAGCTGCCCTACCCAAGCAATAATTATTGATTAAATATACAGAAAATGAAAAAAATAAACAAAGATGACATGATTGCTGAAGTAATTAGAAAAAATCCAAAAGCAGGAAGAATACTTTTTGAAGAAGGATTGACTTGCGGAGGCTGTCCGATAGCAATAAATGAAACAATTGAACAGGGCTGCCTTGTGCATGGCATGGACCCCGCCAAGATATTAAAAAAGTTAAATGCTGGGCAAAAGAAAAAAGTTAAGAAAAAAGCTAAGAAAACTACTAAGAAGAAAGTTAAGAAAAAGATTAAGAAAAAAGTTAAGAAAAAGATTAAGAAATGATTTATTATTGGTAATACTCAGTAGTCTTGCCGCTGGGATAAAGCGAGGCAAGATTACAATAGAAATGATAAAATAGTTTTAATCGAAATAATTAACTGATGTCTAATAGGGTTAGCGTATAGGATAATGATAATTTTCTATTTGTCTTCTGATGCCCTATGCTCTTGGCACAGGGTTCTTCACTTTCTTGACTTTTCTAAATTTTCAATTCGCGCTTCAAGAGCGTCTATCTTTTTAAGAAGAACTTTTTTATCGTCAGAATAATCTTTTTCCATGCTTTCTACAAAATCTCTAAGATATGCGTTAAATAGCGTGCTTAGCTTTCCTCCGAATAAACTTAGCTTTGTTTTGGCTTTTTCCAGAAGCGCTTTGTCTACTGTGATGTTGACGCGTATTTTCTTGCTGACCATTTTAGAGTATAAATGTGTATTTTAGTATAAAAATCTTTCTATACAGGTAAGTTTAAAAATGCTGAAATTAAGCAATAATTATGAGAATGATTAAACCAGCAGTAAGCAAAACTAAAATTAAGAAACATCTTAGAAAGAAAACAAATCCGGATATTATTGAAACAATAAATCTTGCAAAGGAGCAAAAATCTTGGCTGGCTCTTGCAAAGATTATTTCTGGTTCAACTAAAAATTATTCTTCTATTAATCTTGATGAAATAAACAAGCAGGCTGCTGCTGGAGATATAATCGTCATTCCTGGAAAAGTCTTAGGAATGGGGGAGATAACTAAGAAATTTAAAATTTCCGCGCTGGCTTTTTCAACGTCTGCAAAGGAAAAGATTAAGAAAGAAAAAATTGAGTATGGTTTTATATTTGAAGAGATAAAGAAAAATCCTAGCGCAAAGGGGGTCAAGATACTGAGATGAGCGAAAAAACAGAAATTATTATAGACGCGACAAACGGAATTTTGGGCAGAATTGCAAGTTATGCAGCTAAGCAAGCACTTTTAGGAAGAAGCATCGTAATAGTAAACTGCGAGGCGGCTCTTCTTTCTGGAAAAAGAGAGAGTATTGTTAGAGAATACGGATTAACGAGAAGGCGCGGCGGCTCTAGCTTGAAGGGTCCTTTTTTCCCGAAAATTGCGGAGAAAGTAGTTAAAAGAACAATAAGAGGAATGCTTTCTTATACGCAGCAAAGGGGAACTGATGCACTCAAAAGAGTAAAATGTTATAACAAATTGCCAAAAGAATATGAATCAGCTAAAAAAATAAACTTAATTAAAGAAATGAAGACAAGGACTATGAATTTAGCTGAATTAGAGAGGGTAATATGAGCAGTGAAAAATTTTCTATAATTTCGGGGAAAAGAAAAACAGCAATTGCGAAATTAAGAATCCAGCCTGGGACTGGGAAAGTTTTCTATAATTATCTCCCATTTAGTGAATTATGCTTATTTCACAGGCTTGCCTTGTCAGAACCAATAAAAATCTATGAAAGAGAAATTGGAGAATTTAAGTATGATATTTTTATTAAAACGCACGGCGGCGGAAAAGAAGCGCAGATTCAAGCAGCCAGACTGGCAATAGCAAAAGCACTGGTGCATACAACTGGTTCTGTTGTTTTAAAAAAAGCATATATTCGTTATGATAGAAATATTATTGTCCCAGATGCGCGAAGAAAAGAAGCTGCAAAACCAGGGGATTCTGCACCGAGAGCAAAGAGGCAAAAGTCATACAGGTAAAAGCCTAAATTCTATAAATTTATAAATAAGAGATTTGTTATAAAATTGGCAAAAAATGAAATCAGTAAATGTACTTTTAGTCTTATCAATTATGCTGGCTGCGGCTTCAATTATTTTTGCAGGTTTTAATATACTTTCTTACGGCATGCTGAATAACCTTGGAGCAACTGGCTTTTTAACAAGCAATCAGACTTCTGGCCTCGTAAATGTTACTGTGCAGTCTAATTTAATTATTAATTTTACAACTGATGCTATATGGTGGGGAAGCGGGAGGGTTGATCCAGGAGCAAATAATGCAACTTTAGACACAAGCCGCAATACAACTTATAAGGTTTTAAATGGCAATTGGAATACATTTGCTTATAATAAATCTAATGGATTTATAATAGAAAATATTGGAAATCTCAACGCTAGTTTATGGATTGCTACTGCAAAAAATTCAACTCAGTTTTTAGGAGGCGGCAATCCAGCATATCAGTTTAATATTACAAATAATGAAGCAAATTCATGCACAAATGCCACCGGACTTAATTTTGGAAGATATTATGATGTGAACACAACTGGTCTTGGAACCAATGTTTGCAGTTTAATTGAACCTAATGATGCAAGAGATACAGTAAGATTAGACATTCTTCTTAGAATTCCTTCAGGCTCTCTAACTGGTGAATTGACAGATACAATTACTGCTACTGCCAGTGCTGCGTAAAAAGTTTTTTGATGTCGAGAATCTTGAAAACCGCGCTCTTCAGAGGGTAGTGATTCTCGAGCACAAGAAAATCCTTTGGATTTTCTGTTCCATAAAAAGTCCTCAAAGACTTTTTAGGGCATCCAAACCTCAAGAATGCTTATTTGCATTCTTGATGGCATCCAAGAACCAGAGGTTCTTGGTGAAACGAGAGCCTCATCGTTTTTTTGATTATGTATTGTTGCTTGACTTCACCCAAATTTTAATTTTTCTTTCTGTTTTGGTTCAAGAGGAACATGAATGCCCCATTCATGATTTGAAGTAGAATCTTTTAGAGTTACTTTATATCCATATCTCAAAGATTCTAAAGCTTCAACTACAGAAATATCGAACTTCTTTATTTTTTTCGAGAGGCATTTAGTGCCGCGCTTCACTAACCAACAAATCTTTTTATAAAATCTTGAGTCTGTCCTACAATAGATAGCTTAATAAAGTATAAATTCTACTGAATTTTAGA
>JBBSYR010000106.1:0-5628 GCA_038045165.1 Nanobdellota archaeon
TCTCCAGACAGAAGCGTACAAAATGTGCTACAAGCTACGCAGTTTTCTGTATCTCGAATTTCAGCAAGACCTAAATGCTGCTTCTCTATGCAGAACAGTCAGAGTAGTTTTAGTTGTGTCTATAAAACCGAGTTTATTTTCTGGAAGAAATTTTTCATCGTGAAAATCGCTGCCGCCAGAAGTTAATAATCGGTGTTTCTTTACTATGCTTTCGCCAAATTCTTTGTCTTCTTTTGAAAGCCCTGGAATATAGATTTCAATTCCATCTAAGCCAGAATGAACAAGTTCATTTATTAAAATTTCCTGCTCTTTATAAGAGACAAATTTGTTTTCATTTTTGTATGCTGCCAAATGAGCTAAAATCGCAATGCCTCCAGCACCATGAATTATTTTAATCGCTTCTTCTGCGCTTACATTCTTTTCTTCTGATTCAATATAGCAGGAGCCTCCTTTTAAGAAAAACCTTATTCCTTTCTCGATATTTTTTACTATTCCCTTGTCCAGCAAAGCCATTGCTATATGAGGTCTGCTTGGGACTCCACGTGTTTTAGTTTTCAAATCTTCCCAAGTGATGTTTGTTTTGAAATATTTATTAGCTAAGCCCATCATTTTTCTTGTTTGTATTTCTCTTATTTCACTTTTATGTCTGGACAGCTCTTTGAGGGGAGCGTAATCAGTATTTAGATAAAGGCCAACTAGATGAATTGTGTCGCTCGAGCATTTAACATCGCAGCTTATCTCTATTCCCGGAATAACTTTAATGTCTCTGCCGTTTGCCGCAGTAAGAGCTTCTGAAACTCCTGCAATAGAATCGTGGTCAGTAACCGCAAGAATGCTTGCACATCTTTGAATAGCCAGAGCAACTAATTCCGAGGGGCTAAGCGAGCCGTCTGAATAATATGTATGCGCATGCAGGTCAACTATCATTTAATTAAGAAAAGAAAGAAGTTTAAATAATTTTAGTTTTGTGAAAATAAAAATAAAAATAAAGTTTTTACTTTTGTTTATACGCAGAAGCCATTGAGCCTACGCCAGCTAAGAACACAATTATGCCCCAGAAAACTGCGCTTGAAAGGACGTCGCCAAGGCCAGCATCGCCGCCTGTTGCAGACAATATTCCCTTGCTAAAGATAAATGCTCCCACAACAAAGAGTATATGCGCAACAACTCCGGCGCCGCAATTGCAGCTGCAAGCTTCTTTTTCTAATTTTGCCATTTTCACCTCCAATTAAATAAATATCTTAATGGTTTTAAGTGTTTCGATTAAAAAATAGACAAATCTAAAGCTACGGCGAAAGACTTGGTTCAAGGCAGAATTCGTTGTCTTTGCATAAATTGCAGTTCTTCTGAAGCGTTCTTGCTCCAATATCCTCCAATAATTGGTCCATAAAATTTTAAAATGAATCTATGCAGTATTACTTCTTATGAACATATACATTCAACTTGGAGCATTAAAAAATAGAAAGAGGCATAAAGTTTACGTTGCATATCTATGATGTCTTTGCAAGTAATGTGTCATATAATCCTTCGGACTTCTAAAACCTCTGGTTTTAGTTCTACATGCGTTTTTATGCTTTGGGCAAGAATGAGATTTTGAGCCTCTTACGAGAATTTTTCTTCTTACAAGAGTTTCTAGTAAATTTTCGCCTTCTATGATATGATGCTCTCGTAAATATGCTGCTAATGACCCATCTCGCCCTATGAATTCACTAAGTGTAAGCCCGTCGTATCTTGTTTCTACTTCAAGCATCGCCTCTTTAGGCGTTAGGTTATCAAAATAATTATTATTTCTTCTTGTTCTTGCTAACAATCCTTCATCATGAAATAATGGGGCAAATCCTCCAGCCTCCAATGCTTGCTTAAGTTGTGGATTTACAGCTCCCAATTCTTTGATGGACATTCCTTTGTAAGAAGTGGTAATAACTTCTCTTAACTCATCAAGGTTCATATGCCTGTAAGGATTTGCGTTTTTTCTTGGTTTATCTTCCATATTTTTTTAAAACAGAAAGGGTTTAAAAGCGTTTTGTATGTAGCCTTATTTTATCACCTTCTGCATATATCCCTCTTCATCTAACTGATATCCTAATTTCCTATAATATTCTCTAACGCCAACACCGGAAATAATTTTTATCTTTTTATAGCCTGCTTTTTTTGCTAAAGATTCTGCTTGCCTCATCAATTTTTTTCCTAAACCCTTGTGCTGATATTTTTCAGCGTCTTTTTTTCCAATCTCAACCTGGGGCCCATAGATGTGCAATTCCCGGATTATTGCAGAGGTGCTTTTATTTTTTTCTAATCTTAAGCGAAGAAGCCCAAATAAGATATCCTGCTTATTTACTGCCTGCAAAAAGATTTCTTTGCCTTCTGATGCTTTATAGCTAAGTTTTTTTATTTTGATTTTTTGAGATATTTGATTAGTGCGCCTTAAAGCAAAGCCAATTTCCCTGAATCTTATTTCTTTGATTTTTAATTTTCTTTTTCTGATTTCATCTTCAACATCTTTTCGCAGGTCCATGTTCAAAATTCCAGAGACTAAATAATCTAAAGGAATTTCCCTCATAATACGCATGATTCTGCAGTATTCTGGGGTAAGTTGAAGCATTTTTATTATTAATTTATAGGCTTCTTCTTTAGTATACGGAGAGTATCTGCCTTTTTTATAGATATTTTCTAATTCTGCTCCTTTAAGAACCTGACAGGGATAAATTTTTATCTGGTCTGGCTTAAATCCGTCATTATAAAATATTTTTTTAAACATCTGCAGGTCTTTTTTTAGATTTGAGCCAGGCAATCCAGGCATTAAATGATATCCAACTTTAAAGCCTGTTTTTTTCAGCCTAGCAGTTGCATTAACTACATCTTTAACTTTATGCCCTCTTTTAACTAAAGCGTAGATTTTATCGTCAGGAGCCTGCACACCAAGCTCAACGCGCGTGCATCCAAACTCCAGCATTCTCTTTATATCACTATCAGAGCAGACATCTGGGCGCGTTTCAATGCAGAGAGCAACACACCTGTGCTTTGCGTTTTCATTTATCTTTTTTGCTTCTTTCAGATTCTTGGAAATGCGCTCATTTAAAGCATCATAGCATTTCTTAATAAATTTATATTGAAATTCTAAAGGATAAGAAAGAAAAGTTCCGCCCATTATTATTAATTCGATTTTATCAGTGGCGTGTTTCATTTGCTTTAAAGATTCTAATCTATTCCTGACTTGCAAAAATGCATCAAACTTAACTTTAGCTGCGCGCATTACAACTGGACTTTTTGGCGTGTAACTCTGAGGAGCATCAAGCGAAGGGCAGAATATGCATGCTCCGTGCTTGCATTGGAAAGGCGGGAGCATGACTGCGAGAGGTGCAACTCCCGAGATTGTGCGCGTTGGTTTTCTTATCATGAACTGAATTAGAAGATTATATTAATAAAGGCTTTTGTGGGGGAAAGAATTAAAACCCGCGTTTCTTGATAGTATTATGCCTCAAGAAATATTAATCTCTCGCCCAGAAGTCTTGGAAAAATTCAAAAAAGCAATTAAGAGCGAGGGTGCGGGAAGCATGCATATTGTTGCTGATTTTGACAGAACATTGACAACTGCATTTGTTGATGGAACAAAAGTGCCCTCGCAAATTTCAATTTTAAGAGATGGAAATTACTTGACGAAAGACTATGCTTCAAAAGCTAAGACCCTTGCTGATAAATATCACTCCATAGAAGTAGATTTATCTCTTTCTTTAGATCTTTCTTTAGATGAAAGAAAAAAAGCTATGCATCAATGGTGGAGTGAGCATTTTAAACTATTAATTGAGTCGAGTCTTAATAAAAAAGATATTGAAAGTGTCGTAAACTCTTCTAAGATAAAATTTAGAGAAAAAGCATTAGATTTGCTTGATTTTCTTCATGAAAAAGGGATTCCTTTGATAATTTTATCTTCGTGCGGATTAGGAACTGAAGCAATTAGATTGCAACTTGCAAAAGTCGGCAAGGCATATACAAATATTAACATTATATCAAATCTTTATGAATGGGATGGAAATGGGAAAGCGGTCAAAGTTATAGAGCCGATAATTCATACCCTAAATAAAGAGGAGGCTTCAATAAAGCATTATCCTGCATTTGATAAGATAAAAGATAGAAAAAATGTTTTATTAATTGGAGATAGTGTGTCAGATGTTGATATGATTAAAGGATTTAACTGCAGGAATTTGCTAAAAGTGGGATTTCTTAATGAGTCTGCTGAAAAAAATCAGCAGGAATATAAGAAAGTCTATGATATTATTATTCTAAACGATGGTTCAATGAATTACATCTATAATTTGTTAAAAGAATCGCTTGAATGAGAATTATATTTTCTAAAAGATAAGATTTATTTTTAAGATTATTGTTCTCTAAGTTTTTCTAGAAGGCTTTTATTAAGGTCTCTTGAAACTATGTTGACTAAACCCGATACTTTTGCTTTTTCGAATACGACTGGAATGATTTCAGAGTTCGCATTTCCTATTTCAGTTAATGAGTATCCTGAATTTTGCGCGCTGCCTTAGGCAGTTCTTAACACCCCGAAAGCCCTGCCGTCGTCGTCCAAGCTCCCGTCCCTGCAGCTGAGGACAGACTCGTCCTGCGGGTCGCTGAACCACAGGTAATTAACTGTGGCCGTATTTTTAGAAGATGCAAAAAGATTCCAGAAAGGTATTGTTCCTTCGGTAAATTTAGCAAAATAAGGTGTTGTTTGTTTTCTAAATACGAATCGAGATTCATCCATTTCAGGAGTTAATTTGAAATCTCCTGTTTGTGAAACAATAAGCGCGTCTCTGTCTTCTGGAGCGATAGTATCTTGGCTTTGCGCAAGTGCTTCAGCAGCTTCATAAACTTCTTTAATGGTTTCAAAATATCTTTTATTTGCATGAGCCCTTACTGCTGCTAGGGTCATCAAAGGATTCATCAGAGGTGAATCTCTAACAAGAATTGTTTTACTGTCTTTCACTGCAATGGGTGCAATACTGGTTCTTGAATAATCATTAGAAACTTCAGCCAATCTTATTTGCGCGACTTCTTCAAGTGTTGCAAGAGTTCTTATTCCTACTTTTTCAAATGCTTTAAGTTGTTCATCTAAAGGAGCATTTACTCTATAGATTGTTCCCAATTCTGGAACTTCTCCGACTTTTTGTGCTTCGTATTTCATACTTTTTCCAAGAATAAGAGGTATTTAAACCTTTCGTTTTTGTTACTATTATATAGTAACAATTACAACATCCTTCTTCTCAAATCTTACTTTTTTTAGAGAAGCGGACTTATCATCTTGAGAACGAAATCCTATAGCACACATTACAACTGAATGAACACCCTGCGCTTTTAGATTAAGAATATCATCAACCTGTTTGCGGTCAAATCCTTCCATTGGGCAAGCATCAATTTTTGCAGTTGCAGCAGCAGTAAGAAGATTTCCCAACGCAATATAAACTTGCTTTTCATTCCATGAATTCAGCTGTTCTTTTGTCATGTTTTTTATAGAATTGGAAATCATATCTTTATAGCTTTCAAGGTCTTTTGTTTCTTGATTTCTGGTTTTAGCAATCAATTCTATAAACTTATCCAGATATTTTTCATTAAGTTCATTCAGGGCAGTAAAAATAA
>JBBSYR010000107.1:0-1910 GCA_038045165.1 Nanobdellota archaeon
TTTAATATATCTGACTGCTAAGATTATTAGTATCAAAAGCAATATTCCGACTATTAAATAAGTTATCCACGTTGTGCTTGCCTTTTCTTCAGGCAATGCTTCTTCTGCAGCAGGAACAACAATAATATTAAATCCTTTTCCCACGCTGCTTCCAAAACTAAATGTCCCTGATTCGCTTTTTGCCAGAGTGGTAAAAGTTATTTCTATAGGATAAATGTCCCCTATTTTCGCACTAACTGGAATACTCACTTTAGCTTTTACATCTATTGAGCCTCCAACAGGCACAAGAATATCGCCAGAATTAATTAGCGCTAATACTTCAGAACCTTTTGATATGCTTGGCCTTGCACTAATATCTGCCGGTCCAGGCATATTCTGTAAATTAAAAACTATTTCTTTTGTTTCGCCAACTCCAAGTTTTAGCGGATTATCTTTATGGTAAGCAGAGCCAATTCCAAAAGCTGATGCATACCCGCTGAATATAACAAACGCAATTAAGATTAAACTTAACTTTCCCATTTTCATCTCTTTTTTGTTTATCTCATTATTTTTAGTAGTTATATTCATTTTTATAATATCCTGACTATCCAAGCATGCTCAGCTTCATTTGCAGTTGAGTATGCTTGAGTTGTAAGCTCGCTTCCTATTAATCTTAGGCAAAAATATAGGTTTTCCTGCCCAGTATTTCCATCATTTATAGTATAATTTCCCTTTGTTAAATTCGCAGTAGTTATTCCAACAAATGCTGTTCTATTCATTACATTTCCTCCGCATTCTGCAGGAGGTGTTCCCCCGTCACTCCACCTAATTGAAAAATTATTCGCCCATAATGCTAAGGTTGAAGTAGCTTCTCCCCTTAAATTTGAAGCATTTATTGCTATGTTTCCTGCATCTATAATATCATTTCCAGTATTATTTAATAAAAGCGGGTCATTATTAGATGTCTGGTTTGTCGCTCCAGGAGCAATGCCTGGCCATGTTAAAGAAGCAGGAGACATGACAAATGCTGTTCTCTCGCCGACAAAAAAGCTTGTCGTGGTATTCACAGCTGAATTAGTTTGATTATCTTTAATATACGCTGTTATGTTCCATACGCCAGTGCCATCCCACCAGAACATAGTTACATTGCATGTATAATTTGCATAATTTCCGCCAGATTGATATACTGAACAAGAGCTATTCTGCCTTGTAGCATCTCCAGTAATATTTATAGTTGCTGAGCTGGAATTCAAGTTTGAAGCTCCTGCCACAGAATAAGCAGTGAAATTGATAATCATTCCACTTACTGCTGGAGCTTCATTTGGGCCGCTTGCAAAACCTGTAAGCGTGCTATTATAAACAAATATTATTTTTGGACCGCCAACACTAATATTCATACTGACTGACTGAGTTGCTTTTCCAGTTATTGCATCTTGAATATTCTTAAGCCATTCAGAAATTCCAGCTGAAGCCATAGATATCACCAGTAATATCGCAAAGATTGAAATATAAAATAATAAAGCTATTTTTCCGTCTTTTTTATCACCCATCATGCCAAATATAGAGATTGATGGGTATTTAAAGTTTGTTTTTTTAGAAAAATGAAAATTTTTAAATTATCCGTCGATTATTTAAAATTAAAAAATTAGCTTCCGTCGGATAAATTAGGAATTTCAAAGAATATTATTTAAGTCATATTAACAGAGTAGCAAATAAATGCAAGACATAAAACCTTTGCTTATAGTGTATTTACTTAGCTTTCTGAAGTTAGCTTCGGGTAGGTGGCGTGGTGGCGGCGAGTAAGTTCACGAAAGTAAATAATAACGATGAGTGAACTTGTGAGGGGGGTTATCGTCGGAAACACTTTAGAAAGCTAAGGGGAAGCCTGATAATAAGTTGCCAAATTTTACGTATGAACAGATAGAAATAAA
>JBBSYR010000108.1:0-1127 GCA_038045165.1 Nanobdellota archaeon
TGTCAAAATATTCTTTATACGAATTATAGACATCCCTGTTTACTATCCTTATTCCGGCAAATTCTTCCAGTGGAAGAAACACTACGCTTTTCCCTTCTTTTCTTTAGACCTTGTTGTTATTGTCTGAATTATATGCCCTGCAAATGCCATCACAATTCCGCAAATTATCCAAACCCAGGAATGCTCCCAAAGCCCATAAACCAAAGCAATAACTGCGATTATATGCAGCACCATGCTCGCAGGATTTTTATGACTGCAATAGTTTTCAACTAAACCCATTTTACCTCCTTTCACTGCTTATATCCAATTCTGTTGATTGTGTCGTGTTTAAACAGAATTTCGTGTTTAAACAGAATTGGATAGACAGAGAATTCTGAACAAAAGACTTAATCATCAGAATTCTCTGTAAATTTATTTTGCTCATGTTATTTTTCGCTCAAATTCAGCAAGTTTTAAACTAACGCCATCAAATTTCTCAAGCAGCCTCTCAAGCTTAAATTCTAAATTATCAATTTGAACTTTAAGACTAAGAAAATTTTCAATTTTCGAGGTGTTCAAGAACTCCGAACACGCTCCGGAATTTATTCCGGAGTTCTTGACATTGTCAATTTCAGCAAGTTTTTCTGCAGAAACAGCACTGGAATTAACAGAAGAGCCGTTATTATTAAAAAAACTTGCAGCACCTCCCGCAGTGTCCAAAAAAGAAAACGGGCTTGCTGCAGTCTGCGTTTGGGAAACCTGCGCCTCAAGCTGGCCGACTGCCTGCTTTGCAGTCAAATCTAAAACATCTTTCACTTCCTTCGGCTTTCTTATTATCCCTCTTTTCTGAAGCAGAGTAAAATCAATATCAGGGCTGCTCTTTTTTAAAAAACCCATTTTAAGACTAAGAAACTGGTTTATTTAAATCTCTCGGTTTTGAATCAAGGCAGGATTTCCCTAAATAAATATTAGTTCATAGCCAAAACATCTGCTTTAAATATTATTATACAGAAAACTGCGTAGCTTGCAGCACATTTTGTACGCAGTTTTCTGTCTGGAGAACTGCAACGCAGAGAGCTACAAGTAATGCAGTTATCCATATCATCACTATGTTTTCTTCTATGTTCTTATGAATCAAGACCAACTAT
>JBBSYR010000109.1:0-1085 GCA_038045165.1 Nanobdellota archaeon
CAACTAATTGAGGCAACAAATCCCTTTAATATTTAGAATTAACTGGCGAAGTCAATTTAGTATAATAATGCTTAAAAAGCAGGATATCTGTAGAATAATATGGACTTAAATGCAAACCCAAATAGAAAAGAGGTAGAAGCAAAAATTGCGCGCTCTGGAGATTATGTAAAGATGGATTACTTGCAGGCTTGCCTGAAAAAGCAGCTTGATTTTGATACAAAAAGATTTGTTATGCTAAAGCTCGCCACTATATATGAATCTAGAAGAATTTTTCTCGAGGCAGCAAAATTAATGAGAAATGTCGCAGATATAAACACCACAAACGAGGGGAAAGTTAATGATTTCGCCAAGTCAATGGACCTTTTTATAAAATCAGGAAATTATAGTGAAGCTGAATTGTCCTTAAAAAAAGCTATTGCTGTTGCAACTGACACACAGAAAGTTGCCTTAAAATTAAGGATGAAAGAGCTCTTCAAGGCACAAGCAAAAGAATATCTTGCAAAAGATAAGAGAAAGCATGCTGTAGAGACTTACGAAAAAATGCTGGAAATAGGTTTAAATCCTATAGAGAGAAGAGAAGTGCAAAATGCTCTTCTTCAATTATACCAAAAGCTTGGCAGAGTCCAGGATTATTATTCTTTGGAAAAAACATAAAAAGCGGAGCAGTCAGCTCGCGTCAGAAATTTGGTTTTGCAGAGGAAAGACGTGCAGAAAAAAACATCTCTGAAATAATTGATTCGGATTTTTAAAAAATAAAATACTTTTGATGCTGAGAAAATCTTCGATTTTTAAAACTAGGAAATCTTTTTAGTTTAGAAATATTCAGAAACAGCTGTCTTGTTCATACTCGAGAATATTCTATTTTTGGCAAAAGTCAAAAAATTATTCACTCATGGAATCTAATCCATCAGCAATTTCATTGAAATCAGCTGTTAATTCTTCTTCAACTTCTTCCTCTTTTTTAGTCGCTTCTTTTCGCGCCATGTTATTTTTTTGTTGTATTTAGGGTATATAAACCTTTTTACGCCCCGATATTGTATAGTTAACGTCACATTTATATAGTTGTCTTGCTTTTTTTAATCGAA
>JBBSYR010000110.1:0-2744 GCA_038045165.1 Nanobdellota archaeon
AACCCTTCGGGTTTTGTTTGCGGTTTTGTGACCGCCGGAGAAATCCGCGGTAAGATAACCACTGAATGAATTCCGCGGATTTCTACGAGCGTTAAGAGGGGAGCCTCTGGGTAGGAGCGTGCAATCAGCAGAACTCTTTGAGAA
Organism: Nanobdellota archaeon; assembly: GCA_038045165.1. Taxonomy (GTDB): domain Archaea; phylum Nanobdellota; class Nanobdellia; order Pacearchaeales; family GW2011-AR1; genus VGKP01. Next base: position 145 of record JBBSYR010000110.1, read on the forward strand.
AATCTCCAGGTGAGATAATCCTTATTCCTCTAAATTCTTTTAATTTTAGCAGATGATTATCTTGGCTAATAATAAAGTCAACTCTACCCGCAAAAGCGCAGTCTAATATTTTGTTGTCATCTGAATCTTCTTTTATTGCATCAAATTTCTCAGTAGGAATGACTAATTCAGACATGGCGCGAAGCTCTTTGAAGGTTGTTATTATGTCAAGACACTTGACGGAAAACCGCGGCTTTTAAGCAGAGGTAGTGTCTTGAGCATCCAAAAAACGAGTGCCTCTTCAAACCGCACCTTGAAAGGTGCGGTGGCGCATCGTTTTTTTGATTTCCAAATCGTTATCCTGGATTTTATCTTTAATTTCCGAGTAGGAAAGAACTTTTTCATATTCTGAAAGTATTTCTTCTGATAAAAATAAGGTAATTTCTTTTTTCTTTACCTTTTCAAGGATTCTAAAAGAATCGCCTTCCCAAAAGGTGCCCGAGATAAGAACATTCGTATCGGCAGTTATTTTCATTTCTTTTTGGATTTTCTGAATCTGTGAATAATATCGACTGCATCTGATTCGCTGAATCTGGTTTTTTTCATCGATTCCCTTAGAGGAGCAGTTATCTCTTTCCAAGTTTTTTCTTCATCAAACTTTTTAATAACGAGCGTATTTTCTTCTAGAGCAAACACTATTCTTTCTCCTTCATCTAACACTAGCTTTCTTCTTATTTTCGCAGGGATTGCAATCTGCCCTCGCGAGCTTATAGTTCCAATTTCAATTATTTTTGCCATGGTATTTACAAGATTAGTAAGATGTATCTTATATTTAAACTTTCCGCTATTGGTTTTTATGATGGGGAAGGGGAAGGGTGAAAAAAGGAGATAGCGATTTTGGAATTGGTAAATACACTAGAAATGCAATTTAAAATGAGTGAAGAAAGGAGGTTTTTGATACTACGATAAATAAATAGATAATCTAAAAATGAAAGGGGAAAGATTTATATCTTTTTTAAGTGACAACAAAGCAAAAACTTAAAAAGTTGCAATTTATTATTTATTATGGTAAAATGTAAGATTAATGGAGGATTTGTTTATGTAACAAATTACTCTCAAAAATTTAGAGAATTAATACAAAACATATCTGAAAGAGCAGAATTAGCTATTCCCTCTAAAAGATTAGTAGGCATAGGAGTTTTTCTTTTTGGATCTCCTTCGCGACAAGAAATGGTTGATGAATCTGATGCAGATATAATGATAATTAGAGAAACTGACAATGAGGATTATTTAATTTTTAGAAATGAATTTATTAAACTTCTTGAAAAAGAGAACTTTGAAAAGATTGATGTCCCTGATTGGGGCAATTATGAAGATTGTGAGATATATTTAAAGGAGAGCATAACTGAAGGAAATCAAGTTGTAGAGTCTAAGTTTATTTATGGTGATATTAAGACTGCTTATTATATAGAATCTTTAAAAGATAAATATTGCACTACTGAGAGGTTTGAAAAAGTATTTTGTTTTCAAAAATTGTATTTTGATCAGTATTATACTCAGAGGAATAAGCCGGGAATAAAAAATGTAAAATATGGGCATGGTGGAACGAGAGATTTTATGTTCTTAACATGGTTTACGAATATTCTAGATGCATCCGAAAACAGAAAAATCAATATTGAAGACAATTTTCCTTTAGCTTACAAATCCCTTAGTTCTATTTATGAAAGAAAGCTAATAAATTTTGCAGATTACAAAAAATATTCTGAAAGCTTAAGTATTGTTCTTATTCTTCGAAATGAGATTTTGATTCAAAATAAGTTTACTTCTGAAGCAGGGCTCACTTATTTAGATGAAAAAACTATTAATCTCTTGTTCAAAAGAAGATTATTTAAGGAAGAATATTTAATTGATGCGGTTTCGCTTAGAATATATCTTGAGAAACACATACAAAACATTGCGGAGTTAAAACAAATAATCTGGAATTTATTTATTGCACATCTTTATTCTTCAAAAGGATCCGAGTGGACCAATAAATTCAATAATTTTTTAGCAGGAAATATAAATCAATTGGATGTAGACTCAGTTGAAGGATCAGATGAACTACTACAGATGGCAATTATATGGAATATCTCTAAGAAAAGAGACTCAAGCTTGTTTGAACATGTGTTTGAAGAGTATTCTAAGAGTAATAGTTGGGTTATTCTTGCTTCTCTTTGTTGCCATATGGACTGTCCGGATAAGATATTAAATAGAGTTTTAGAAAAAGGTTTTAGAAAAGGGTATGAATATCTTTTAAGGATTATTTCTAGAAATAAGAATGTGTCTAAAGAGACTTTAAAGAGAATAATCGATAATCCTAATTTGGAATATCGATATAAAATTGTTGCTAGAACTGCTTATGAAATGGGGGTCGAAAAAGCGAATGAACTCAGATAAAATTCTTAATATAATTTTATTAAGGCATGGCGAGACTGTTTATAATAAAGAAAAGAGATTACAAAGCCCAAAAGACTCGCTTACGGAATTTGGTAAGAAGCAAATATTGGATTTGCAGAAAGCGCTTGATAAATTTGATTTCAATGCAATAATTTCCAGTGATGAAAAAAGAGCCATAGAATCTG
>JBBSYR010000111.1:0-9430 GCA_038045165.1 Nanobdellota archaeon
AACCTTATTAGATTCTTGGCAAAAACGAGGAGATGACGATAAGGTTACAGTATCTTACGCCCCGTTTTAAATTTATTAGAGAATATAATATTCTTTGCCGGCTCATGTTATTTTTACATGAAATGCAATATGGATAACTGTATTACTTGTAGCTCTCTGCGTTGCAGTTCTCCAGACAGAAGCGTACAAAATGTGCTACAAGCTACGCAGTTTTCTGTATCTCTAAAGAAAAAAACAAAAACAAACATTTAAATATCTCCCCCTCCAGATAAATTTAGAAAGAAGCATCGTTATCATAACGTAGTCAGGGGAAAGGCTCACGTCTTTCACCACTTTCATATTCACGCCCATGTTGGGCAAGTTTGAATCACCTTCTTTCTAATCGCCTTGTAAAAGGCATAGCAGAGAACTAAAAGTTCTCAGGAAAAGCAAAAATGGCAAAAGTAAGTCCAGTATCAATCAAATATATGATATACGCTTCGTTTAAGGCTGAAGGTCCTTTGGAAAAACCTGACGTAATTGGGGCTATATTCGGTCAGACAGAAGGGCTTTTAGGTTCAGAATTGGAGATGCGCGAACTGCAAAAAGAAGGCAAGATAGGCAGAATAGAAGTCAATTTAGAAACAGTCGATGGTAAAAGTCTGGGCGAAATTCAGGTTCCTACAGCGCTGGATAAGTCAGAAACAACAATAATTGCGGCTGCCTTGGAAACCATAGACCGAATAGGTCCGACAGAAGCAGCTATCAGTGTAACAAAAATAGAGGATGTAAGAGGGAGTAAAAGAGATTTTATAATTGAAAGAGCAAAAAAGCTTTTAGAAGGTCTGGATGGAAGTGGCGATTTCGGGGAGATGAGCAAAACTCTAAAAGAAGAGGCAAGAGCAGCCAAAATACAAGAGTATGGTGAAGAAAAACTTCCCGCGGGAGATATTTCAGGTGATGAAATAATTGTTGTTGAAGGCCGCGCAGATGTAGTTAATTTACTCAAAAATAGGGTAAACAGCGTCATTGGTATGAATGGCACAAAACTTCCAGCTGAAATTGCTAAGCTTGGAGAGAGAAAAGAGCTGACTTTATTTGTTGATGGCGACAGAGGTGGAAAGTTAATAGCTAAAAATGTAATTGAAAACGCCAGAATCGCTTATGTCGCAATTGCACCAGATGGAAAAGAAGTAGAAGAGCTTGCAGGCAAAGAAATTCTTATGGCTCTAAGAAAAAGAATAAGTGTAGATGAGTTTTTAAGAAAACTCAAATTTAACGGCGATTTAAATGGCTCGGAAGCAGGAGCGGCTCCAACCGCAAATTCAAGCCCTGGCTTTGCTGGCGATATTAAAGAAGCAGCCAAAAAAATTTATGAAAAAATAAAAGGAACAAAAACAGCAGTCTTGGCTGATTCTTCTTTTGATATAATCCAAAAAGTGAGCGTTAGAGAACTGATAAGAAGCATAAAAGATTCAAGAAAAAAAGTTTTTGCAGTAATAATTGACGGCGCTGCAACCTCTCCAATAGTTTCTGCCTGTGATGAATTCGGAGTCGCCCATTTGGCAGCTGCAAATTTCTCAGGCGTCGAAGGCGCAAAGGTCAATTTAATTAGTTTGTAATTTCAGTGTTTTCCTAATTGAACATTAGACTCGTTAATTGTTTGTTTTAGATAAGTTCTAAAATCAAGCATGCTATTTCTAAGATAAGGCTATTGATTTATAAAAATTGTAATTAAACGATATAATTAAGGCAATACGCCATCGCCAAGCTTAGGTGTTGTCATTGAGCCCTCACTAGCTTGATAATATTCCTTCTGCGTAAAGCCAAACATTCCAGCAAGAATATTTGCAGGGAATCTTTTTATTGCAATGTTAAATGATTTTATATCTTCTATGTATCTTCCACGCGCAACAGTTATTCTATTTTGCGTTCCAGAAAGTTCATCAGTAAGAGCCATATACTGTTTGTTTGCCTGCAAAGTAGGATAATTTTCAGCTACAGCAGAAACAAAAGCAGAAATTCCGTTATTCATCTGCTGTCCAGCTGCATCTTTTGCAAGTTGAGTTGATGCCGAAGCCCAGCTTGTCCTCGCAGCAATAACATCTTTCACAAAATTAGTTTCAACATTGACAGAACTTTTAACCACATCAATTAAGTTTGGAATTAAATCTGCCTGCCTCTGATACTGATTTCCAACTTCGCTCCATTTGGCATCAATTCCCTGTGATAGAGAAACAAATCTATTGTAAGCTCCGATAACATAAAAAACCATCAAAAGTAAAATAACTCCGACTACAATTAGTGTAATTCCTAAGCCCCCAAGTCCTTTTTTATTCTTCATGTAATTATTAATCATTTGTGCTTTAAAAATCTATCTGCTTGCTCCCCCGCCGCCGAAACCGCCTCCGCCAAACCCTCCGCCGCCTGAAAAACCTCCTCCAGAAAAGCCGCTGCTTCTTCTAGGGCTTAACAGCATTCCAAGAAGAACATATTTCCAGAAATCACCTGCTCCTTTGTTTTTGCGCTTTGAAAAAGGATAGAAAATTGCTTTGATAAGTGCAACAATCACATAAAAGCCAATTATCCAGATAATCAAACCTAAATCTCCATTAGAGTTATTATTGTTTCTGCTTGTCTCTTTCTGGCTAGAAATAATTTCATCTTTGTTTTGTTCTAAGTATTTTGCAGTCTCTTTTACAAAGGAAATAATTCCAAAAGTCACATTTCCAGAGTCTCTGTTAGGAACATAATAATCATCGAGCATTCTTCCTACTTTTGCGTCATTCAAAACTCCTTCTAATCCATAACCTACTTCGGCGCCTATTTTTTTCTCCTTGACTGCATATAAAATAAGAAGCCCATTGCTTTTGTCTGCTTTTCCAATTTTCCATTTGCTCGCTAATTCAATTCCATACTGTCTTACATCTAAAGGAGAAATTGAATCAACAGTTACAACAACAACTTCAGCAGTTGTTTGCTCTCTCACCTGCTGCAAAACTGCACGTAATTCTCCTGTTTCTCCAACACTTAATATCTTTGCAAAATCATTCACATAAGCATCCTGATAATTCGGAAATTCCTGAGCAGCAATCAGCGGTGCAAATAGAAAAACAGCCATCAAAACCCAAATTACTTTTTTATTCATGCCCTACTAAGAATTTTTAAAGTTTTAAATGTATTGATAATGCCCAGTTGATTAAACTAATGGGGTATTTTTTTGAAGATTTAAATTTAGGTACAGAAAACTGCGTAGCTTGTAGCACATTTTGTACGCTTCTGTCTGGAGAACTGCAACGCAGAGAGCTACAAGTAATGCAGTTATCCATATGTCGACGCTATATAAATAATACTTTACGCCGGTAACTAAAAAAGGCGTAAAAGTCAGGTCATTAACTTTTCGAAACCCGTGTTTAGATAAAGTGAGGCGCCCAGACCCGGAATCGAACCGGGATATCCTTGCGGAAACGAATTTTCGAGACTCGCGCAATACCATTATGCGATCTGGGCATACATAATCAATATAATCCAGATTTAAAAGCATTGCACTTCGGTTGATAGTGATTAAATGAAAGGCTTAATTTAGCCTTCTGCTTTTTCTTTCTGCAAGAAAAACTTTCAGAGCTAGAGTTTCTCGCTTCGGTTAAGCTGTAACTAAAACGTAACGCCATTCGGCGTTTAATCTTGCTTAACCAAAATCGCAATTTAAAACAATAGGAATTTATGCTGGCTTAATACCTCCCCCACCCGACGGCGCAAAAAAGATAAATTTAAAAGCTCACGGATAGCTCCATTTTCATGAACAACCAAAGAAGAAGATTAATATTTTACGCAGATGTAGATACTAATGGGGAGTTAGACCCTACTCAGAGGGCTTATCCATATCTTCAAATATCAAGAGTATCTGGCGATCCTTTTGTTGTTCTTCGTGCAATTCGCGTGGACGATATATGTTCTAGAGACGTTTTTATTTCTGCGAAAGAAAAAGGTTATGAATTGCACTTTGCTTCGGATACAGATTTATTTAATATGAATCTTGCAGATATTGCTAGATGTTTAGAATCTGACGAGCAACAAGCAATAAGAAAAAATTGGGATAGTTGCGCCGTCCCCCACCCTACAAATGTGCCAGCATAAATTCTAATAAAACATTGCGATTACGCTCGAAACAGCTCTTCAAGTAAATTAGGCAACTCGAGGGTTTTCGTAATCAGCTCGGGCTTTCTACGAAAGTCTCTTAATCACTGCTAAAAGGCATATTCCTTGATTTATCCTAAATCACTTTTCTCGTAAAAGACGGAATATGTCCTAACTTTTACATTGTTATAATAACTCAATAATGCGTAAAAGTTCTTTTAGCCTGATAGATTAGACGAAATCTCTCACTTGCCTTTCGGTTGCCCTTCGGCAAAACACATAAAATAGGCAATTCCCATACTTGATTTCTCATTCCGTTTAAGCCATTAACTCAAATACAACGCTGACGCGTTTAATCAAGCTTAAACGCAATTGTCAAGACGTAAATGATATCGGAAGTTGTTCACCCGCCCAATAGGGCACGCAAAAGACGGGGGGCTGACGACGGACGACGAAAAGAAAAGTTATTGTTTTGCGATTTTCCAGAGAGCTTTAAAATAATTCTTAAATGAATCGTTAACTTCTTTACTCTTTATAGAGATTACAAATGGAGCAACAGCATCAATAGCAATATCTACATAATCTAAATAAATGTCTATCCTAATTGGATTTACAACACTCTCTTTTAGGTATTTAACCTTTGTCAATCTCCATTTTTCTCTTTTTTTACCAACATTCTCTCGCGTTTCTTCATACATTAAGAATTTACAATTGATTCCCTTTGATATTCTTCTTTTATGATAGTTTTCCCAATAATACTCATATTGACTTGTTGAGAACTTCGATGCTCCAAGAACCAACATCTCATCCCCTTTTTTCAACAGATTTAATTCTCTTTCCCTTGCTGATTTTAATCCATTAAAACCTTCAAAAACCTCAACTTCCCTGTCTTTTAATCCTAAGTTTTGTTCTGATAAGAGTTTAGGCAATATATCCTTTATTTTTCCTTCCTGAACTTCTATGCTTTTCTTTTTATCTTTCAAAAAATCAAGAATTCTCTCTGGTTGAGAAGTTTTGTAGTTATTTATTCTATTGATTACAATATGAGAAACTAAACCTTTTTTAATCAATTTGCCCAATATAATGTAAATCTTTGAATTTGAGATACCTGCTTTTTCTACTATTGGGCTAATTGTAGAGGTTCCCAATTCATTCAATGCCAAATAGACCTTTGTTTCATTTTGTGTTAAACCTATTTCTTCTAGTATGTTCTCCATAATTTTAATAGAGATCAGTCATTATTAAGCTTTTCTATTTCCACCCCCCAAGGAGGGGATAAAATATAAATAGTGTTTTATCATGTAGTTATTATAAAGTAGTTATTAAATAATTACTAATCAAACTAAGGAAAAACAAAATGGAAAACAAAACAACAATAAGAGAAATTTGTGGAGAAGCATACAATATAGTTAGAGAACCTTTTAATTGTGAAAATGCAAGGTTGGTAGGAAGAAGCTCTCTTTGTTTTGCATCAAGTTATGGGAGACAACTAATTGCTTTTACTTTAGCTCCCTATAGAATACCTACTGCAATAAGAAAAACGCGAAATTTTATGTGTTCTGATTTTCCGATGAATAGGACGGTTTTAGAGGATTCTGGAGCAGTTTTGGGTTGGTTTGCAGGCGCAGGAAGTGGAATAGCTACAAATTATATTCTAATGTCTTTACCTGGCTCTGCTGATGAAAGAATTATAGGGACATTTTTATTTTCTAACCTCGCTTCTGGAGTCTATGAGTTTTTGAGATATGCAAGAAATAAAGTAATTGAAAGAAAAAGTCTCGAAAGTAAAGCCAAATAACGAAAAAACTTTAAGAATTTTCAGTTCTTAATGACACTTAAAAACTCTGTTCTTGATAAAAGAACCAAAAATCAGGCCAGCCCCCACGAACGAAAAAGTGCGTGATAGATTATGGCTTCCTGCCCTACAACTTCCTCAAATAGCTTGACAATTACATTCGAAATCAATTATGTGAACAAGTTCGAGACTCGCGAGGGCTGTTCGGCATCCACTCGCGTTCCTACGGAGCCGCTTAATCACTATTGAACGGCAACTGCTTTGTTTTATCCTAAAACATTTTTCTCGGGAAAAACCAGCAGGTTGTCCTAAGTTTTATCCTTGTTTTGCATTGAAGATAGGGTTAAAACTTCGTTTAGCTCGCAGGATTAACCAAACTTCTGCTTTGCCCTCGCTAAACGCTCGGGTTGCTATCCTCTAATATGCTCTGCGTTTCCCCACTCCCTCCTCGATTTTTCACTTATTGTTAGAATAATATTATTGATGAAAATTTCATCCCTTTAAGCTGCAATTCTCAGCTAAAACGATTTCTCGCTCCGCTTAACCGCAGAGTGCGAATCTCCTATATCGCACAATCGCTTGCTTAAACGAAATTGCCAACTATAATTATATTTTTTCGCCCCAAAATCGATACTCCAAATCTTCGCGAGCCTGAGAAATCCCTAATCGCCCAAGCAAACTTTGGAATTGTTCTGTCGTTGGCGAGAATACGCAAATAGAATGAAATTTAAGTGGCGATTTAGTATTATGCAAATTAGTTACTTTTGTAAGTCTAAAGATTCCTAAATCACACTTATAGATATGGTGGTCATAAAGTTTCTTGCCATTCTTTGATATTCTTGAATAACCTTTGTCAGGCTCGCCAAGCGATTTAATAAAATATTTTAGATTATCGTATGCTGCTCCGCGCATATCAATAGCTGTTGCTAAAGGAAAATCTTTTCGGAGAGCATACTGAATAAATCGCTCGTGTTTCATAATAGGGCGAAAAAGTCCTAATTTTTAAACCTTTCTATTTGTTATTACTCCTAAGTTAATATCTCGTAAGCGAAAGGCTTAAATAGTATTAAATAAAGTTATTTAATATGGTATTAAAAACATTTAATGTGGAAGAAAGTGTTTACGAGAAATATGCACAGTTTTGTAAGGAGAATGGAATTAGCATGAGCAATCAAGTTAATACCTTTATTAAAGCGCAGGTAGAAACTGAGCCTAAAGTCAGAGAAGAATACCTAAAAAAACTTGACGCAATAAGAAAAGGTAAATTTATTAAGATTTGTACCCATGAGGACTTTGAGAAGAGGTACCAATAAAATTGACTTATACGCTTGAAATTTCTGAACAACTGGATAGAATATTTGCTAAACTCTCCAAGAAAGATAAATTGCAATTTGAGATATTGAGTAGAAAAATTAAGGAAATTCTTGAAAACCCTCAAATTGGCAAACCTCTTACTGCAAACATGGCTGGACAAAGAAGAGTTCATATCAGAAATTTTGTTTTAACTTATGAGATTCTGGAAAATGAAAGGGTTGTTCGCCTTCTCGACTATGATCATCATGATAATGTATACTAAAAATTTCTCGCCGACTCCCCTTAAAAAACAATAGTTGAGCAGTTGAAAAAGCAACCCCGCTTCGGAGCAGATTGATGAACAAATTACAACCTCCGAGGCTCTATTTTCGCACCTCGGGCACATTCGTGACGCTTAATTGCACATAAGGGATAGAAACTCAAAAATTTTTAATAAATTTCAGAATATCTTTTTCAATTTTCTCAATCTCTCTTTTAATTCCCACAATATCAGATTCATCGCAGTCGCTAATTCTCCAAGTTTCTGTTTTATTCAGAGGAAAATCCCCGCTATAAACATTATCAGCGGCAATAATTATCTTATCAGCCCAATCAATTGCCTGCTTGCTTATAAGAATTGGCAGTTCATTTTCGATAAAAACTCCTTTTTCAGCAAGAACTTTTTTTACATTTTCAGCGACAAATGGCCTTAGAACATCCAGGTGCATGCCAGTGCTTTTAATTTCAAATTTATTTTTTTTATCATAAAATTTCAGCAAAGCTTCTGCAACTTTGCTTCTAAAGCGATTGTGCTTGCATGTCAAGAACCATACACTAAAGTGTATGGTGTGTTGATAAGTATGGTTCTTGAACATGCTCAAGAATTACATTTTCAGTATCACACCACTAAAGTAACGAGTTTTAGAAAATGTAATTCTTGACATACAAAAAGAATTTTTATCTTATCCATGCTCATCAAGCCATGCCTTTGCCACCGCATCAGCAATAGCAGGAACAACTTTTTTGTCAAAGGGCGAAGGCAAAAGCATTTCTTTGCTCGGACTTTCAATAACTTTTGCCAAAGCATAAGCAGCTGCTAATTTCATTTTCTTAGTTATGCTGCTGGCGCGAACATCCAAAGCTCCTCGAAAAACACCTGGAAAAGCAAGAACATTATTAATTTGATTCGGAAAATCACTTCTGCCAGTTGCAACAATAACAGCTCCCGCTTTTAGAGCGTCGTCTGGCATTATTTCAGGCTCGGGATTAGCCATTGCGAAAACAATCGCATCTTGGTTCATTTTTACAACCATCCCTGAGCTAACAAGCCCCTTTGAAGAAAGCCCAATTAAAATATCAGCTCCAACAAGAGCGTCACCAAGCGTTCCTTTAACTCCGAGAGAATTTGTTATTTTAGCTATTTTCAACTTGTATTTATTATTGCCCAAGTCACTTCGTCCATTGTAAATTGCGCCCTGCCTATCACAAAGTATTATTTTTCCAGAAGAAACACCTGCTGAAATCAGCAAATTGGAAACTCCAGTTGCAGCAGCGCCTGCTCCGCTTATAACGATTTTAACATCTCCAATAGATTTGCCGACAATTTTTAAAGAATTGATTAAAGCAGCAGTTACGACAATAGCTGTTCCGTGCTGGTCATCATGCATCACGGGAATTCCCAAATTTTGCAATGCTTCCTCGATTTCAAAACACTCTGGTGCCTTGAAATCTTCCATATTAATGCCTCCAAAAATAGGAGCAAGATTTTTTATTGTTTCAATACTTTTCTGGACATCCTGTGAAGCCAAGCAAATTGGAAAAGCGTCAATGCCTGCAAATTCTTTAAAAAGAATTGCCTTGCCCTCCATTACTGGAATGCCTGCTTCAGCTCCTATATTTCCCAGACCCAAAACCGCGCTCCCGTCGGAAATAACTGCGACTGCATTTCCTTTGATTGTGTAATCATAAACTTTTTTCTTGTCAATAGCAATAGCTCTGCATGGCTCTGCAACACCAGGCGTGTAAGCTAAAGATAAATCTTTCCTATCCTGCAAAGGCACTTTTGATGCAACAGCAAGCTTTCCTTTAAACTTCTTATGCATCTCCAAAGCTTCTTCCTGAATCGTCATTCAATTTAAAAAAAGGATCGATTAATAAATGTTAGTATATAAACAGTATCTCCTAACCGAATAAAAAACAGATATTTCTAACTAAAAAAACTAAGAA
>JBBSYR010000112.1:0-2684 GCA_038045165.1 Nanobdellota archaeon
GATACGTTGCGCCGGCCACCAGCATACAATTGTTATTTTTATTCCATTCGGAAGGGAGCTGACTTCTGTTTTTTCCATTTCATTCATCATATTTTTCATGATGCTGTTCATCATTGAAGAAATTAATTTATCCATAACCCCAAATTCATTTGGTGCAGAGGAATTTCTAGAGAGATTTTCATCTATAAAATCTGTTTTTCCAATCATTCCGAAATCTTTCATTTCTTCTTCTTCGTCAATCATACTATAACTGCAGAATGGACAGAAATTATATTTCTTGCTAAATGAACTGCCGCAACTTGGGCATTCAGTTTCTTTTTTAGATTTTCTTCCGAAGAACATAGTTTTTTGAATTCTCCCAAATTTTTAAACCTTCCGTATATCTGCTCCTACTTATTTCATCTATCCATCCGATTTCAGCTTGAATTGTTTTGAAAGGATGGGTTAAATTTGCGGAAAGTGCAGGAATTCTTTTGAATTTTTTTTCCTGTATCTTCGGAAGGAAATAGTATGCTGTTGATGCTCTTAATAATGCTGAGAGTATGAAAACTGCGAAGAAGATATCTACCGCCAGCGATTCTAAATTAACATAGTTTAGTATTGCGCCTCCAGCAAGAGAGCCAATTAAAGAGCCTATTCCAATTAGTATGTTGGTGTATGAAGCGCAAAGCCCTCTGTGTTTTTGAGAAACTGCATTATAAGTGAAATTTGTGAAAGAAATTGTCAACGCCGCATTTGCTATGCCTATAAAGAGCTGAGGCACTAACCCTAAAATAATTGGATTTTTTGAAATCATCCAAGTAAGGGGGGCAATTGCGAAAGCGATGTTTGCTAAATAAAGTAATTTTAGATTTCCGTATTTATCGGAGAATTTTCCTACTAATGGCAAAAATAGCAGATAGAATATTGAGCCCATTATCATTATTCCAACACTTATCGCAGTGCTGAATTTTAACTCATTCACCATATAAACCATAAAAAAAGGAGAAGCAATCATCAGCGCAAAATAAAAAACACCCATGTAGACGGCAAACTTGCCAAAATTATCGTATCTTTTTATAAAATCCCAGAAAGAAAATTCTTCTTTTTTTTCTAAAACGAATTTTGGCTCATATTGCTTTAGTATGAGCGAGTAAGAAAGAATTTTAAAGATTGAAGATATTAAAAAAAAGATTGCGAGCCCTATCAGCAGATATCCCTGTTTTTCAAAAACATTTATCAGCGCTATGCCTATGAGTGCTGCAGATATTTCAACTATTCCTATAATTAAATTTCTTTTGCTGAAATATCCTCCTCTTATTTTTTCTGGAACGATGTCACCCATCCAAGAAAACCAGACTGGATAGCCCGAGCCCCTTCCAAGATTAATGAGCGCATAAACAATTATTGCCAGATAAATTGCAGTACTTTTTATTAAACCTTTCCAGAAAAGAAAGCCGAGAATAGCCATTGGAATCCACAAAATTGCTTCTAAGAGTGCTGCGCGTGAAACAATTTTTTTTCTTGAGAGATTTTCCATGCTTCTTGAGCTGTATGGCTGGATTAGCTGATGAAGAAGGTTTGGAAGCGAGCTTAACACGCCGATTTGAAAGGAGTTTGCTTTTAGGGCAAGTGCGAAGTTAGTGATGAATCCGTGGCCAAAGCCGAATGCAACTCTATCTGCAGCTCCTTCTATTGTGCTTATTTGAAGCGCTCTTTGCTCTTTTGAAGAAATCTCGTGATTTAATTCCTCTTTTTGCATATCTGATAAGAGAAAATAGGATTAATAAAGGTTATTTCTTTTAATTATTTTGAATCTTGGCACTATAAAGAGTTTTTGCTCTGATTTTATTCAGTCTTTTCAATAATTTCTTCGCTTTGCACAGCGCCGTGAGTAATTGAATTGAGCTTGTCGTAGAAATCTAATTGCATTCCTGCTGGAATATTAAGAATTGCCTGCAAAGAGCCATTGGAGAGCCATTCTTCGCTTTGTTTGTATTCTTTCAGAAGGCTGTAAACCTGGCCAGTATAAGACGCTGGAACAATAATTTTTATCTTTTTTGTTTCAATTTTTATTGGAATTAATATCTTGAGTTTTTCAATGAGCAGAGGCATTTGCTGTTCTGGAGGGCGATTATCAAAGTTGTAATGAGTTTCTTCAATTGCTCTTTTTAATCTTTCTTCAGTATATGGCCTGTTGTTTTGGTCAACTGCATTTTTGATTATCAAGTTAAGGACTTGTTTTATTTTGTTTTCTTTTTCTGCGTCTCTAAACTCTTGAGTTTTTTGAACTTCGCCGCTCGTGATTATTTTCTTTGCTATTGAGTATAAGTCAGTTGTGCCGAAAGCATCTATTAAATCTGCATTAGAAACAGTTGTGCCTTTTTTTATGTCACTATAGACGTGCTGTGATACAATTGCTGCCGCGAGATTGCCTTTTCCTGCTTTAACTTTTAGAGCTTCATCTAAGTCAACTAAAATTTCGTAGTGTTTGCCTTTTATTTTAATTCTGGCTGTAACTTGTGCCATGATTGATAAAAATGCATTTATTATTTAAATGTTAGTGTTTGTTCGTTGACCCTAAAAATCCTCTGTCTATTTGACTAAACAATCTAATGATTTTGGTTTTGAAGATTTATTTGGTTCTTCGCCATCTCTGTTTGTTGGATTTTTGATTGTTTCATATAGCATAACACAGCCACCGA
>JBBSYR010000113.1:0-4459 GCA_038045165.1 Nanobdellota archaeon
TGCTTAAGCTATTGCTGACTTTTTCATTCCATGCATGAGCATCTTTAGAGATGCGTGCGCATAAATATACTTTTATTTTGTGCATATTATATTATCTCTTAGTAGTAACATTATATTTTAATATAATAATATTTCTAGTAGAATATTACTTTAAAAGGAAATATTTAAATACTAAATCTCTCTTTGAGCAATAATATGGAAAGATTAGACCTTTTAGATAAAAAGATAATGTATGAGCTAGATTTAAATGCGAGAGCTAGTGCAAGCCAGATAGCTAGAAAAATAAGATCATCAAAAGAAACTATAAACTTTAGAATTAATCGCCTTATTAAAGAGGAATATATTAAAGGATTTTATACTGTTTTTAACACTTCAAAACTTGGAATGTATTATTACAAGACTTTTTTAAAGTTTAACAGAGCTACACCTGAAATAGAAGAGAAGATTATAGAATTCATCAAAAACTATAATAGATGCGCTTATTTGGGAAGCTGTGAAGGATATTATAATGTTATTTTTCTTATTATGGTAGAGAATGCCAGGCAGTTCAAGGAATTTCTAACTGAATTTAAGGAGAAATTCGGGGATTATATCTTAGAAAAGGAAATTCATGTTGTCTTAAGCACTCATAGGCTTAATCAAAAATTCTTATATGCCGGCGCGACTTCTAAGCATTATTTTTACCAGGATAAAATAGAAGCTTATCCTTTGGATAACTTAGACATAAAAATCATGAAGTTATTGTCTACAAATGCAAGAATGGGTTTAGTTAAAATAGGCGAAGAACTTAATGTAGACTCTAAAGTTGTTAAATATAGAATGCGAAACTTGGAGAAAGAAGGAGTAATAATATCCTATACAACCGCTCCTAATTTTTCAAAATTGGGGCTTGAGTTCATTCAACTTAATTTTAGTGTGATTGACTTGAAGAAGATTCCTTCAATAATAGAATTCTTTGATAAAACCAATAAGTGTTTGTTTGCTTTAGAATTATTAGGAAAGTATGATCTTACTATAGAGATTCATGTTGAGAATGATAAAATATTCAGGCAGATAATGGAGAAATTTAAAGAGCGGTTTGTTAATGAATATATCAGCTATGATGTTTTTAACATATACAAAGAACACGTTGTAGTTTGGCTGCCATTAGAGAAAGATTAAAAAGGAATTATTATTTAACGCTCATTTTCTCCTTCTTCTGTCTTTTGGCACATAGTTAAATAATACCTCTTCGTTTGATTTGCCGCAACCGAGAAAATCTTCTTTGCATTTTATTACAAAAGTGCCTTTTTCTGCTTTTATTTGCAGGTCATTGCCCCTCATCCATTCTCTTGCCTGTTCTTCATTTATCTCCAGAATATTTTTTGATATTTTATTTTTCAGAAGATGCGCTGCGTCAAAGCTAAGCCTGAAATCGTGTTCTTTTTTTAAAAGATAAGCGCCTATGATTTCTATATTGGCGACTTCTGCGAGGGAGAGTATTTCTTCTTTGCTCAGATTTCCTGAAAAAGCGCGGAGCTTTTCCTTGCCTGTTTCTAGCAGCAGGTATGGCAGTTCTTCTATGCCGAACTGAGCATTTAGCTCTGCAATGATTTTTCTTTTTTCAGGGGTTTTTATAAATCTGCAGTTCATTTTATCTCCTCTAAAGCGGTCTTGGCAATATTAAGGAAATTATTTGCGTCTTCTTCGATTTCGTTGTTTATCGCATCAAATACCATCGGATCATTAATTTCCCCGTACCTATGAGCTATATGGTCTCGCATTCCCTTTAGATTCCTCAATTTTTCGCATAACATTTCATCAATTATTTTATTTTTTAATAAAACACTAAATGCTTTTTCATCTTCTTCATTGTAATTTATATCTTTTATTCTTATTAAAAATATTGCTAAATCCACTAATCCTTCAGAGATTCTTTCACATGCCCTTTCACACGCCCACTTTTTTTGCAGATTTGTTTCATATTCCCTCAGAGTTTCAGGCTTAAAGCTAATCAAATTATTCAAATAAGATTCAATTTCAACAATTTTCTTTTCAGCCCTTCTTTTCAAAGAGTATTTTTCCTCTTTTGTCAATTTCACTTTTTATTTCCTCCGGCAATTTATTAAATATCTGGATATCAATCTTATCATTGACCTTTCCTAGGGCATATAACTTAAACTTAAATGCTTCTTTTTCATTTATCTCTTTATCAAACTCTATAGCCAGATCTATATCAGAACCAAGCCTTAGCTTATTTTCAACGGCAGTTCCGAAAAGAATTATTCTTTTAATATTTCGGGATAACGGATGCTTGAATATTTCATTTCTTGCATTCTCAATAATTTCTTTTAAATAAAGCCCTTTTTTTAATTTAAAATCTTCAATGAAAGGGGATAGAAGCCGAACCGCTTCTAATTTTTTTCTTATATCTCTAGATAATCGTGTTCTTTCAGAAGGAAGCAAGTTAACCCCTTTTAACTGTTTTTCAATTATTTTTAGCTCTCGCTCACCAAAAATTCTTCGCATTTCTGGTTTTTTTATTGCGTTTATTAGCGTCATTTTGTATATTAAGTTATCGCTATAGTGATAATAGTTATCATAATTATGATAACTATTTAAACTTTGTGAATTCTCATTTTAACTATTTATCTCCTCCAAAAGCCTAAGTTTTGCAACGAAAAAGCCTTCTGAATCATTATCTTGAGGATAAATGCGCCGGCACTTTGCAACTTCAGGATTAAATTGTTCTGTTTTCCAGGATGTTATGCCTGGGCGAGTTTTTAACGGAAGAGAGAAAGATTCTAGTTTGACTGGAAAATTTTTTAGAGCAAAATCAATTACTGATTCATTTTCTTCAGGGGCGTGAGTGCAGGTGGAGTATACAAATGCGCCTCCGATTTTTAGGCATTTTATTGCATTTGCGAGAAGCTTTTTCTGCTGTCTTGAAAGATTTTCAACTACTTTGTGGTTCCACATTAGAAATGTTTTTGGCGAGCTTCTAAGAGTGCCTTCACCTGAGCAAGGCGCATCAAGAAGAATTTTATCGAATTTGAAATTTGTTTTTGCAAGTTTTTGGCAGAGTGCAACTCCGTCATTTTTTGTAATAATTGTATTTGAAACTCCGCATCTTTCAAGATTTGAAGCTAAGATTTGTATTCTGTTTATTTTCAAGTCGTTGGCGATTATTGTTCCTTTATTTTCCATTTTTGCAGCTATTTGAGTGGTTTTTGAGCCAGGAGAGGCGCAGATATCTAAGAGAATTTCGTTCGGCTGCGGAATTAAAGCTAAGGCAGACATCATAGAGCAAACTTCTTGCACATAATAGTATCCTAAAAGGTGCTCTATGGAAGAGCCTAGTTCACCCGGCATTAAGCTGGATTCAATGAGCATGATTTCCGGATATTCTTGATAGGGCTGAGCGACTTTCCATTTTTTTGAAAGGCGAGTAAGAAGATTTTCAGGAGCGATTTTTAGAGTGTTGCAGCGAATGAAATTTTTTGGACCAGTGTGAATTATTTTATCGTATGCTTCAAAGTCAGATTCATCTGGCATTAAGCTTTGCATACGTTCTTTGAACAAAGGTTTCATTTCAGGGCGCATATTAGTATATAATTAAAGAGGTTTTAAGGTTGTTGTTTTTTTAGTATCTACTTAGCTTTCTGAAGTAATTCCGACGTTAACCCTTTCTCACAAGCTCACTCATCGTTATTATTCATTACTTTCGTGAACTTACTCGCCGCCGCCACCCACCCCGCCCGACGATAGCTTCAGAAAGCTAAGCTCTTACTTTTTTTTAACAAAGTTTAATAATCTCTTTTTATTTATGTATTCATGAAAAAAAGAGATAGGAATTTTTTAATTGCAATTATTGTATTAGCTGCGATTTTTATTTTTATTGCTTTTTGTATAAAATTTGATTTTCTTTTTAGCGGGATTGACAAGAAACTAAGCAGTTTTTTCTTTTTGCATCAGTCAGATATTGGAATAAAGATTATGAAATCTTTTTCATTTTTAGCTTCTTTATATTTTTTGCCTATTTTTTCAGCAATTATTGCGGCGTTTTTTTATTTTAATAGAATGGGAAAGATGGCATTATTTTATTTATTTAATGTAGTTTTCGGGGCAGTAATTGGAGAAGGAATTAAAAGCTTTTTTGGAAGAGCACGGCCATTAAACCCTTTCGAGAATAATCCTAGTTTTCCCAGTACACATAGTTTGATGGCTGTTGTAGTTTATTGTTCTTTTGCTTGGATTTTTTGGAATAAAAATAGAAGGATTTCTTATATTTTTTTAGTACTTCCCTTAATAATTGGCTTTAGCAGAATTTATTTGAATGTACATTGGCTTAGCGATGTTCTTGGAGGTTTTGTTTTTGGAATTTTGCTCGTGATATCTTTTGTATGGTTATTTGATGTTGATTGAAATACAGAAAACTGCGTAGCTTGTAGCACATTTTGTACGCAGTTTTCTGTCTGGA
>JBBSYR010000114.1:0-9832 GCA_038045165.1 Nanobdellota archaeon
ATAAAGCAGAACTTGGAGCCCTTGGATATTCGAGAGATAATCAGCCAGGAAAGAAACAGATTGTCTTCGGAATTGAAACTGGAATGAACGGAGTTCCTTCTGGTTTGACAATTCAAAAAGGAAATGTTTGTGATAAAAAACATTTCAATTTCATGCTGAAAATTTCAGGCAAGATATTGGAAAAGGGAAGTTTACTTATCTTTGATTGCGGGAGAAATACTGAAGAGAACAAGGATAAGATAATTGAACTTGGATTCAATTATCTAACTTTAAAACCAAGACACAGAGAAACTTACAAAAACTATGTTAAGATTTACAAAGAATCTCCAAAGGAAGTGTTTTATATCAATGGAACAAGATATGAGTGTGTAAAAGTTAAAGATGAAAATTTAAAATACATTTTTCATTCTAAAAATCTTTATAAGAAACTTCGCAAAAATAGAAATAAAAAATTTCAAAGAGATTTGAAAATAGGAGATAAGATTCTGTCAAAGATAAACAAAGGAAAACCAATTGGGGAACATATTTCCCGAGAGGGAAATATTATTTTGAAAGGAGAGATACAAACTTCTCTTTCAGAAATTGTTAATCCATTCATTACCGGTTTTGAAGGATTTTTTGTTTTGGAAAGTTCTGTTGATGATGAGTCTTATAAAATATTGAAGCTGTATAAGAATAAAGACATAGTTGAAAAACTAATAAGAAATATGAAAGAGGGGACAGAATTAAGACCTATAAACCATATTACAAAAGAAGCAATTATAGGCTATTTATTTATTGTCTTTCTCACAAATTGCCTTATTCAGTTGACACATTTTTTGAATAGAGATAACGTCGATAAAAATCTGAAGTTACTCAAAAAAACATTGAATAGTTTGACACTTACAATAATTTATGACAAAAGTGTGTTCAAATTTAGCGTTTTATCGAACATTACAGATGAAATTAAAAGAGTTTTGGGGGATTCTCTAAAAGAATTCAGTGAAAAACCGCCTGACTGGATAAAAAATTAGCCAACTGGCAGAACTCCATGAGTTAGCATTTTAGCGATAGCCATGTGGCGAAGTCAGGTTACTAATCTATAATTGATTAAAGATAGAGAAAACTCTGCCAATTATAGTGATTCATGCAACACAGCCGCATAATCTATTCAATCTTTAGAAGCCAATCCTGCCCCATTCTCCAAAATAAACGAATAATTTAAATATCCCTTGTGCTTTCTTTCTGCTATGAAAAAGAGTATTATTTTTGCTGTTCTTTTGATTAGTGTCATGCTTCTCTCGCTCGCTTCGGCGTTTTGGCCTTTTGATTGGACTAAATTAAAATTTACAGGCATGCCTGTCCAAGAAATGCCTTCACTTTCTGATGGTGTGGTTGCTTATTGGACATTTAATGAACCTGTAAATTCTGCAGACCCTATAATTAATGAAGCGCTTTTTTTAGGTATTGAAACGCCAATTCCAATAAGAGCAGCAGATGGAGTTAGAAAGGGAGGGCAGACTAATGTGAAAGAAGGTATCTATAATACTGCGGGCTATTTTGATGGAGTAGATGATTCGATAGAAGTTCCTGCCTTAGATGCTCTTGATTTGCAGCAGTTTAGCGTTTCTGTTTGGGTAAAATCAAAAAAGGCATCACAAAATGGGGGAATTGTTGAAAAAACTATTGATGGAGGAGTGAATGCACAATGGCTTTTATATACACAAGGAGAATCTTATTATTTTAGAATAAAATCTGCAAAAGGAGCGCTTATGGAAACTATTAATTTAACGTGGTTAAATAAGGATGTTTGGGTTCATCTTGTCGGCACCTATGATGGGGATGAAATGAAGCTCTACCGCAATGGAGTTATTGTTAATTCTAAGAGTATTACTGACTCTATTGTTACAGGAAACGGGCAATTATTTATGGGAAGATTAAGGGGAGGCATTTATCCCTTCAACGGCTCTATTGATGAAGTAGTTATTTACAATCGTGCTCTTAGCAATACAGAAGTGAGCGCTTTGTATAACACCCAGAAAGAATTTCTGGGCAAGGATTCTCAAACTAATACTGGCAATTGCCAAGGCATATATATAACCCCTAGAAGCTGCGCATACAATGCAACAGCTGTTAATGTTTCTGTTGAAAACGATGGAAGAATTGGAACTGCGCTTAAAGGATTGAGATTTCAATTTATTCTTCAGGGCGACCCTCGCGCGAATGTAATTATTGAAACATTGAATCCAACAGTGCGTATTTCTCCTTTAGATATGCCTGCTGCTGGGGAGACTAAGACTTATTCGATTTCATCGTGGGGTGGGGGACTTAATTTTGATGATATTCCTTATAATAAACCTGCTAATGTTAGAATATGGGGGCAGGTTGCAGGAAGCAAAATGGTGCTGGGCAAGGCAGAGCCTTTTGCATGCAAGGTTTCTGCGTCAATCCAGTGTGAAGCTATGCCTACGCAGATAGTCAGTGAAATTGAAGAAAATCTTGTTTTGCCTGCGCCGAATGAAGTAAGAATTGCTGCAGCAAGTTCACATGAAATTAACATTGAATGGGAAGATAATTCAATGCTTGAAGAAGGATTTAGAATTTATAGAGCTAATATATCTGCAGGACCTTACATTCTCCTTGCCCAATTACCTATCAATACTAATTCTTATAGTGATTCTCAATTAAACGCAGAAACAAATTATTATTATAAAGTCAGAGCGTTTAATGGAAGTGTAGAATCACAAGATTCTGAGATTGCAGAAGGTAACACTGGCTCATCTTCCTTGCCAGTGCTAGATATCACTCCTCCTATTGTAACTCAAAAGCATCCTGAAGAGCTAATAATAACAAGAGTTTTTACTTTGAATATTACTACAGATGAATTGGCTATATGCAAAATATCCTCTCAAGATGAGGAATATGCACAAATGCCTTATTTCTTATCTGAAACAAAAAGCCTTAATCATGTTAGAGAAATTAGTATTGGAAATAATACTGGCAGAGTAAAATATTATATCAGATGCATTGATGAATCTGGAAATATTAATGTTCATGCTTCTGAAGTAGTTTTTTATTATGATATACCTTATACTGATACAAATATTGCTAGTACAGTTGATGAATTTATTTATATTGAGGATAACGACGCGTGTAAGGATAGTGACGGTGGTATTCTTTACAAAAATAAAGGAACAGTTAGTGTATATGAAAGAAAATGGTGGACGCTTTGGCTGACAGGAGAATATAAGAATTATTCTGATACTTGCAGTACAGATAATTCAATTATTGAATATTTCTGTGATGATAATTCTAAAGGAGAAAGAAAATTAAGCTGTAATTGTAAGGAAGGAGTATGCCTTAGAGAATGCACAGAAGCTGATTGGGTGTTTAATTTGAATCCTGCAACTTGTCCGGCAAATGGCCAGCAGACAAAGACATGGACAAAAGTTGGCGAGTGTTCTGGCGGAGTAAGCAAGCTGGCAAGCGAGATTATCCCTTGTGCGGTTTCGTCTGGGAAAAAGGGGTCTGTTTCTCTTTTAGATGCTGCTTATGATTTTACTCGTCCTATGACTCTAGTTTATCCTGGCGGAAGTTATCCTACTGTACTTCCTACTATTCAGTCAATGCATTCACAAGCTCGTCAGGCAGTTTACCTTCAAGACTTATATTGGATTGCTAAAGATGTTGGATATTATGCTCATTGTTGGCTTGGCTCGCCTGTTAGCCAATCTGCAACTGGAGTTACCCAATATACCCCTCGCGGAAGTTCGTCAGTGGTATATATTGATGTTTCTAAATTGCCAGGAGAATGCGCTCAAGCGGACCAGTTGGAGATAGAGTATGAGCTTCAAGGAGCAGGTTTAGCTGAATTAAACGCTTCTCCTTCGCGGGATATCGTGGCTCAAGAAGGAGGGTTTCAATATGTAGGAGAGCCGAAACAGACGCATTCGTGTAGGCAGCCTCTTGCTAGTGCTGAAAGTGTTTCTATATTTCAAAGTACCTATACTTTACATACTCCATTTAATGTGCAAAAAATATTAGTGCCATCCAGAGAAGATGGAGGAATATCTAAAGGCAGTTTTAGTGTTCCAGTTAATGATGGGCGGGAAATAACACTTGTTGACCAAACTACTAAGTATTATGCGCCAAGAGTAGTTTATCTTGAGGCGTATAGACCATTTGAGGATTATAATACGCCTCCACGCATAAATCTCACATTAAAGAACCCACAATGTACTATTCCTCTGGAATTGGCGAATGTTAATCCTCTCGTAGATTTTGATGCTTGCAAGCAAGCAGGAAAGTATTGTGCAATATTAGTAAGAAAAGACTCTTCTACAGAGCAGATAGTTCCGATTGCTTCTTTAAAAGATATATTTGCTTGGACGTCTGGCGGAATAAATATGATTAATAATCGAGTTACATTCTTTGATAACGGGGCTCTTATACGTCCCCAGAATAGCCTAAGCAATTTTAGAGAGTTTTATTTCCTTGCTGAAAATAGCATCTTGCCTGTAAAACTTCAAATTGATATTTCCACCGCAAGTAGTTATGATGTTAGTGCATATGGAGATAAAGCGGTTTTCTCTACACAAGAAGCATTATATGTAGTTAATTTAACAAATGGTTTTATATTAAAACAATTTACTAATCCTTTAAGCAGGACATTTCAGGAATACGTTGAAGAGGTCGTTGATATTAATGATAATGGGATATTATATAGTGTACAAACAACTGGAATGACTCCTTCTGTAAGGGAGCATAGATATTATGAATATAATATATTATCTGGAATAAATACATTATTGTTTACATTTCCTGAAGTAAATTATTGGGAACCTAAAGCTATTAAGAATAATAGAATAGTTTTCTTTGGCGGAGATAATGCAGCGAAAAAAGGAATATTAGTATATGACATAGCAAGCAAGCAAGCAATCCGAGAAGTAACTGGAGATAAGTTTTTCAAAGGGAGAATTTATGTTGACAAGAATAGCGGAACTATAGCATTCACAGCACCGATAGCAGGAGCACTTGAAGTTCACTTTTATGATTTAACTAAAAATGAATATAAAACCATGCCTTCTGAAATAGCAAAAGAGATATCTTTTATTTATGGAATTGAGGGAGACACTATTTTCGTGGAAAAGAGCAAAGAATCTTTAAAATTCTATGCTTATAATTTTACAGCAAACACACTTAATCTTGTTTATGATTACGAAACGCTTTCTGTTGCAGAGAAGAAAATTGTAATATATTTTGGTGGTATGAGTTATATGGGAGGATGGAAAAACTTAAATTATCTGAAGTCTGCGCCTGGTCAACAGCCTTATATGGCTTATTATTTGGTTAATTCCAGCGCTCAGACTAATATTGAGAATCCTCTTGGTTTAATTATTAATCCAAAGTAAATTCATCTTTTCTTTTTTATTAGCGATGCATAACAGCGCAAGGCTACATCCCAAATAGCAATTAGGCTCTAATTGCTATGTTTATCAAACAAGCTATAGATTGCATTATTTTACTTGGGATACTCATCTACTGAATACATAAAAATCTTTAAATGCTGAAAGGCATGGGAAAATATGCAAAAAGAGATATTGAATTTCATAGAAGCAAATAATCTTTCTCCTTTTAGCAAGTATAATGCCCAGGTAAAAGCAAATTCAGACAGCATTTTTAAGACAAAAGATGCTAAGCAGATATATAATAAAGTCCTTTCGAAACTCTCCTCCAATTTTCATTTTTCAGATACTTCGGATATCTGGAATTTCTTTGAGTTTACAAATAATTTAGATGAAATAAGAAAGAGACAGGAGTTCTTTAAGAAATCTAATAGAATAGAAAATAATTTTCTGAAAGAACTTAGTGCTCCAAAGCCCTATTGGAAGCCAAAATACAGCATAGTTGTTGCAACTGAAGATGAAAACATTTTAATGCGGCTAAAAGAGCTTGGATGCCCAGTTCAGTTTCTTATTTCAGAATATGATTTACAATCTTTAATGGATTATGATACTGTTCAAGTAATTGGATGTGAAATGTTCTCACATGCGCTTGAGAAACTTCCCCAAACTATATTTTTGAGATCAATTGATGAAGCTTATCTTGAGAGATATCTGCAGATTCTTTCTGGATGGAAAGCAAACCTTGAAGTCTTAGGAAAATTTGAGGCAAATGAGGAAGTGAGAAGTCTTGTTTCTGAAATTTCTCCTCTTCTTGGGCTGTTGGAAGACAAGACTCTTAAGATTACCTCAAAGGAAGCTGCAGAAGCAGAGATTGAAAGAATGAATGAAGAGATATTTTCTCAAATAAAAAATATGACTCTTTCTGGAGATTTGTTTCTTTCTATATTAAACAAGAATCAGCTGCCAAATGAATTGAAAGAATTGATTAGGAGAACTCTTGCAAAAAACACTATGCCTGAAAGTGTTATTGATATTGGGATTCCTCTTAAATTGAACCAAAAAGAGCTGGAAAATTTAATAAAAAACCAAAGTGCGAATGAGTTTTCTTCTATAGCTGAAAACATTAAAAAGCATGCATTGCAGCTGAAAAAATTACCTGAAAATTTGAGAAAACTCTCAGAACTTTTAATTTTGCTTGATTTTGTCTCTGGGGTTTCGAGGTATGTTTTAGAATCGCATGGAGCAATAGAAATTTCAGATGAGCTGCTAATAACAAGTTCAGAAAATTTTCTCTTAGAAAATCCGAAGCCGATTTCTTTTCATTTAGATGCAAATTCCAGATGCTCTATGCTTACAGGCGCAAATAGCGGGGGCAAAACGACGCTGTTAGAGCATATAATTCAATTTGCAACACTTTTTCACCTCGGATTGCCAATAAAAGGAAATGCAAAAATGCCTTTATTTTCTGAGATTTATTATTTTGCGAAAACAAAAGGCTCTGCAAACAAAGGAGCGTTTGAAACTCTTTTGACTCAGATGTCTGAAATAAAACCTGGCAAAAAAACATTGATTTTGGCAGATGAAATAGAAGCAGTCACTGAACCGGGAGTAGCTGGAAAAATAATAAGCGCAACAGCAGAATATTTCATAAATAAGAATTGCTTTTTAGTGATAGCGACGCATCTCGGGCAGGAAATTAAGGACAATCTGCCGCAATTTGCAAGAATAGACGGCATTGAGGCAAAAGGGCTAGATGAATTTAATGAGCTTATAGTTGATCATAATCCTATCCTTGGCAGATTAGCGCATTCAACTCCTGAATTAATAATCGAGAAAATGTCCAACACAAAAAAAACAGATTATTTACGGCATCTGCATAGTTCGATAAAAAAGAGATAGCAACATTTTTAACAAGTGTTTATCTTAAGATGAATATGGGGTTGTGGGGCAATCTGGTAGCCTTCGAGCTTCGGGGGTTCGCGACCCGGGTTCAAATCCCAGCAGCCCCATTTAAAAAATTCTACTCCTTCTTCCTAAATGCAAATTCTACATACTTCAATAAAGCGCTTCCTGTCAGGGGCATGCTTAATGAGCCTTGGCGGACATAAAAATGCTCATCTTTTCCAACCTTAACAAATGCCTCTTTCTCACTTTTTTTGCAATCAACTTTCAGAATACTTTTACCTTCAATTTTAACCGCCTGCGCCCGAATAAGAGGCAGAAATTCTGCGCCAATGTTATCATTAATAAGCTGCATGAGATGCCTATGCGCATGGTCCTCGTTTGCGAACTGATCAACATCTAAACCAAGAATCTCTCCATTATCAGAAACTCCAATAAGCAGTGTTCCCCCATCAGAGTTTAAATATGCATTAATAGTTTTAAGAGATGCATGCTCAATCTGTTTGTCGCATGCGTTTGTATGCAAATTCTTTCTAAGAGTAGATTTAAATTCGACTTTGTTTCCTTCGCCTTTTTTTATCATTTCTCTGACTTGCTGTTCGTGGTGATTAAGCGAAGCATTGCTGGGCATGCCAAAGAATCGCGAGTTTTTTTCAATAATATCTTCTAAAAAACTGCTGATTAAAATCTGCTTTCCTCTTTTCAAAGAAAAATATCCAAAAAGGGCGACAATAAGCGAGCCGATTAGATAAATGCCTAAGTCTTCCAGTGGATTAAACAACCCCACTTCATGTATTCTAAACTTGAAAACTGAATCAATGACGACCTCAGTAATTTCTAAAAGAGCGCCAAAAGTAAAACCTAAACAAAATGAAAATCCAGAAATCAAAAGAGGATTTGATTCTATTTGCGTGTTTTTAAAGAGAGTATGAACTAAAGTCAGCCCAAGCAAACCTAATGCTATTGCTTCGGCGATGGTCATAAGGAAAGCAACTATCCAATTGCTCGCATAAACTCCTCGTATCTCCCAAAAAGTAAATAGCCCGAAAACGAACAAGATAATAATTATATCAAACAACGCGGCAGGCTCTTTTTTTAAAAAAATTCTAAAAAACCAAGGCATGAATGTTATAATAAAAGCGAAAATAGAGGTGAATAGCAGAAGCTTTCTTCCATTGAACTCTGCAAAAAGGAAAATTAAAACTAGAAGAATGCGAATTATATTTAGAAGGATAAATCTCACCTTTCTTTGCGATTCGACTGGCTTTTCTGAATTAACTTCATTACGCATCTAAAAACAAGATTCTCAGACTATATTAGATTTTCTATGCTCTATTTCAATGAAAAAACTTATCAATTGAGGTGATCTTTAGGATATGGGTGTTTGCGAAGTGCCAAATAATAGATAACTTTGCAAAAACCAAAGTTCTCTAACAAGAAGTTTGAAAATTTTCTCGTAAAAATTGAATTATTCAAACTTCTCAATAAAACTATTCTGCAAAATAGAGTTCATGATTCCCGGGTTCGGGAAATTTTCTTTGAACTATATTCATAACTGTTACTTTAGCATTTGCCCCATAATAAGTTACATTTATTCCCAATATGGGCATTTCGCCTTTATTTCTTATTAATTCTATCTTTCCTTCTGTAAACAAAGAAACCGGCGTATTTCTTTCCTCATAAAAAGATATTATTTCTGTCTTTATATCTTTAATAGTAATTCCTTCTTCATCAAGCCTTAAAAGCTCAAAATCCTCTAAATCATTATGCATAACTATGTTTAAAAGATATTTTCCAACCCTATGGCATGTAGATACATGCAATCTATTAGCAAGCCTGTGTTCTAATGTTTCTTCCATAAATAAAGAGCTAAATAACAGTTTATAAACATTATTAATTAGCAGGCTTTGTGTGTTATCCCGAAATTATTTCCTAACGATATATTTTTCAGGTTCTTCATTTTCTTAGCTTTCTGAAGTTGTAGATTACAATAGATTAATAGTTTGAGAATCAATAGCGCGTGTTATCAGCATATTAATTTTTAATTTTGCCGATGATGAAATTTAACTTGTATAGATTATTTGAAGTATTTGCCTTAGTATGTATTTATAAACTTCAAAAATTTAATTAAAACATGAGAGTTAAAGCAAGATCAAGTAAGATGTATAATCGTGGAATGAGAAAGACTGCTAAAGTAAAGAGATTTGGCAAATTAATTAAAAAATCGAGAGCGATTTAAAAATCTATGAGTTGAAATGCTCGCACAGGCAGCACAATCATTTTGACATGAACAAAGGGCTGTTTTTAACGCCATTATTTTGGTCAATTTGATTTTACGCCCGCACCGGGAATCGGACCCGGGTCCTCGCCGCGACAGGGCGATGTACTAACCACTATACTATGCGAGCATACTAAAACCTGGCAAGGGCGATTTTTAAATCTTATTGCATGCCTGTTTGCCGTTATCTACATGCTCAGCGTTTTGTCTTATAGGGCTTTGCGTATAAATTAGCCCTTCTTAATCTTCTTGAAGTATGATAATCTTG
>JBBSYR010000115.1:0-6549 GCA_038045165.1 Nanobdellota archaeon
GTCTTTTGATATCTAAAATTAAAGTTATTTACTCTTCAGACAAGGCTTTTTATGAAACTTGCCAAATTCTTGGGTTGGATTCTAAACTGATTACTATGGATGATTATGGGGAGATGAAAAGAAGAGCATAATCATGAAGATAAAAAATGCTATCTAAACAAAGAATATAATTGAGCGAATAAGAATGTTCAAGACAATTAAGAACAATTAATCATACGCTCTTGGTCGTTTATCTAAAGTTATAACGATTATTCGCATTTCTTGATAATTTACCCTATAGAGAACTCTATAATCTCCTATCCTTATGCGAAAAACGCCATGTTCGCCTACTATTGCAACTGCGTTGTGAGGCACAGGATTATTTGGCAAAGTTTCGTCAATTTTGTCTATTATTCTTCCAACGATATGTTTATCCTGTTTCTTAAGAAATTGCAGAGGTTGTTTAGCATACTCTATAGAAAAAATCATATTCCTAATTTTTTTCTAGCTTCTTTACTTGAAACAAGAGCATCGCTCTTTTCTTCAGCATAGCTTTCTTGAAGCAAAATTTTCTCTTCTGTTGATAAAAACATATCTTTACTGGGCATGCTATCCTTGATGTATTCTACTACTATTTCTATATTTTTTATGCGATTTAGCATTTCTTGGTTATCATTTGCCATATTTATATTTAGATTTTCTTGTATATAAGGTTTATGCAAGGTGCTTTTTAGGCAGCCATTTCGATTACTTGGAGTTTCGGCAGGGTATATCTTTTATATATCAAGAATTAGATTTTCTAAAACTTGTTACTTTAGTGGCTGGTTCTTGTCATAAACGCCCCGCCGAGAAGTAGACTGGCTCTTTCTGTTGTTTCTTTAAGAAGATTCTTGGTTTTCTCCCAAGATAGTATGAACATAAATCGGTTTGCTTAATTCCTCAAGATATTTTTTTCTAACGAACTCATTTTCCTCAATTCTGGAATTCATCCATCTTGGAGTTTTCCAATCTTTTCCCCAATCCCAATTAATATAACAGAAAGCTTTTATTTGAGGGTTATCACCAATCCATTTGAAGTAAGGTCTGAATCATTCTTTCCAAATTTTTTCTCCATTTTCAATTCCAATTTTTATAGCACTTGACTCTCCAATCATCACAGGTTTTTTGTGTTGAATCGCCATTTTTAGAAATTCTTCTATAGGTTTGTATTTGCTGTCTTTAAACAGTTCTACTCCAAAAACATCTATTCCAAACCAATCAACATATTCATCACCAGGGTAATATGGTTCAAACGGCTCTGTACCATTATAAGGACATGAGCACCATACCGAAGCAATATTATCCAGATTATTTTTTCTAAAATAACTTACAATGTATCTAAAAGCAAGGATATAATTTTTTGGGGCATATCTTTCTTTGGCATCGAATTCATACCCGATTCTCACAAAAACAGGATTTTTTATTTCGGATATTGTTTCTGCAAACTTTTTTAATTCTTTATCATATTTGCCTTCTGATATTTCTTTTGTTTTGTCTTCTCCGTTTATTCTTAGATTAAGTCCAATTTGAATCATAAGGTTCGGAAATAGTTTAATTTCTTTTCTTATTTTTTTAATCCAGTCATCCAAACACTGAAATTTTATGTAAGTCATATAAATACGGGGCTTATATTTTCCAACAGCTTCCCAATATCGAGAAAAAGTCTCTATACTTTGTCCTGCTCCATGAATTATCTTATTTCCTTCTGGTTCAAATTTTTGTTTAAAATTTACTCTTTTTTTCATCTTTATCTATATGCTATATCCGCGTGCAACAGGATATATTCTGCGTGTAAATGCCCCCGCCGGGATTCGAACCCGGGTTTAGGCCGCGAAAGGGCCTCGTCCTTGGCCTCTAGACTACGGGGGCATTAATAAAAGCAGTTGGAAATCCCTTTTAAACTTTCCTTTTTTATACTCATTTCGTAGTGAAATTTTTTGAAAAATCAAAAAGAAAAAGCCTTTAAAGGGTGAAATTTTATAATACTATGCAAATAAATGACTTAATATTCAAAGAGCTTATCAAGAGAGGATATGCTCTTGAAGGAAAAACACGGGTTTGGAATATTGCTGATTCCAAGCTTTGGTATTTAACATCAGAGCAGGCACAGGCATATCTTGATTTAGAGAATTCTAATGAATACAACAAAGCAGTAAATAAAGATCAGGGTGAAAGTTTAATGCTATCAAATGCAAAACTTATTCTTGAAAAGTTAGGCAAAAATGGAGCTATTAACGTCGTCGATCTTGGGTGCGGCGATGGCAAAAAAGCAGGAAAATTAATAAAAGCCTTGGATGGAAAAGTTAAGATTAGATACTGCCCAATTGATATCAGCGGATATATGGTCCAAAAAGCTATTGAGACCTTTTCGAAAATGAAAGTTGATGAAATTATTGAATTTCAGTACAATATCTCTGATTTTGAAAACTTAGAAAATATAACTCCTCTCTTGATTAAGGATCAGTATAAGAGAAATCTTTTTTTGTTATTAGGAAATACGCTTGGAAATTTTGAAATAAATGAGCTTTTGTATGAAATAAGGAGTGCTATGAAAGATAAAGATTTGCTTCTTGTAGATACTGCTGTTGCTGATGAGAATATTCAGAAAAAAACTGAATTGCAAGCCAAAAACAAAAAAGTCGAATCTTTTCTTATTCATATTCCTTTGCAACTAGGATTGAAAAAAGAGAACCTTGAATATGGGGCGCGGTTTAAAAATTCAAGGATTGAATTTTATTTTAGCATTAAAGATGACCAAAAAATAGAATTTCAAGGAAAAACAGTTCTGTTTAACAAGGGAGACCAGATTATCGTGGCAATAGCTTATAAGCATGACAAAGAAGATCTGAAAGCATATTTTAATATGTACTTTAATGAAGCAGACATTCTTTTGTCAAAGGATGATGCGCAAGCGTTTGTTTTATGCGCAAAGTAATTCTATTTAAATTCAATGATCCCGCGGAGATTCGAACTCCGGACCCCTGCCTTTCTTAGCATTTTCTGCACGAAATTATACTTCTAACGAAGCATATTCTTATAAGAGCAGTGCTCTAACCAGCTGAGCTACGGGATCTTATCTTTCATGAAGTAAACGCGTATTTAAAGCTTTTTTGATGAAAAAATAATCTATTGAACCAGAGGGATAACTCCAATTTTAGATAGTGAGAGAAATATATAATTGTTGCTGTTAAAGGATATTAAGAAATATCTGCCTAAAGATTTTAAGAGTCTCGATTTTGATGGTTTAGTTGTTAATGCAGTTAATCTAGAGAGTTTAAATAAAATATCTAAGAAAGCATCCGCAGCGAGTAAAGATAATCCTGAAGGCAATAGTATAAAATACGAATCTCTGAAAAAAAATGAAATCACGCCGATATTAAAAATTAGTCTTTGCCAATTAAGTAAGCATTTTTTCTAATGCCGTAGATTTGGTCAAACATAGTAATAAGTTTTCTTTGGTCAAAACTTTCGAACAACCCACTCACACCAGAACCATCTTGAAATTTCTCTTTTGATGTTCCTTCAATTAAATCATCAAGTCCTGCATCGAAAAGTACTTCTTTCATTAGGTGTTGTTTCACAGTATCATAACTGGTGCTATGAGGAATATGAGTCATAATTTTTGCTATTTGTTTATTGAAATAAGGAGCTTCTAATCTTATATCATAATGAGCAAATATTTTTCCCATTCTTGCAATGGCATGTTTAGGTAGTCCTCCTCTGCCTAATTGTTTATCATTCATCTTCATTCCGAAAGTAAGCGCTTCTCTGAATGCGAAATCTCCTTTATTTGGTGTTCCATATCCTAACAATTCAGGATTGTATCCATAATCATTAATCATCTCATTAGGACCTTCTCCACAGAAAACAATAGAGATACCTTCTGATTGGATTGCTTTACCAGCAAGGTACATCGCAATAGCACAGAAAGCATTATCTCTTTTCGGATTTCCACTTATTCGTAAGGCTTCAGATACACTCTCTTCTAAAGAAATAGAACCCAATTCTTTCTTATCTTTAATTTCTCTTGCAGGATTATATTTTTGAGTTACAATTTTCACAGAATCTTGGTCTCTTGATAATCCAATTTCAATTAAATCTATCCTATATCTTTGTGCAAGTTCTCTGCTCTTAACTATGTCTTTATCATTATCAGAAACTTTTAATGTGAAAGCTGTCAAACCATAATTTCTGGCTTTTGAAAGAAAATATCCTACGCTCATGCTGTCTAGTCCCCCAGATAATAGCAACCCAATTTGCTCATCATTTACACTTTTTAGACGAGATGAAGTAGATGATTCTAGCAATTCTCTTACTCTCGTAGCAACAGAAGAAAGGTCATTATAGTTTATGCTATTGTCTAAGTTCATTTGTTGAAGTGTTTCTCCAATCTCTGTTTCTTGTGGACTTGTAGAACTAAAGGATAAATTATCAATTATCAATCTCGAGTTATTGGAAACTCCTCTTACTCTGTCCCATACAAAAATACGTCTCTGCTTTTCTAAAAGAGATTTGATGTCTGCAATATTGCTGGCAATCAATAGTTCTCCTTTTTTCCCATCAATGTAATAATGCACTGGATTCTCTCCAAGAAAATCTCTATCTATGATTACTGCGTCTTCTGTTTCTTTAACCTTTCCAAATCTATATTCTAAATCTGGAAACGCTTTTGTGTTTCTTATATCTTGTAGTTTAAATGCTTTCATGTTACTATTAAGTAACAATATATATATAATATATTCTGTCGATTTAATTTACAAAATGGTTAAGTTTATATAATAAATACGATTTAGTAAAATTATGAGCTTAGATTTAAAAGATAAGAAAATTTTGTACTATTTAGATAGAAATGCAAGGCAATCAAATGCAGAAATAGCTAGAAGTGCTGGAATATCAAAACAAGTTGTTGGCTTTAGAATAAAAAAATTTATTGATGATGCAATAATTTCATTTTTTTATACAATCGTAGATGTTTCTAAATTCGGTTTTACTTTGCATAAGAATTTCGTAAGATTTCATAATTTAACCAGAAAAAAGGAAGAAGAATTTATTCAATTTCTTAAGGAAAACAAAGACATAGTATGGGCTGCCAGCTGTGATGGTATGTATGATTTTGTTTTTAGTATATGGTCAAAAGATTTAAACTATCTTAACAATGTGCTGAAAGAGATAAACAACAAATTTGGAGATTTTATATATGAAAGACAGGTTGCAACGATATTGAGAGGAGACTATTTTCCAAGAGATTATTTGCTTAATAAGAAAAGAGATTCCATTTCTGAAGTAGCATTTTATGGCTCAACTGGAGAAAAAGAAAATTTAGATGAAATAGATAAAAAAGTATTACTCGAGCTTGGTAAGAATGCAAGAATTAATGCAGTAGATATTTCCACGATAATAAAGATAAGTGCCGATGCTGTTGCAGACAGAATAAGGAAGTTAGAAAGACTGAAAATTATTAAAAACTATATTATTGTACCAAATGAAATGAATTACCCATATCTTCATTATAAGGTGCTTTTAAGTTTAAGAAATTCTTCAGATGAATTTGAAAGAAGACTTGTTCAATATTGCAAATCAAATTCTAATATTATTTACATTGTCAAAGCTTTAGGACAATGGGACTACGAGATAGATGTAGAGGTTGAAAACGTTGAAAAATTCAGAGAATTAATGATGTCTATCAAAACTGAATTTCAGGACAATTTAAAAGACTATTCACCTTTAAACATATACAAGGTACATAAATATAACTTTTTTCCTAGTATATTTAATGAAAAGGATATGAAAAAATGAAAATAAAAATCAAATGTTTTGATTATATCTTTGTTTGAGTCTGCTAAAATAGTATAAAAGAGCTTATCGTGCTTAAGTTTAGATAAGATATATGCCCTTTATAGAGAAATATGAATCCTCTTTATCACCCTCTTTTGCTCTTCTCCCAGACGAACAAATCTTTTTTGCCAATATAGAGGTTAATTATGGTAAACCCAACAAATTGACTCACTTTAGATAAACCCATAATGAGGGTTTAAATTTCTTAAGTGATGTTAGCCCGAAAAGTTTGTATACCAATCTGTATCTTATATAATACAAATTGGCCGTAATTTGTGCACTATAAAATATGGATTACAAACAAATAGTTACGAATTGGAAGGAATTATAATTACAGAAGATCAAGAAGAAGAGAGGATAGTTAAAGGAAAAAAGATTATAATCTTACCTGTATGGAAATGGCTTCTTCAAGATTAATTGATCTTGGATAGTTTGATCATCTTCCAGGTTTGTTGAGATTATTAACCAGAAAACCAAACAAATCTCCGTCTTTGGAAGTTATAACTGATAAGAATCTTTTTTCATTGTCTCCTGGAGATATTAAACTCGTAGATTATACCTCTTATTCGTCAATTAAATTCGATGTGGCTGTATGAACTGAAAGAATTAAAAATATCTCCTTATTATATGTAACATGAAAGAAGAGGGTAAAACAATAATTATAGAGAATTAACGTAATTGTGTTACATTTTGTAC
>JBBSYR010000116.1:0-14662 GCA_038045165.1 Nanobdellota archaeon
TTGCTTCATTTGTCTTAGCTGGGCAGGGCAAAGCGACGTAAAAATGGGGGCTAAATTTGATAGGTTTCAAAGGATAAAACATGCACAAAAATTTAGCTGAAAAATATAGAATAAGAATTTATCCTGAATTTGTTGGGCAGGATAAGGCAGTTATCGATATAAAAACTTTTATTAAGGAATTTCCGAAGAAAAAAGGAGCGATATTATATGGACCTGCAGGAACAGGAAAAACTTCTCTTGCCTTGGCTGCTGCAAAGGAAAATAATCTTGAAGTCTTGGAATTAAATGCATCTGATTTAAGAAATAGGGCGAAGCTTGAAGAAGTTCTTAAACCTGCTACACAGCAGCAGAGCCTTTTCAAAAAAGGAAAAATCCTCTTAATGGATGAAGTTGATGGTGTGACTGGCACAGATATTGGAGGAATTCCAGAATTAATCAAAATACTTGAAGAAACAAAGCATCCAATTATTATGACCTGCAATGATGTCTGGCAGACAAAGCTCTCTTCTTTAAGGTCAAAATGCAAGCTTATTGAAATGAAAGCGCTGCCTGTTCCTTATATTGAAGAGATATTAAGAAAAATTGTTGAAAAAGAAAAGATAAAAAGAGATGCTGTTTTCTTGAATCAAATAGCTATAAAATCTCAGGGAGATATCAGAGCAGCGTTAAATGATTTGCAATCTTATCAGCTCGTTGACAGCGCAGTGGATCTCTCTGAAAAAAGAGATGTTGAAGACAGCATTTTTAATATTCTTAAAAAAATATTTAAAGAAAGGCAGGATTTTCTTAATATTTTTGACACGACAAAAATGTCTCTTGATGAGATTCTTCTCTGGATTGAAGAAAATATTCCGAAGGAATATGGAAATGAGGCTCTTGCAAAGGCTTATTATGCTTTAGGCAATGCAGATGTTTTTCGAGGGAGAATTTACAAAAACCAGTCGTGGAGATTTTTAGTTTATCAAAATATCTTTCAAAGCGCAGGCATTTCATATGCAAAAAAATTTCCTCTGGCGGGATTTACAAAATATGACCCTCCGAAAAGAATTCTTAAAATCTGGCTTAACAACCAAAAGATGCAGCATAAGAAAACAATCGCGAAGAAGTATGCAAAGTTTGTTCATTGCTCTGTCAAGAGAGCAATGAGAGATTTCAGCATGATAAAATTAATTTTGAAGAGATATGCAATTCAAAAGCAGCTCCAGCTTGGCGATGAAGAAATTAATTTTTTGAGTAATGGCGGAGGCTAATTTATTTTAATCCTCTTTAATTCTTTTATCTTGTCAAAATCAGAATCATCGGAAGCTATTTTATCACATTTATTGATAATTGCAGTTGCGGCGTGAATTGCATCTCTAGGATTTAACGAATAATTTTCAACAATATTTAAAGCATTATTTATTATATCTGAATTTGCATCTATAAATATCAACTTTGGTATTTTAAGAAGTTTCTTTATTTCTATTATTGCTTCCTTTTTTCCTTTTTCTTTTATTAAGACGTATAACACTTCATCCCATGTTAAAACAGACGTACAACCTTCTACATCTCCTTCTGCTACTTGAGTAATTATCGCTTTAGAGTTTTCAGCTTTTCTATCCTCTGAAGTTAAAGCATATAAAAAAATGTTGGCATCAAGGTAAATCATAGCTTTCCTCATAGATTTTATTTATTTCTTTAGGAGTAAGACTTTTTTTTCTCTTTTTTGGAACATTAAAAAAGTCTTTAAGGAATTCTTGAGGATTCTGCTCAGGTTTTATTGAAACATCCCCCCCATTAACTTCGAATACAACTTTCTGCTTAGGCATTAAGCCTAACATTAGCCTTATATCTTTAGGTATAACTACCTGCCCTTTCCCCCCCATTTCTCTTTTAATTATCATAGATTGTTTAGTTATACTAACTATTTAAACTTTTTCATACTTCCAAGTAGGAATTATTGATGCCTGTATTTTAAAGCATTCAAATAATTTTCTTCGACTTTCTTCCAATTTATGATA
Source organism: Nanobdellota archaeon (assembly GCA_038045165.1). Lineage (GTDB taxonomy): Archaea > Nanobdellota > Nanobdellia > Pacearchaeales > GW2011-AR1 > VGKP01. The sequence continues at coordinate 2,001 of JBBSYR010000116.1, forward strand.
TTCCAGAAAGCAGCGATATAATCTGCTCTTTTATTCTGATACTTCAAATAATATGCATGTTCCCAGACATCCAAACCCAACAAAGCAATTTTTCCATCAATTAAAGGCGAATCTTGATTGGCAGTTGAGTATATTTCAAGTTTTTTATCTTTTGTAAGAACAAGCCATGCCCACCCAGAGCCAAATCTTGACATTGCAGATGCAGAAAATTGCTCTTTGAATTTTTCAAATGAACTAAAGGATTTGCTTATTACCTTCAGGAAAGTTAAATCTGAAGGTTTTTGTTTCTTTGGAGAAAGAATTTCCCAGAAAAAGCAGTGATTGACATAGCCGCCGCCGTGATTTCTCACCGCAGCTCTAATATCTTCTGGAATTGTGCTAAGATTTGCAAGCAATTCTTCTGGTTTTTTGTCGAACAAATCAGGATGCTTATCAAGAGCTTCATTAAACTTATCAGTATAAGTCTGATGGTGCTTGGAATAATGAATTTCCATTGTTTTTGCATCTATAAACGGCTCTAATGCGTTATAAGCATAGGAAAGTTTAGGCAGTGTGTGTTTCATAGAAAGATAAAAATGGGGGAGTATTAAAAGATTGTGGAAGATTAATCAGTAAAAGTTAAAATGCATCAGCTTCGAATTCTTCGTCTTCAGCTTTCTCTTTTTCTTCTTCTTTTTTTGTTTTTTTGTCCGCTTTTTCTTTTTTAGGCTTCTTGAATGAAGAATCATCTTCTGCACTATCACTAACAGATGGGCTTGATGCGCCAACTACTTCTAATTTGCCGAATTTGCCGGAAGTAAGCTGTTTTTCTCCGTTGAACTCTGAAACATAGCCGTTTGTGATTTTTATTTTGTCTCCAGCATTAACTTTATCAACATCATCATTCCACAAACTAAGCTTCATCTCGCCAGATTCATCCTGAACAACTGCATTGGCAACTTTTAATTCTTTTCCATATTTGTTCATTACTCTTGGCTCAGCTTTGCTTTTGACCGTAACTTCAACGTCAACTTTTCCCTGTCCTGCTTTTAATTCTAATAATTTCATTTTGTTTAAACTGCACACTGCACAGCTGCACTATCCGCACCGCTGCTTGCACTATATCCAAATCCAGGACTTGCACTTTCCGCAGGCAGTTGAACAGAACACTCACTTGGCGCAATTTTAAATGATGAACATATCGTCTGCAAAACTGAAGCAGGACTTCTTGCACTTACAACCTCAACTCCATTAATTACAAGTGTGGGGCTTCCTTGAACTCCATATCCTTGACTTAAATCAGAATCTATTTTGTAATACCCTGCAGCTTTATTCTTAATACAATTATCAACGCTGGAACTAACAATACTTAAACTCTTCATGCATTGTGTGACATTCGCAGGACTATATGCATCACTTGAATTCAAAGTACATTGAATATATTGAAGAAATTTAGTTGGCTGTTCTTGTCTTATGCAAATCTGCCTAAAGTTCTCGCTGTCTTCCTTTTCCCCATGCAAGGTGAAATGTGTATATCTTAATGTGAAATTTATTTTTTCTTTTAATACACTAACAACTGGAAGAATCGTTTTTTCCATTTGTGTTCCATATGGGCAGTAGCTCATTACAAACAATTCAACTACTGGCTTGTCAGATTTAGGAACTTCTGGCGCTGGCGGCTGCTGTTGCTGTTGAGGCTGCTGCACTTGAGCAGCATCAAGTGAAAGAGGGACAGGAGGAGTAGAAAGCATGTTTTTTCCATCGAGAGTTACATAAACTGGAACTTCGCGCCCGCCGATTTCCAGAACTACTTTGTAAAGCCCGCCTTCCTGGATAGAAGACACCAATGTCAAACTGCCTACACCTTGTAGATTAGCAAATGACATCAAGCTTTGGGCTGCAGTATCACTGCTTACAAAATTATTTTTTTCTTTGCCGCCAAAAAGCAGACCTCCAAATACAACAACTAAAAGAAGCAAAACTGCAAGAACAATACTGGTTATTATCCAAGGATTTTCTCTTACTCTTTCTAAAAATGAAGGTTCATGTGCTCGCACAACTCTTGTTTTGTGATGCTCAGAATTATTTTCCTCTTCGACCATGGTTTAACGAAATTTGCATAGTTTAAAAACCTTTTGCAAGTCAAGTATATAATTCAAGACACGTTTAACAGCAAAAATTATTCGCATAGCACAAAGTTTTTAATAAACAATTTACGCGAAGTTTTATGCGAACTGCGATAAGTGCGGCTGTAATAAGCCATGGTCAAATTTTAATTGTAAGAAAAAGAAAAACGTTTATTCTTCCAGGAGGCAAGCCAGAAAAAGAAGAGCCAGATGAAAAATGCCTTCGGCGCGAATTTGCAGAAGAGTTAAGTGGAACTCTCATAAAAGACCTTGTGCTTTACAGAGAATTTGAAGGTACCGCCCCTCATGAAAGAGATTTACTCAAATGTAGAGTTTATTTTGCTTCTCTTGATGGAGCTTTGATGGGAGTTTCAAGTTTTGACAGCGTCGATGATTATGCGTGGGCAAACAGAGCAGAAATAAAAAGCTATAATCTTTCAGATATCACTGGCAAGGTTGTTGATTCGCTTATTAAAGATGAATATTTATAACAAACAGTATGCGTCTTTCATTTATTAACGGGAAGATTCTAGCAAAATATTATGTGCTGCAGATTAGCTTATATACGAATAAGCAAGAAAGATTATTATTATATTAGTTTTTAATAGACGAAAATCTGATTAATAACAACATTTAATAAATCCCCTGCTTGTTTTATACCATGGTTTATGATATTGTTATAGGGAGAGATAAAACTGATAAAGAAAAATTTGGTGATAACGGGCTAATTTATATTGGCAAAGGGTATGTTAAAATGGGAAATTACACTTCTCTTTCTAATAAAATTTGGATGGACGTTGCAAGAAATCACATTGTTTTAATTGCAGGAAAAAGAGGATCGGGCAAGTCATACACAATTGGCGCAATCGCTGAAGAATTATCAAACTTGCCGCAGGAAAATGCTAAGAATATTGCGTCGCTGATATTTGACACAATGGGAATTTTCTGGACAATGAAATATAAAAATGAAAAAGACAAACTGCTTTTGGATGAATGGGATTTGAAAGCGAAAGGCTTGCCCGTAAAAGTTTTTATTCCATTTGGAAAAATTGAGGATTACAAAGCGAAGAATATTCCCATAGACAATACTTTTGCATTAAAATCATCTGAGCTTGAAGCTGAAGATTGGATAGTTCTTTTCAATTTAGAGATTGCGAGCCTTCCAGGAGTTTTAATAGAGAGAGTTATCTCTGAGTTTAAAGAAAACAGGCGGGAATTTAGCTTAAAAGATATACAAAAAGCTATTGAAATTGACGGCAAAGCGTCTAATGAAATAAAAGAGATTGTTTCTTCTTTGTTCAAGGCGGCAGATACCTGGGGAATTTTTTCTAAAAGTGCAGAAGGAACTGAAATAAAAGATTTGGTAAATGCAGGCACCACTACAATCTTAGATGTTTCTGTTTATAGCTCAATAGGGGCGTTTAATGTGCGTGCTTTAGTTATAAGTTTAGTATTAAGAAAATTATTCAAAACTAGAATGGATGCAAGAAAAAAAGAGGAGCTTGAAGCGATTCAGCATGGGCAGGATTATTTAGCTTACAAATCAATAAATCAGGAGCCTCTCATCTGGATTTTTATAGATGAAGCCCATGAGTTTTTACCGAGAGAAGGAAAAACTCCTGCAACTGATGCACTCACGCAGGTTTTAAGAGAGGGCAGACAGCCAGGGCTATCTTTAGTCTTGGCAACACAACAGCCAGGCCAAATCCATAAAGATGTAATGACTCAATCAGATATTGTAATTTCGCACAGAGTAACTGCAAAACAAGATATTGATGTATTAAACGAGATTATGCAGACTTATGTTTTAGAAGGAATTCGGCAGCAAATGGATGCTCTGCCTTCAGCGAAAGGCTCAGCTATAATTCTCGATGATAATTCAGAGCGCATTTATCCTGTGAGAGTAAGGCCGCGCTTTACCTGGCACGGGGGAGAATCACCTTCTTCAGTAAAAGAAGATATTAAGTTATAAGGGCACGCAAATACTTACTGCTTCATTTAACCAGTAGGCTCTATGCTTTCAGTTCTTTCTGGAATTGTAGAATATCTAAGTGTAAGAATACTCAGATGTCAGGAATTCTTTCATGGAATTCCTGATGTCTTGAGCACGTCAAGGATTTTCAATTCTTGACATATTAATAATTATTTGAAATCAGATATAGATATAATTTTGTAGTCGCTAATATATTTGCTGGCAAGTTTTATGGTTTGGTGTAGTTAAAATACATAATATTGCGAGACAAGAAATTTCGTATAACATAATATTATGAATAACTAACAAAAACCCTAAATAGTTAATTTGGTGGGATAAATAACTCTCATCTCACCAGTTAGCATTGCTTTTTCTCTCTGATAACAAACTCCTACAACATTATACAGCCATCCCAGAGCGCCAAGATTTTTTGCTTTAGGAGAAAGATAAATCTCTGTGCGCATATCTACTTCACAAATAGGGGTACCATGAAATTTTAAATCAATGCCGCGCGTCAAGGCAGGTTTCTCTTCATTAGTTTGAAGAAAAGCCTTTTCAAGAAGAGCAGCTGGAATATTAGATGCTAAATGAGCATAAGAAATACCTATTCTTACGGGTTGCTCAACTAAATTATGAAAATCAGTATGTTCTTTGTAAGAGAACTCACAAGACCTGACATGAGTTATCTCTCCTGAAGGCTCTTCAAATTTAGGAAAAGCGGCTCCAAAAATAACTTTGGAATCAAGAACTTGCATGCCCTCATCATTTGAAGCAGTAACTTGCACCTCTACACCTGATGCAGTAGATTTTCTTTCACCGCGATAAAAAGTGATATATTGTTCAGGATAAACTGCTTCTTTAAATTTGAAAGAATGCCCAATATAAAATAATGGTTGACCTTCAATTCCTTCAGTAAGATTATGCGTCCGCAGATATTCTTCAGCTTTTGCTTCTATCCATACTGCAAATACTGGGGTGTCTTTAAATCCCATGCTTTTTGCGACAGATCTGTCTCTATGAAGAGGATTCCAATCACAAATTAAATCTCCAAATACTGGAAGTTTATTTGCTTCTACCATAAATAAGTCTGAAGTTCCTGGAGATAGTTTATAATCCATAATGTATCAATTTAAAAGCATTTTATAAATCTTTTGGTTTATACTACTTTAAAGTCAATACGATATCTATATTTCTTTACTCCGATATCGCCTGCTTTTTTTATTTTTAAGATTTTAATCTTCTTTTTTGCTTTTTTTGCCTCAACTTTTATCAGCTCTTCCAGTTTTTTCACTTCATTCTCAGGATAAAATCCGTAATAGTGAATAATTCCTGATTTTTTAATGCAGGGAAAGGCAACATTTAAAAAAGAGTCTTTTAAATTCGGGCGAGCCATGACAATTCTGTCAAACTTTTCTTTTAGTTTAGGCAAAATGCGGCGAACATCTCCCTGAATAATTTCTACTTTTACTTTGTTCTTTTTTGCATTCTCTAAGGCGTATTTTGAGCATTTTCTGCCAAGTTCAACAGAAACAACTCTCTTCGGAACTGCAATTTTTGCTATTACAATTGCAAATGGGGCAACACCCCCAAACATGACTAAAACACTTTCAGATTTCTTGACCAAGCGAGAAATTTCAAGTCTTTCGCTTGCTAGCCGAGGAGAAAAATAGCAACTTTCTACATTGAATCTGAAAGAACACCCATTTTCTTTATACAAGCATTCTTTTGTTTTTACTCCTGCGAGATATTTTGCAGTTGGAACCCGCAATCTGCCTTTTATTCTGTCTGTTTTTTCCAAAATAGTTGTAACGCTTTTATTTTTAGACAGGATTTCAAGCGCTTCTTTTTTTCTTTTTGCAGTGCTGTCTTTTCTGTCAAATTTCACTAATGCTATGTTGCCTAATAAATCGCAGCCCTTCATCTTTTTAAGAATTGTCTGCGCCTTAAATAGCTTTTTACTTGGCTAACTGCATGTAATTGCTGTATAACAATACCTTTTTATAATTACTTTAATTATTTATTATATGAAAGAATTACAAGAAAAAATTAAAAGATTCTGTAAGGAATATAATCTTGAATCGCCAGCAGAACATAGAGTTTTAGATACTATGTCCGAACTTGGCGAAGTCGCCAAAGAAATTCTTAAAATGAGTGATTATGGCAGAAAACCAGTCAAATATAGGGAAGAACTAAAATCTGAACTTGGCGACTTGCTGTATACAGTAATTACAATTGCAAATTATTTTGATGTTGATTTAGAAGACGCTTTGAATATCGCCCTTGAAAAATACAAGAAAAGATTGAACAAAGGCTCTGCTGGCTCCGAGAATGATTAAGATGTTCTACTCTCTTTGCAGCCTTTGAACATCTCTCCATGCAATATCAGGTCTATAATGCAGCCCATTGTCTTCAATTGAGCAGCAGGCTATTCCCTGCAAGGCGCGAATGCGCGCGTCTATTGCGTTTTTACCATCAGCTACTACACTAAAAACTCTGCCGCCGTTTGTATAAAGATTTTCTTTAACTGCTTGTATTCCCGCACTAAGAAGATAAACTCCTGTAGGAATATCAGCATAATTTATTTTAATTCTTTTGCCTTTTTTATACTCTCTAGGATAGCCTGCAGAAGCACCTACAACGCAGACTCTTGAGAGGGTGTCTTCTTCAATTTTAACTTCATTTAGCTTTCCATCTATTGCTTTATTCACAAGCTCAAAATAACTATTTTTGATTCCTGGGAGAATAACATGGCATTCAGGATCTCCCCATCTTGAATTAAATTCTATTACCTTTATACTGCCACTGCAGACAATGCCTCCAAGGTATAAAATTCCGATATAAGGCATGCCTTCAGAAGCAAGCCCATTGACTGCAGGTTTAATAATTTCTTCTTCAATTTGTTTTTCTAAATCTTTTGTTACAAGTGCGGGAGCATTAGCCCCCATACCTCCAGTGTTTGATCCTTTATCCCCAGCAAAAACTCTTTTATTATCCTGGCTAGATTTGAAGCATGCAAAGTTTTTTCCGTCGACTATTGCATAATAGGAGAATTCTTCGCCAGGCAATCCCTCTTCTATAAGAAAAACTTCTGAAGCAGGACCCATTTTTTCTAATTCTGCTAGTGCGCTCGCAATTTCTTCTTTATTACTTGCAGGTAAAACTCCTTTTCCAGCATACAAACCTGCTGCTTTGAAAAAAATAATTCCTTTTCTTTGCAATAAATCTTCAGCATAATCATTCGCTTTGACTTTTTCTTCTTTAATTCTAAATGCTTTAAATTCAGGGCAGGCAATTTTATGCCTCGCCATAAATTCACGAGACCACTCTTTATCCCATTCTATTCGAGCAGCATCTCTTGAAGGGCCAAAAACTCTGAAACCCTCTTTTTTCAGCAAATCAACAACTCCAGAAGCGAGAGCATCGTCTTGTGCAACATCTATTAAATCTGGTTTGTGAATTCTGGCAGATTTGATAATTGAACTTGGGTCTTTTAGAGAAACAGAACTATCTATGCAAAGAGAACTGCTAAATTTTCCATCTCTATCAAGGCAATTTTTGTCAATACCTCCATTACCTGGAGAAACAATAACACTATCAACGTCTGCATTGTTTAAATAAGCAAGCGCCAGAGCATGACCTCTAGCACCCCCATCAATAATCATTACTTTTACCATTTATTTTTGAAGTTTTTCAAGTTTAAAACACTTTTGAATTCAACCAACAGATAAGTTTTTTCAAGTAAATTTGCCGAATATAAATATCTAGCCCACATTTTTTTAATTCTCTCAATAATTTTGGGCCTCTGAAAATTAGAGTGGTGTAAATCTGAATTTCATTACATCCCATCCCCTCTGCTGTTCTTTCTTTAGCCCTCGCTAACGAATCTATTCCCCCGCAGGCAATTAATTGCATATTAGATTTGCGTCTATTAATTAGATTTGCAAATGACTTTTGCACTTGAAGAGATTTATCATAAACTGCATTTCCGCTGGCTCCTCCTTTTTCAGGAGATTCAATAATATATCGAACATCATAAAATGCGGTAGTATTGGCCACAACTATTCCATTGACTTTTTTTTCAGTCAGTATCTCAAAAGTCTGCTCTATATCCTGCGAAGACAAATCAGGAGGGACTTTTACATAAACTTGCTGGTCTATCTTTTCTTCATTAATAATCTCTAAAATCGCAGCCAGTTTAGTTTGATATTCTCTTCTTGCATCCAAAGCTCCTAAAGAAGAATGAGTATTGGGGCAAGAAGTATCAGACTCCCACCTATTAATATATGGAAAATCTCTCAGAGTGCGTAATGTGCGCCTTATGTCTTTGAGAGCATCCAAGCCTTGTTTTCCAGGCGTGCTCATTAAACTTGCAGTCATAGGAATTTCACCTATGCCAAATTTTTGATTGTATTTTTCTAGGTTTTTAGCAACTTTGTCTGCGCCGATTCCTGGAAGACCCATCCAATTTACTAGAGATTCTGTTTCATAATATCTTTTTATTCTAAGTCTATCAGCGCCTTCCCAAGGGTCTGCAGTAACAGTTCCAATAACACATCTATCAAAACCAATGAACTTTAAAAAAGAAAGAGGGATGTCGCCATTTTTATTAAATCCTGCTGCGTTGGAGATTCGAAATGCACCTATTTTATTGTTTGCAAAATTATCAAACAAAAATCTTTCTAATCCTAATCTATGAACTGCTTGAGCAAAATGTCTGAAAGCTTCATGAGCTATTTCTGGATCTTTTTTAGTCAATTCAAAAACAAGAGGCTTTACAGCATCATAAGAGGCATCTACAAGTTTTCTTACAAAATCCATAAGATTTAAAATTTCAAGTTCTTTTTAAAGTTATAGTCAATTCTGTTGATTATGCCGCGTTTAAACAGAATTGACTAGACAGAGAATTCTGAACAAAATATAACTTAATCATCAGAATTCTCCGTATATGAGATATTTTTGCCTATTTTAAGTAGCTATAAAAATTTTTAGCCATACTTCATATACACCCGAAGGTAGCTGCTCTTTAGCTCTTGGGCCTTGGAAGGCAGTTTGTCTAATTCATTTCTTTTTGCAATATCATTGAGAGAATCCAGATTTAATCTTAACAGCTGAACTTCGGTGCTGTTAAGCTTGATTTCCATATCTTTTAATTTTTCATTGGTTAAATAATACATTTTATTAACTTCCTGCGGATTTTTGTTTTCTGCTGCGTCTGTGATGATTCTTAGCACTTCATTAAAATCAACTAAAGAAACTTTTATGCTGTCTAATTTATTTCTTCTTAGTATATCATTAAGTATCGGACGTATTGAATCAAGCTCAAAATATGCAGAAGTTAGATTGCCATAATATATCTTATCTTTTGAATTTTTTGCTATTTTTTGAATTTCATTTAAAGAATTGCCAAACTGCCAATCCATTTTTATTACAAATGGTCTGTAAGAATTATATTTCTCATAAAAAGAATTAAGTTTATCTGAAAATAAGCCATAATTCCTTATTGATATCTCTCTATTTTCCTGCGCGGCGCTGAACAAAACTTTCTTGTAATCATCATTTAAATCAGCAAAGTCTTTTAGAAATATGCTTTTAGTCCAAAAGTGACTGGTAATGCTTCCAGCAATCAGAATTATTATAATTGCAATTAAGAGAGATTTGACTTTGGGTTTGTTCATCTCTTCGTAAGAACGATTAAAGCTTGAATGTGTTAAAAATAAATAAATTAGGCAAAATCCAAATGATGCGGTTAATGCAAAATATGCTCCAAAAGTATAAAAAATAATTTTAATTAGACCCGACAGCCAGAAGAAAGCGCCGATTAAAAGCAGTGCTCCAATTAAACCCCTGTAAAAGCGGTCCATTGCCCCCTCGTTTTTTGATAATTGCATAGTTTAAGAAAGAAAAGGAGATTTATAACTTTTTCCTAATCAATTACATTTCTCATAATTCTCTTTTGCTTTTTTGTCTGAATTTTCGTATTCTTTTTTTACTTTGTTTTTGAATTTTGTGAAATTGCCTTCTCTTATTGCGTTCTTTGCTTTTTTTATTAAATTTGTCAGGAAATAGACATTATGATAACTTGCAAGCCTAAAGCCTACTCCTTCATCTTGCATGAGCTGATATCTTAAATACGCACGGGTGTAATTTTTGCAGGTAAAACAGCCACATTCTTTATCTAAGGGCTTATTATCTGCAGCATATGCTTTATTCATCAGACGCAATTTTCCTTTTGATGTGAGGATTGTGCCGTGGCGAGCATTTTGAGTTGGGAAACGAGAGTCGAACATATCAACTCCGCGGGAGATTGCTTCTAAAATTTCAACAGGGTGCCCTGCGCCCATAAGATAAACTGGCTTATTTTCAGGCAGAACTTTTTTTGCAATTTCAATCATTTTATATTCGTCTTCTTTTGCCTCGCCGAGCGCTAATCCGCCTATTGAATAGCCGTTAAAATCTATTGCAGAGATTTCTTTTGCAGATTTTTGCCGTAAATCAGGATAAATTCCTCCTTGGCAAATTCCGAATAATAGCTGTCTTTTTTCCTTTGGAATTTTTGCCTGCAGTTTTTCATGATGGGCTTTGCATCTTTCTGCCCAGAGAGTTGTTTTTCTAACTGCTTCTGCAATTTGCTCTTTTGAATTTTCCAAAAGAGGCATGCTGTCCAGGCACATAGCTATCTCTGCGCCTAAATCAATTTGAACTTCCATATCTTTTTCAGGAGTGATAAATAGTTCTTCTCCAGAGAAAGGATTTCTGAAGAAAACTCCTTTTTCATTGGAGTTTATATAGCAGTGGCTAGAATACATCTGAAAACCGCCTGAATCTGTGGCATTTATTCCCTTGTAATTCATGAACTTTCCAAGCCCCCCCATTTTTTTAATTATTTTTTCTCCAGGTTTTATTGAAAGTATGAACATATTTGAGATGACTGCTGGAACACCTATTTCTTCCAAGTCTTTTGATGAAAGATGCTTGACGCTCGCTTTTGTTGCAACAGACATAAAAAAAGGCGTTTCAATTGGGCCTTTTTTTGTATGCAATATTCCAATACGCGCCTTTGAGTTTTTATCGCGGTGCTCGATTTCAAATACCTGGGGGTGTTTCATGTTATAGAAAATAGATTGAGGGTTTTTAATCTTTCTACTTGAACATGTTAAGTTTTTGTGGTTTGGATTTTGCTGTTCAAAGATGTATCAATTGCGTATTGTTGCATCTTCGAGACTTCCTAATCTGAGTATTTGTAAGCTTTAATCTGCTTTAACCTTTCTTCTTTAACCTTGTGAATTTTTCTTAAAATATTTTTCCTAAGTTTAAATGAATCTGCCAATTTTACATACGCCTGCCAACCCTGATAGCTTTCCATAAATTTCCAGTAAGATATATCACAATCTTTAAGGCTATTTATTCTCTTTTTCATTTTTCTTATATTTCTCTTTCTAACCAACCTATAATGATAAAAAATTCTAAATCCGACAAAGTCAATGCCTTTTGAAAGAGAGATTATTCTTGATTTTTGAGGATGCAATTCTATTTTTAATTTTTTCCTCAAAAATTCATCAATTTGCCCTTTCCACTTTTGTAATTGCTCTTTTGAGCTATGTAAGATAACAAAATCATCAACATAACGAATGTAATATTTAATTCCTAAATCATACTTTACATAGTAATCTAACTCATTTAAATAAACATTGGCGAAGAATTGGCTTGTGAGATTGCCAAGAGGCATTCCTTTCTGGCTTTCGCCCCCCGAACAAATTGCAGGGTTATCCATAATTAAATGAATGATTTGTATAATCTTCTCATCTTTTATCTTTTTTCCAATTATATTCATTAAAACTCCATGATTAACCTCTTCAAAATAATGCTTTATATCAGCTTTCAAGCAATAACCTTTTATTTGATTTGAACCAAACCATCCGTTTATTTTGCCATTTTTAGATACTTTTTTTGAGAATAGTTCAAATCTTTTTAGTGCAAATAAATTTCCCTTGCCTTTTCTATTTGCACATGAGTCATAAATAAACCCCCTGTCAAATATTGGCTCTAAAATATTTATAATAGCATGATGGACTATTCTATCTCTAAAATCTGCCTTGCTTATAATTCTAGTTTTGGGGTCTTTTAAGATAAATCTCACTAATTTTTTTGGTCTGTAAATTCCATTTTTTAGCTCATTATGCAAAATAAGTAAATTTATTTCTAAATCTTTCTCAAACCCAATTACATCTGCTTTCTTAGTTTTGCCTTTTCTTGCTTTTTTCCAAGCAAGAAAGAGATTTATAGGGGAAATAATCTCTTTGTAAAGTTGTTTGTATGTTTTCATAATTATAAGCGTCTTAGTTGCTAGAGCCATTCAAGAGCATAGCCGTTGTTGTTGTCGTTCCAGTTGTTGCCATTGACATTCAACCTGCTGCTGCTGACGTTCCTGTTGGAATACAAACTGACAACCAAACTATGTAGTCAGTTAATTGAAAGTAAATCACCATCACTTCATTGTTCACTCGGCGCACTTTTGGTTTCTTCATCGCTACTAAATGTCGTGATTGAATTTTATGGCTTTATTCAAGCACTATTAACTGACGTGG
>JBBSYR010000117.1:0-5042 GCA_038045165.1 Nanobdellota archaeon
ATTTTTAAATTATTTTTCTGAGCGGCCTTGATTATTAAGGCATCTGCAAGGCTGAAACTTGGATTTTTCTCTTTTTCTGCTGCATGAAGAATTCCTGCTTCTTTGGCAGTTGTTATATCAATATTAATTAAACTTGAAAATGAGGATAAAATCTTAAATGCAGATTCAACATTGCCCTTTTTTCTTTTTACTTTGCTGATTACTTCAGATATAATTAATTCAGTCGCGTATATCTCATTCTCACTTATGCACTTATTGACTTTTTCACCTATTACGCTTCCCTCAAGATATTCTATCCATGCTGAAGTATCTACAAGATAGCCAGCCATTATATTCGGTCTTTCATACGGTCTTCTCCTCTATTGTATGAACCTATTCCTTTCAAAGCTCCGAAACCCTCAATCTTTCTTTTCCTTACCTTTATTTCAAGCAATTCGTCCCCGTTGATTTGCTTTAATTTTGTTATTTGAGAAGGAATAATGACCATTATTGAGCCGCCTATCTTCTTTGCTCTTACAATCGCTGTTTCTTCTTCCATTTTTTAGTGATATTAGATATTTAGTTACATAAAATATAACTTAAAGTTATATTTAAATCCTTCGGATTTTAGGGATTTGATTGAGAGAGATTTTTTATTAGAGCAATTTTTAAGAGCATCTTTTTCTTTGATTTTTGATGACTGGAAAGAATTTAGATAAGATTGAGATAATGTCTCCAGCAGGAGATTTTGAATGCCTAATGGCGGCTATAAAAGCCGGGGCAGATGCGATTTATTTTGGAGTTTCAGAGCTAAATATGCGCAGGCGAGGAGCAAAGAATTTCAAGATATCTGATTTAGCAGAAGTCTGCAGGATTTGCAGGCAGAAAGGAGTTAAAAGCTATCTTACTCTTAATAGTATCATATATGATTCTGACTTAAAGCTGATGCGCGAGATTGTTGATGCCGCGAAAAAAGCAGGAATTGAGGCAATTATTGCCTGTGATATGGCTGTTATTGAATATCTGCGTTCTGTTGGTGTTGCTGTGCATACTTCAACGCAGTTAAATGTTTCAAATATTGAAGCAGTAAAATTTTATGCAAAGTACGCAAATGCTATTGTTCTTGCGCGAGAATTAACGCTCGAGCAAATAACTGAAATATGCAAAGAAGTAAAAAAACAGAAAATCAAAGGACCAGATGGAAAACTTGTCAAAATTGAGATATTTATTCATGGTGCTTTGTGCGTTTCAATCTCTGGAAAATGCTATATGAGCCTTGCAGCTTACAATCAATCAGCTAATAGAGGAGAGTGTTTTCAGAATTGCAGAAGAACTTACCGCGTGATTGACGAAGAAACAGGAGAAGAGCTTGTGATTGATAACAAATATCTAATGTCTCCTAAAGATTTATGCACCATCGGATTTTTAGATAAGATTATTGCGTCTGGAGTTTCGATATTAAAAATTGAGGGCAGGGGAAGAGCGTCAGATTATGTTTATACTGTAACTAAAGTGTATAAAGATGCCCTTGAGAGTTGTTTTGATGGAAGTTATTGTTCTGCAAAAATAAAGAATTGGCTTAAGAAACTCGCAGGAGTTTTTAATAGAGGATTTTGGCAGGGAGGATATTATTTAGGCAGAAAAAATGATGCTTGGGCAGTCAGCAAAGGTTCAAAAGCCACAACTGAAAAAATTGCAGTAGGTATTGTAAAACATTACTTTTCTAAAAAGCAAGTAGCTGTTTTGGAGATTTGGTCTCAGGGAATTAAAAAAGGAGATGTTCTTTTTATTACTGGACCAACAACTGGAATTGTTAATTTAAAAGTCTCTAAGCTATTTAAAAATGGAAAACCCTTTAAAGGAATTGCCAAAGGAAAAGGCATCAGCATTGCTGTTAGTGAGAAAGTCAGAGATAAAGATAAAGTGTATTTGGTTAGAAAGAAATGAATTTTATTCATTTCTTTTTGAATTCTACATTTGGCAAATTTTCAAATTCTTTATCACCTGTGACAAAATAACCGCCATTTTTAACCGAAAAAATATCTCCGACTGAATCAAAAAAAGAAATGTTCTGCTTTTTGTTCTCGTATCTGAATTTTATTGCTTCGATAAGAGTTTCTTTGTCAACTTGGATAGAATATCCCTCTAATTTTTTTAACCATAACTCTGCTTCTTCTAAGCCGTATTCTTTAAGTAAGACACCGTAGAATTCAGCAAGTGTTAAATCATTAATAATAAAATCTACATTTAGATATTCTGCAAACTTTTCATTGCCTAAGTAGATTTCCACCAAAGCATAAGTATCTAAGCATTTTTTTATTTCAACCATTTGCTTTCGAAGCCATTTCTAAAGTCTTCTATCATTTTTTTAGCAGATTTCTTAGATTTAGCTTTTCCAAACATCTCTTTTAGTACGCTGCCTTTTTTTTCGATTTCGATTATTATTTCTTCTTCGGGCTTTATTCTTAGCCTGTCTATAGCTTCTGCTGGTATGACTACACCCATTGAATTTCCCCATCGTTTTACCGTAACTTCGATTGCCATTGTATAACTAATATGTATAACTATTATAAATGTTTTGCTTTTGGCAATTTGTAATAATAACGAGGGCATCATGCTTTTGATACAGAAAACTGCGTAGCTTGTAGCGGATTTTGTACGCAGTTTTCTGTCTGGAGAACTGCAACGCAGAGAGCTACAAGTAATGCAGTTATCCATAATTTAGCCATTTGGAGCTTAATCATTAAATTTAAATAAGGTTATAACATTGTTATAACATGGAATTAATAAAGCCGATTATTCAAGTAGGCAATTCAGCAGGAGTAATCCTGCCTAAAAAATGGCTTAATGGGGAGGCGAAAATAATTTTGATTAAAAAGCCTCAGAACATTAAACAAGAAGTTTTAAGTATTTTAGAAGAAGAACTGCCTTCTATTATCGGCCTTTATGTAGTGGGCAGCTATGCAAGAAGAGAACAGAATGCTAAGAGCGATATTGATATACTGGGAATTACAACTAATGTCGATAAAAGGATAAAAAAGGGAAAATATGAAATTATTTTAATATCTCATAAAAAATTAGAGCGCGCACTTAAAGAAAATATTCTGCCCTTGCTGCCTATGCTTAGGGAAGCTTTACCGATTATTAATAAAAATAAAATAGAAGAATATGGGAAATATTCAATTACTAAAAATAATATAAAATGGCACATTGAAACTACTATTTCTGCTTTAAAATTAGCTAAGGAAACGATAGACTTCTTTAAAGAAGATAATAAAAATGTATCGGACAATATAATTTATTCATTAGTATTGAGACTGAGAGAAGTTTATATCGTTAAATGCCTTATTCAGAATAAAATAGCTAATAATTCTGAACTGATAAGCATAATTAAAGATATTTGTGGTTCGTTGGATGCATATAAAGCATATCAACGCTCAAAATCAGGCATTAAAGCAAAAAAAAGAGTAAGCATTAAAGAAGCTGAATCTATTTATAATTATGCTCTTTTTGAAATAGAAGAGCAAAGGAAATGGATAAAAAGAAAAGACTGAAGAAAATAGAGAGCTTAAAAAAGCAGAAAGAGCTGCATAGGCAAAAGATAGATTTTTACAGGGGCAAAAAAGATTATTTAATTGATTATTGGGAAAAGGAAATCGAAAGGTTTGATGAAGAGATTCAAGAAGAAGTAGAAAAGTTAGATGAATGATAATTTTGCAGCGCCTCAAAAACCTTTAAATAGATTCTTTTTTTGGTTTATTCAGTCCCTCCATAGCTCAGTGGTTAGAGCGTCTGGCTGTAGACCTTGTCTAACGCAGACAGTCCCGCAATGGGATTATGAATGAAGCGTGAGAAGAATTTATTCACAAGAATAGATTGTTCGATAGAACCCGGAAGATCCCAAGTTCGATTCTTGGTGGGGGGATTTATTTTTCAAGTGAATCGATATTATTATTTATCACCATATAATTTAAAAAGCATAATCTCTACAAATTTATATGGGTGCAAGAGATAATAACTCTGATGAATTTGTAAGAACGATTAGCGGGGGCAGAATAGGATATTGCTCAGGCGCAGGAAGATATCAAAATTTAGCAGATGGGACATTTGTTTCTGGGGCAAAATTTAGAGAATTGATTGAAAACATATCTCTAAGCAGAGCATTAAAGATTGGAGAAGTATTTTATAAGGCGAGGACTAACGCTAAATAAATAATTTTTTTATAAGAAGAATTAACTATAAGTTTAGCAAAATTGATGCGCTTTGGAAAAGATTTTTTCTTTTAAATTTTCCAGCACAGATACTTACCCTTTATTTTTAGAAAAGTAAATATAAAGGGTAAAAATTATTTCCCTCTCAATTCAAGATTGGGAATAGATTTCTTAATGGCTGAAAAGTTCAAGTTTTCTTTTATCCTGAAAAAAGAGAATCCTATTTAGAAACTGAAGAATAATTTTAATTTTCTAAAATAATGCATAATTCAGCTTCCTCTTATTTCTGCTGCAAATCAATCGCATACTATCCCAATCAGTCAGAAAATAAATAGCAAAAACAAGATTACTTTTTATTTCTTGGATTTTCATTATAAACATAATAGCCGAGACTTGTTCCATAAGGATGCAAAAACTGCCTTCTATCACTCCTATTATCTTCAAGGATAACAAATTCTTCTCTAACATCTAAAGGAGTATAGCTAGAACTAAGTTCAGGCTCAACCATTATTTCCATGCCTTTTAACTTATCAAATGCTTGGGCTAGAGTTTAGGCATCTTTAATTATTCTAATAAGACTTACTACGGCTATACATTTTAAAGATGCAAAGCGTATATAAATTTAATTGTGTTTATTTGTATATTTTCTTAATTCAAAAAAAGGCCAAGAAAACATTTAAATAGATATTGTCTATATGAGAAATAACTAAATATCTATAAAAAAATGAAAAGCAAAAAAGAAGAGGAAGAAGATGACTTCGTGGAAGATGAAGATGAAGACGCTGAAGCGGACTTTGACTCTTTAGATGACGAAGACGAAAAAGAGGAAGAAAAAAAAGACGGAAACTGGTA
>JBBSYR010000117.1:5142-8902 GCA_038045165.1 Nanobdellota archaeon
GAAATAATAGTTTACAAGTTTGCTAAACTTTCAAAATTGCAGGTATTTTCATCTTAAACTTCAGCACACATAATTTTAAAAATAGTTTATTCCCGCTTTAAACATGGATGAAGATAAGCAGCGCGTGTATATTCTGCCTGAGAATGTTTCTAGAACAATGGGGCGAGACGCGCAGAGGAATAATATCATGGCGGCGAAAGTAGTTGCAGATATTATAAAAACAACTCTTGGACCAAAAGGAATGGATAAAATGCTTGTTGATTCCAGCGGGAATATTATTGTCACCAATGATGGAGTCACAATTCTTGAGGAAATGGAAATTGATCATCCTGCTGCTAAAATGATGGTTGAAATTGCTAAAACCCAAGAGGCAGAGGTCGGAGATGGCACAACAACTGTTGCTTTGCTTGCAGGCAAGTTTCTGGAGAAAGCTGAAAAACTACTTGATAGAAAGATACATCCTACTGTAATAGTTAAAGGATACAGGCTTGCTACTGAAAAAGCGATTTCAGTTCTAAATGATATTGCAATTCCTGTTCAAAATAGTACCGTATTAAAACAGATAGCTATGACTGCTATGACTGGAAAAGGAGCTGAAGGAAATAAAGAAAAATTGTCTGATTTAATTGTACTGGCAGTTAACCAGGTTGCTGTTGGAAAAAGTATTGATTTGGGTGATATAAAAATTCAGAAATTAAAGGGCGAAAGTACTAACGAGAGCGAGATTATTCAAGGAATTGTAATTGACAAAGAAAGAGCAAATGCAGACATGCCTTCTAAGATTGAAGGAGCTAGAATTCTTTTAGTGGATTTCTCACTTGAATTGAAAAATCCTGAAACAGAAGCTAAAATTTCAGTTTCAACCCCTGAACAATTAGAGAGTTTTATTGCTTCAGAAGAAAGATATCTAAAAAATATGACTGACAAAATAATTTCTTCAGGTGCTAATGTTATTTTCTGCCAAAAAGGAATTGATGACGTGGCCCAGTATTATCTGGCAAAGGCAGGAATTTTTGCAGTTCGAAGAGTTGCTAAGTCTGATTTAGAACAGATTGCAAAAGCGACTTCCGGAAAGATTATCTCTAATCTAAAAGATATTAATGCTAACCAATTTGGAAAAGCACATGTTGTTGAGGAAATAAAGAAAGGAGAAGATTCTTTGACTTACATTAGGGGGTGCGGAAATCCGCGCGCAGTTACTATTGTTGTTAAAGGCAACACAAGCCATGTCATTGATGAAATAGAAAGAGCGGTTAAAGATGGCTTGGGAGATGTCGTGTCTGCTGTAAAGAGCGGAAAAGTTGTTGCAGGAGGCGGCGCTGTTGAAATTGAGCTGTCAAAAAGATTAAAAGCATTTGCTAAAACTTTTTCAGGAAGAGAGCAATTAGCAATAGAAGAATTTGCAAATTCTTTGGAATCTATACCTGAAGCTCTTGCTGAAAATGCGGGCGCTGACCCTATTGAAATAATAACTGAACTGAAAAGAAGGCATGAAGAAGGCTTAGTGAACTATGGGATTAATTTATTCAATGATAAAATTGAAGATACTTTTGCAGCAGGAATCCTTGAGCCTTTGAAAGTCAAGACTCAGGCAATAAGCTCTGCTTCTGAAGTTGCGCAGATGATTCTTAGAATTGATGACGTTCTTATAAGCAGGAGCTCTGGCGGGCCAAAAATGCCACAAAATCCTTATGAGGGAATGGACTGATTTTTCAGCAGAATTATAGTCAATTCCGTTGATTGCGCCACGTTTAAATATAGTCAATGACCTTAAAATTTCTCTATTTTGTCGTTGACTATATATACAATCATTATGCTATAAAACATAAATCTTTATATTCTTATAAATAATTATATTTTTATGACGAAGAAAGTAGAAGATGTAGATACTTATTGCAATAGACTTAGAAAAGTGAAACCTGAAAATTGGGAATCTGCAGGTCAATTTTTTTCTACTGAAATTAGTAGAATTAAATTTGATTTGAAGCTGATTGTAGACAAGGTAACTTTCGAATCAATTACTTACACAGTTAGATTAGAAGTTAGATCTGCAAAGGTTAGAACTCTTTTATATGAACGAGCAGAAACTGGACATTCTCCTTTAGAGGACTGGGCAAAACCAAATGGAAAACCTATAGTTAAAACTCCTTTAATGCAGTTGTATAGAGATATTTATGACGATAGGCTTATGTATATGGATGAAGCGATGTTTAGAAGAGAGAGGAGATTGCTTGAAAAAGGCAGAGGAAGGCTGGCTAAGATTTTAGAATAAATGCGACCTCGGGCACTCGTGAAGCAAGCTTCCCGGTGACTTTCGCGAAGTATTCGCTCAAGTAATTGAAAATTCCCGATGCGTTTTCGCCAGCTCAATGCTAAATGCGACCATCGGGAATTGAACCCGACTCTCCTCGTTGGCAACGAGACGTACTAACCGATATACTATGGTCGCTTGTTAGAACTAATGTTCTAATGCTCTTATTTAAAAAATGAGGATTATTTAAAGATGATGGATACCTTAAGTTTAAAAAGGGAGTTATTTATTCCTATTATCTCAATAACATGGCAAAATTAGATACATCGTATGAACCTCACGAATTTCTGATGCATGGCACAAGATTAGCTGTTGCTCCATTGCATAGCGTAAGTCAAAAAGAAAGGGAAGAGGCAAGAAGAATACTTCACTATGCTCATAGGGAGATTAGTGCTTTTTTGGATTATTTCGCTCCTCTTTTGTCTTTGACCGAATATCATCAACTTTTGCATGAGGATGAGCATAGCGCTCCCATATTTAAGGAAACATCTAAAATTTTGGCTCATCTAGAATCACATCTTCTCACCCCGAAACCTAATAGAAGGTATGCTAAAGCGACCAGTATTAAGAACGCAGGCATTGAAAGATAAAACCAATTATTATTTTTCCTATAAGGATTCTAAAACCACAAGCCTTATTTATTTTATTCTTTATTGTGCTCCCTCATTGCTATCTATGGCAAAACTACAAAAGATTATAGAAAGCAAAGAAAAGTTTTTATAAACACTTAATTTGTTAGCTTTAAATGGGGCGCAAAAAAACTTTCATCAGGATTCCAAAAACTGCTAAAATAAAATGCCTGCATTGTGCAGCTATCAGCAGAAGAAACGTGCCTTTAGATGCCAGCCCCCAGTATTTTGACTGCGATAAGTGCGGGCAGCGCACATTAACACCTATTACGCAATGCTGTGTTATCTGCGCTTTCACTAAAACCAAATGCGCACTCTCATTAATTATGGATGCTAAGATTAAATGTCTTGATGTGCGATAATCAGCGCAAGCACATTTTTTTCAATATTCTTTTATCTCCTAATGAAACATCGCCTATAGATGCTAATGTTAAAATTAAATCTGCCCCATTTACTCTTAATCCCTCTAAACCTGCTAATAATCTATCACTATCTACTACTTCATCGTAAGGGTCATAATGCTGTGAAAAATGAGCGTGGCTTATTTCTGCTCTTATTAATGAGAGAAGAGAGAATCCATTTATTGCTCTCGTTCTAATTGCAAGAAGGTCTGGCACGCTAAGTAATAACAAAGGCACATTTCCAGAAGCAAATTCTAAAGCTCTTAATACATATTCATATACTGCATTATTCCCAAAAAAATTTGCTTGGTGAATTTGATTTCCTAAAAATTCTAAATTGGTGCAATATTCATGGCTGCTTCTTATAGGTTTATACAGTTTACCCTCAAAAATTCTAAAATTTTCATTCATTAAAACAG
>JBBSYR010000118.1:0-22223 GCA_038045165.1 Nanobdellota archaeon
TTAGAAGTAAAAAGTTAATTCTTAGAATTCAATTAATACCTGTTACCAGGTACATTAAAAGCAAAACTATAAAAGCAAACAACACATTCTGATTTTATGAACATAAAATCTTTGTCAAATGTCAAGAATCGAAGATTCTTGAGCACCTCGAAAATTGAAAATTTTCTTAGTATTAAACTGATGGAAAAAATAAAAGCAGACAATGATATTATAGCTGTGCTTCTATTTGGTTCACTCGCAAGAAATGAATCGAACAGAGATATTGATATATGCCTTGTTTTAAATAAAAAATTCACAAATTTGGAGATGTCAAAAAAAAGGCTCTCTTATGTTTCTTTAGTTAGTAATAAAATTGACATTCAGATATTTCAGCAATTGCCTCTTTATATTCGAAAAAGAATTTTAAAAGAAGGAAAGATATTATTATGTAAAGATGAAGATGCTCTTTATAATATCGCTTTTTCCACAATAAAAGAGTATAATTTATATGAAAAAGCATACACTTTTTATTTGAGTTCAGTAAAATGATAGACAAAGAAAAAATATTATCAAAAGTTGATGAGCTCAATAGGTATCTTGATGAATTAGATGAAATAAAGCCTTCTGAATATGAAGAATATAAAAGTTCAATAGAAAAAAAGCGTTCATGCGAAAGAATATTGCAAATTTCAATTGAAACAGTTATAGATGTCTGTAATATCCTATTTTCAAACTTAAAGTTAGGAATTCCATCAGATGAAGATGTTATATTTGAAAAATTGCAGAACAAAAAAGTTATTTCTAAAAACGTGAAAAACACTTTGAAAAATATGAAGGGTTTTAGAAATATCCTAGTCCACAAATATGGGGATGTCAACGACGAGCTTGCTTTTGAAAATCTCTCCAAACTCAGCGATTTTACGAAATTCAAGGAAGAAATCCTTGCCTTTGTTAATCAAAAATAAGCTTGAATTTTAGTCTTTTGCATTCGTTATCAACCTAACTTGTCAAGAACTCCGGAATAAATTCCGGAGCGTGTTCGTTCAGGAATTCTTTCATGGAATTCCTGATGTCTTGAGCATGCTCAAGAATTAGATTTTCTGTATCTCACCACTAAAGTAACAAGTTTTAGAAAATCTAATTCTTGGCATATAAATTATAATCAGTCTGGCTGTTCGTCTTTAATTTCTATGCCTGAGCCGTCATTTTTAATATTTGGTTCATTATTTTCTTCTCTCACTAAAAGCAAATTTCCTTCGCTGGAGCGTGCAGAGGAGCTGATAAATGCATTATTTATTCCATCAGAATATTCTTGAGAAAGTTTTTCTTTGCCAATCGGATATAAAACTATTTGATAATTTCCTAATAAGTTATCGCTTTTTTGTACTTCTCCTACCTTTGTTGAACCTTCAAGATCTTTATAATACACCGCTCCTCCATTAAGGGAAACTCCTGTTTCATCGCCATTAAACAGAATTTTATGAATCGCACTGATAGAATAAAATTTTTGAGTGTCTAAACTGAATTCATTTTTCTTTGCTTCCGGTTGTGCGCTTGCGCTTGCATCTGCACTAGGGGCTGAAGGATTTAGAGCGTTCATAGAGGGAGGAGAAGGCGCAGGAGTTTTATCACTGAATTTATACATCTCAAAAATCTTGCCTAACACTCTCGCTTTAATTAAAAAGATTTCTGCCTTTTGAACATTCAAAAAAAGTTTAGGAGCAATAGTTTCAATATCTTCTATTAATTTTATTGCTGACTGGCTGAAAACAGAAGGATTGCTTAAGTCAAGAGCACTAAGTCTTTTCTTGAAATCAGGAAGTATATTATTGCTTATTCTTGCAGGGTCTTCTATTGCTCCTGAATCTTTTAATATTTCAATTTGCTGTGTTTCAAGTTTCTGTAAAGTTTCGTTTCTAACTCCGAGATTATTTCTAGTGAGCGCATTATCAACGCTCTTTTTGTCAAGCCAGCACTTTACTTTAGGGTTATCGCAATAGCCAACTTCAATAAATCTTAAAGAGTCTGTCGAGCTTCCAGGATTTAGAGTGGAGCAAATTCTAACAATTCCTCTATTATAATCTTGAGGAAATGCTGCCTCTTCAACAGATGATTGCGGATTAGTGTTTGCAAGCAGACTTTTTACATTAGTTCCTCCGCTGATACATGTTTTTTCAGAGCTAATATCTGTTCTCGTCATTTCATCAGAGACATATACATCTCTGACATAATTAACAGCAAAACTTGATGAAACCTGCTTGAATCCGCATTCTTCTTCTCCATTTACAGAAATGCAAAGTTGTTTATATCCAGAAGGCGCTGTGAAATCTTTTGTTTCTGTCGCATATTCTCCTCTTGGAATAAATCTGCTGGCAACATACCATTCAGAAACAGAAGAATAATATGAGGACATTGGAGGGTCTTTTAAATAAACTCTATAACTGACACCAGAGTCTTTTCCCGCATAAATATGATAAAATACCTTATAACTGTCAGTTGGAGGAAGAGTTGCATCAGTGAATTTTGCTGAGCTAAACCATGCACTGTACTGCGGCGGGCTGTCAGGCTCTATCAAGCTCTTGAATGCTGTTGGAGCTTTTGCAGAAATAAATGCTTTGCAAAATGGAGTTCCAGCTTCCTCAATAGATCTTATCTGAAATGCCTTAAATGCATTAACAGCATAAACACTTTTAAAATAATCTATTGACTTTTGCATACTTTGCCATGCACCTTGAACAGTAAGATACTCTCCTCCACCGCGTGCGACGCTTTTTCCATAAGCTATTTCAACTATTTTTGGCAGCAAAACATTCGCGAGAGGAGCAGCTTGCTTCCAGAAAAACTCACACATATAAATAGAATAAACTTGGTCGCAAATGCCTACACTCTTGCCTGTAGCGAGGCTTTCTTGCAGGCAGTCTCTATGGCTTTTTAATATGCTGACATAATTATCAAGACCAGCGTGAATGCCGGATAAACAAACAGGGACATAAATTCCTTCCCGCGCATTAGGCAGGCAAAGCAAACTGCTTCCAATTATTCCAGATTGAATTACATCAGCAACTTGATAACTTCCGCCGAAATTGCATCTGGTTGGAGGGCAGATTACAGGGTCACAGACATTGAAAAGGATATGGCAATCTTTAGGAGTCATAAAATCCTGGCATTGCATTGAGGGAGTATTCATGGCAGTTTTTACATTGATAATATCCTGCCCTTCTATTTTCACAGGTTTTTGCCCATATTGTTCAGCAGCTGATTTCAAAGCATCTTGTGCTCTTTTTACAAGACGGGCAACTTCTTGAGCATTATTAATTCCTGGAAAAGTTAGTGTTTGTCCTGTATAGGTATTTATCTGCTCGCAGACATCATCTCCAAGCCCTTCTTCAAACTGCTCAATTTTATTTACTCCGACATTGCAAAGCCAGAAACTTGAGACTCTTCCCGAAGATTCAAAAGCTCCTTGCGTAGAGCCTGCACCAAAAACAGGCAATGTCTGTTTTGTTGCTGCATACCATCCATTTTGCAAGTCAAAAGGCACTACAGCAGGCATTTTCGCATACTGCCCTGATTCAAAATATTTCAGCTGCGGATTAAGATAATAATTATGGTAGACAAGCTGCTTTTGCGGAATTATTTTTCCAATTGACAGCTCCTTTGTAAAATCTTCTTTGTTTATTGGACTTTCTGAAGCTAAATCACCAGTGTTATTTACTTTAGCAACACTTCTAATATCATAATTTCCATTCAAATCTTTTTCTAATCCAACTGCATAAATGCCAGACTTAATATTTCCATTGTCAGTTCCAACATCTATGAAAACTGCATTATTTATAGGTGTATTTCCAACTTTAAGTGCATCTGCAACTTTTGGTTTAAGCTTGCTTGTTGCAAAAACATCTCCCCCCATTTCTTGAGCGCCTTTTGCTTTAATTACTATTGGCACTCCACCAATACTTTTTAAGCCTTCTTTCTGCTTAGTCTCGCTAATTTCCTGCTGAACAGCTGTAATTCTCTCTCCGATTTTTCTCAATTCATTATCAGCATTTTTTGATGAATCTGCTGAGCCCTGCTTTTTCACAATAAGATTCAGCTCTATCTCTCTTAGCTGTTCATAGCTATATTCTCCATCTTGATAACCATTAGAATTGTTAAAAATTTCTTTGATTTTTTTAGTTTTTCCTCCAATTATAATATCTTCCTCGCCATAATTGCGCACTATGTTTTCAGTTAGATATTTATTTACAGAAGTATCCCGATTGACTGATTTTTCTCCTAAAAATCCAGGATTCATTTTATTTAATTCTTCAGTTGCTTTTATATCTGCATTTACTTTGTTAATTGCTTCTGTATATGCTTTAACATCTTGGCTTATTTCTTTAGATTTGGCCAGATAGCAGGCATCGAGAGTAGGATAATCTTTGTGCTCAACAAAAACTCTGCATCTGCTTGTCCACCCATTATCTCCACGCATTACTTTTTGCCTTGCGATTGATTCTCCACTAATTCCGTTTATAAAATTCTTAGCAGTCAGAACAACACTTGTTGCCAAGCAAGCAGCTTTCAATCCTGAAACAACTTTTCCAAGCCCGTCTACAATGCTCTCCCATTTTTTTATGCTCTGATTTAGATTATCAATTTTTTCTTTTGTTTTTTCAGGAGATAATTGAATTGCTCTTTTTTCTATGCCTATATTAACGCTTAGATTAACTATGCTGCCACTTCCATGAGTTAAAGGAGTTAATTTTACCTGTGCGATTTTCTGCAAATCAATATTATCTAATTTAACTAGGATTCCATTGCAAATCATTTTTCCAGCTGAATCTCCTATTTTAAGCTCAACAGAAGCCTGGCTTTGAGCAACTCCCATAGCATTAGGGCAGTAAGGTGTTATAGATACCTTATCAATACTTATGCTTGTTAATCTAATTGAGATATTTGAATTTCTTGCACTTCCAAGATAAGGAATATCTTTTCTTTCTTCAAGAGAGAGCTGCATTGGCTTGTTTTCAATGATTAAATTTGCGCTTGAGCGTTTTTCTGGAACCTTGAGACTAACAAGCCTTAGCGTTCTATATTGATTGTCCAAATAAACAGACTTGCCTGATTTGGAATTATCTAAGATAGCTATTTTGTTTAATTCATTTTTTAAGGAATCTAATCCGCCAGCATTAGGATAAATATCTATGAATTTATTTATTAATCTTGCTTGAACATCTTCTTTGCCTGCAGTTCTTGCAAGAGCAATTGCTTCTCTTAAAGCTTCTTCGCCGTAATAAACAGAGCCATTAAAATCTTTTTCCCTTTCATAAGAATAATCATCTGCGACTTTTTCATAAGCAGTGATTGCGTTTTCAAACGCCTTGTCTTTATCTGTTAAACTTGGTGTTTCGCTTTTAACTTCTTTTTTAGAAATTAATTCTTTGTATTTAACAAGTTCTTTTTGAAGTGTTTCGAGCTCTATTTTATTTTTAGCATCTGCAATTGCAGATAAATCAACGATTTTCCAGTTTGTTTTGTCCGGAGAGACTAATTGGCTATTATCATCAACTCCAAGAATTTCATCTTTTGAAAATTCAATATAAGTAACATTATTCTTGTCATCAAATTTAGGAGCTTTATCCTGAAATGATGCGAACTTTATACTCAAGCTCAAAATTACCTGTTCGGGACCGCATCTAATGCTGAGATTTCCAGTTTCAATAGCTGTTTTGTTATTGATATTAATTGCTTCAACTCTGCATTTACCATTAAGGAATGTGCTTCCTTTGTAGACATCTACTACATCAACAGAATCTCCGCTTCCAACTTCAATGCGTGCTTTTTTCTCAGCTGAAATAAATCCACTATATTCTGCTCGGATACCCACTCTGCAATAACCTCCAGGCATATAAATTGGATTTGAAATTTTTCCTTTCTGAACTCTTAAATTAGAAACCATTCTGTCTCCGTAATAAACATTTAAATCAGCGTAGTCTGGCTCTGCTCTGACTAGCCTCAAATGATATCTTCCGTTCCAAAAACTCTGCTTGTCTTTTTCTTTCTCCCAAGTTTCATCGTCCTGGGGAGACATGATAAACTCCGCTCTTCCAACACCTAAAGAATTTTCAGTTTCATACTGGACTCTTGCTGTTAAATTGACATTGACAAAATTAGGAAGAGAAGATTCAATCTCATTTTTCTTTAGAATAACTACAACATAGCCAATATTACTTGTGACTGGGCTGCCAAGCAGAACATCTTTTGTTCTTAATGCAACTTTTGCAGGATGAAATCCAACCCCTGCAACTTCATTTGGCTTTTTAGCATCAAAAGTAAGCGTGTCTATCTTGCTTATATCTACTAAGGGATTTATTTTTATTGCTTCAATTTGGCAGAAGACAGGGACATTTTGCTCAGCAAGAAGGTCGCTCCTTACTACTGCTGGCTGACAGCCAGCGTTTGGAATTTTTAATAATAAATCTTGCCTGGCCTCGCAAGTTTCAGGTCTGTCATTTAGATTTGGCCAGATAGTATCAAAACCAACATACTTCCCTCCTGAATAATAGCTTTCAAAACTGGGCATATTCACAGAAGGATTAACATAACTGGTGCTAGTCATAAAAGGTTCAACTGCAATTGCAAAATTTATGCTTATTAATAAAACAATTAACACGAAGGAAGATTTGATTATATCTCTCATTTTGCTTCCACAACAACTCCTGCTTCCTCGAGAGCTTCATAATTTAATTGCAGTTTTTCCAGGCTGTCTGGAGCGGAGAAAGCATCAACTTTCAGGATTAATTTGCCTTTTTTCAAATCATTTGCAATCAAGTAGATTTCCGAACTGCCTCCGCCAATAATTGCAGAATCTATTTTGGTTTCTGGCAAGTTTATGTCAAAACACTGCTCTTTTGTTCCTCCTAAAAGCCCAGATACTCCGGAGCTTGCAACTTGAGTGCACTGCCTCTTCGTGCTTGCTGGAATAGTTATGCTGGAATTTCCATAAACATAAACACTTATGTTATAACTGCCTTCTGAAATTTTTATTTTTGGATTTTCAGGCAGAGAAGTGCTGATGCTTCTCTCTCCGCCAAAAGAAACAATTGCATTTCCAGCCAGAGGTTTGCCGCTAACTTCTAATTCAAGTTCAACATTCACTTCTTCATCCATTATAACTTCAGCTTTGTTTTCTTTATTGCTTGAGAAAATAATTCTCTTATCAGCATATCCCGAAGAGCTTAATTTCAGATATCCATTAACGCAAGCAGGAGCTTTACCAAAGAAAACCCCTTCCTTGGAATTTCCGAGTTTGCACTCTTGGTTAAAGCAGGAGTAGCTGATATTGGCATCTATTTTTTCAAAATTAGTATTATAAATATTAACTTCCAAGTCCTGCGTTTTATATTCGCAAAGGTCTATGCTTTCTTCTGGATTAATTTCAGAAAGCATCGCTTTCCTTGGCAAGTTCTTATCAATTATCACAGCAATTGGAAATTGGAATATCTCGTTTTCATCGTAAATCTGAACCATTACTGGAAAGCCTATGTCATAAACAAAATGATAAGGTGCATAGCAAAATCCTAAAATGCCCATGCCTTCCTGATTTCCTATTGGCTGTGCAATGAGCAATTCGCCGTCAGAGCCAAAGATTTCTATTTTTGTCGGCCATTCTTTTGAATAGACAAAATTAACATTTTCTCCAAGATTTTCATTGATAACAAAATATCTATTCTCTTCTTTAGCAAGAGTGTAATCATTGCCTGATGTTTTTAAGTGGGCAATATTTGCTTCTAATCCTGACTTTATGGTATCAGCAGTTTCTCTTGATTTCCAGATTTTTGGAGCACATGATATCTCAACTCCATCAACAGGAGCATATAATCTCAAAATATCTTCAGCATATTTTTCAAGAAAAACTTCATTTTTTTCTTTATCATAAATTTTTAAAGCAGCAGAATAAAATTTGCCAAACTTGCTTGGAATTTCAACATGGTGGCTTGCTTTCTTGGCGGAATTCTCCCCCTTTGATGCTAAAATATCAGCAGTTACATCAGCACTTACTTTAGCGTCTTCAATTTTTATTTTGACGTTTGGCTCTCCAAATTTAATTGAATATCCCTGTGCATATAAATTCTCAAAATTGCAGTTTTTTATTCCTGCCGCAACAGAGTCTGCAACTTCTTTTTCAATCTGCGCTTTTGTGGGCACTTGTTCTTTAATAACGCCGTTTCCAGAGATATAATACCAATATGGCACTGCAAAACCGAGAAAGTTCAGATGTGATGAAAAAGGAGCGTAATCGCTCCCCGGCACAAATATTCCAGTATCAATTCTTCCTCCTTGGCTTCCAGCCAAGCTTAGCGCTGCGCTGGCTTCGCTTTCAATGCAGGAATCATATTGCTCATATATAATACTGAATTCAGAAGACTTTTCAGGAGGCAGGACTCTATCTTGGAAAACAAAAATCAAAGCTCCAGCAATAATTATGATTGCGATTATAATAAAAATAGCCAACTGCCCTCTTTTGTTTAATCTTGTCATTTTTCCTGAGCTTTGCCTCCTTTTTGCACTTTTTGCTTAATTAGATTCATAATTGCACTATTAATATCTTCTTTTATTGCTTCTTTAAACTTTTCCCACATCTTTTCATCTTCTATAAGCAGCAGATATTTTTTCATCTTTTTTCCCTTCTAAACTTTAGTTTTTGGCATATAAAAACCTTTCTTATTAAATAAGTTAGTTAATAAGTTAGTTAGTAAGTGAAAAAGCTTCTTTTCGGCGTTTCATTAAAATCAATGCGAGGCAAACCAAGACAAGAAGCAGGAAAAAGGATTCTAAAATAAGCCATTTATGATTAGATACCTGAAAAGAATCTTTTGAGACAAATCCAGTTAAAGGAGAGAATAAATTTTCAAGGCTTATATTGTCAGATGTGGCATTAAAGTGAATCCAAGCAGCTAACATAAGGCTTTGCTCTGCCTCAAGAATAAGCATTCCCCGGAATATTCCTTTGCGTTCAGCACTAATACAAATCGGAATTAGATTTTCTTTTTGCGCAGTAATTGCTTTTGGATAACTAATGGAGATTTTCAGGTCTGAAGAATTACTAATATAATCTAGCGGATTTTTGGTTTGTTTGCCTTTTGGAGCCCATTTATCGCTTAGAATTAAAGAAAGGTTTTCATAAGAAGAGAAAAATGTAAGATTCTCGCATGTTTCTTCCTGCGCATTTGCTTCAAATATTAGTTCTGGGGGTGAGATTCCAAACTCAACTGCTGAAGAAATTTTTACAATTAGCAGAAATACAAAAAGAGAAATAGATATTTTATTGTGAAACAACCATAAATTTAACATCTGCTTTTTGATTTAAAAGATTCTGTGGGATATTACCAGTAAAATTTCTTAGGTCAAGTTTCATATAAAAATAGTCTTCTTCAACTCCTCCTGAAGGCGAATGAGCTGGAAGAGCAAAGCTAAAATTTCCGATTTTTTTGTAAGGTTCTGCTACTCTTCTTGTAAAATAGATGTTTCTAAAAAATTGGTTAGAAGAATCGACAAGAATAGGTGTAAGTGTAACATTTATTGTTCCTGTATTGTTAACGTTAATTCTTACTTTGTCAGTTTCCTGGCCTTTTGTAATATTGCCTAGAAAAATATAATCTGGAATAGATACTCTCATAATTTGCGCTTGCTGCGGCTCTGCGAGAATGTTTGTTTCAACTGTCATTGTTACATTAAAAGAAGCGCTGCTTGTAAGAGATAAGCAAATGGCTAAATAGCCCAGTGCTGCTATCAGAATAAACACCTTTTTTTTCATCTAATTTTATGAGTATTAATGCTCAGGGAAGTATATAAATTATTCGAATGGCCCCACCAAGGATCGAACTTGGGCATGGTCCACGTCAAAGACCCGGTCTGCCATTAGCCTATGGGGCCAAATTTAAAACTTAGAGTGCCTTGAGTGTATTTAAGTCTTTTTACTCTGAGAAAATTAAGTGTCTCTGAAGGATTCAGGAGCTGTATTTTCAGGATTTTTTTCTCTTAAAAATATAACTCTCATTTTAACATCGCCAAGGTTTTCGCATAAAACAGGTGTAAGCCCAACTATGACATCGCGTCCTTCATCTAAATGCCTTTGCACTTCTTCTTTAGTATCTTCTAAAGAAACATGTGTTCCTAAGTGATAACCTGCACGTAAAACATCCCCATACAACGCATTTACACGAGTTTGCTTGCAAGTTGGATCACATCCACAGCCTGGGGTATCGGCTACTCGATAATATACTTTAGTCATCCGAAATATTTCTCCTTATAAAATTTAATTAACTGCTCAACTTCTGGAATGCAGGCTTTATTGCTGACTCCAACCTTTAGCTTATGCTGAATTTTTTCTAATGTATCTGCGCCTTCCAGAACCGCTTCCTCAATATCTTTATCAGTTATACCCACATCTTTGTCTACAACTCTTGCGCCTTCAACAACAATTCGGCTAATTTGATTTGTCCTGCGAAAATAATCATTTAGCGCCGCTCTTAATGCTTTATCTCCCAAAACAGAGCAATGAAATTTTCTTTGCGGCAAATCTCCCAATCTTTTAACAATATCCTGCGGCTTTATTTTTAAAGCATCATTAATTTTCATTCCGCCTTTTTCTGAAACCATAACAGACAGCATTGACGTTGCAGCAATTGCGCTTGCACAGCCAAAAGTAGACCATTTCATTTCTTTTATCCTATCTTTTTTTCTATTAATTTTAATCCAAACCTTCATCATATCTCCGCAATTATGAAGTGTAAATGCATTACTGACATAAGAATGGGCTTTGTCTACCTCAAGATTAGATAATCTTCCTTCGAAAAACTTTTTTTCAACACGCTTAATTGGGGCGTAGAAATAATTATCATCAAACCAAGAATGCTTAGAAATTCTAGATACGTCTGGATAAGAAAAGTCTACCCGCATCAATTTCGCCATATTTTTCAAAGCACCATATTCACCAATATGGATTCTATAGCAATCTCGGTGATTTACTCCTCTAATCTCTTTCGATTTTTCAAAATAAATAGAATGCTGGATTTTCTGCCTTAAAAGAAGAATTTTTAATTGCTGAGCTAAAATTTTAGAAACAGTTACAAATTCAGCCCTCGGTTTTTTTGAATTAAAACTTATATATCCATCTCCTTTCCATAGCCCATATATTAATTCTGCCTGTAAATTTGGAGATAAAGACATAAAAGAATCTGGAATTGTTTTATTATGCGCTCTTTTTCCAAATAAGCTTCCGAAATAATTACTAAGATGAATATTGTATATAGAGACTACTATTTTATGATTTTTTTCAGTTACTTTAATTTTTGAATCTAAGCTGAAAATATCCTTCACGATTCTTTCAACATCTTTTGCCAAATGCATCTCTTTTATGCCAAAGCAGAATTGCACTTCTGCTCTTTTTTCTCTGGCCCATCCTTCTGCAAGAAAATAGCCGAATAGCCTTAAAAGATCGCCGCTAATTTCAATTTTAGCTGGAATCTCTTTGCTTTTAAAATCATATTTGGCTTTATTTATTGGGATATTTAGAATTTTAATATTTTCTATTTTTTTAGGAATGGGATATAAACAGATATCTCCTTTTTCCAAATCTCCTGCATGCACCCAAGAGGCTGGGATTTTCCTTTTATAATCATTACGCGCAAAAGTGGAATTCTTAGGAATTTGCATTGCATAAACCAAATGGTCTGAAGTTAAGCTGACTTCTCCGAGCTGATTTTTTATTACAACTAAATCTCCAAGATATTCAGGATTATAAAATTTAGTAATTGAATTAAATTCATTATCGTGGCTAAGCACTTTATTTTGTGAAGATAATTCACTTATAGGCATTAAGCTTGAGTCAGTATGAATTAAAGTCTCTTTTCCAATACATGCCGGACTGCCGACTAAGCCAACTCCATCAGCTTTATATTTTTCAGCGGTTTTTCCGTCAATAAAATTCTTCGGCTTGAAAAAGTGCTCTTTGACAATGTCCGTATAAAACCATTTCTGCGAATCAACTGTTGCTTTCACATCTGAATGCAATTCCATTTTTTTGTTTTTTGTTTTTTTCATTTGTAATGCTCCATGCTCAAATTTAAAGGTGAAATTTTCCTTAAAGTTTCAACAATTTTAGGCATAATTTTTAGGAGATATTTTATCTCAGCAAGCGTTGTGTATTTTCCCAAGCTAAACCTCAAGCTTCCGTGAGAAGCCTCATAGGGCAGGCCAATTGCTCTTAAAACATGGCTTGTTTCTAAACTTTTTGAAGCGCAGGCACTTCCAGTTGAGGCATAAACTCCTTTTTCGTTCAAGTAAAGAAGCATTGCCTCTCCCTCGATATCTAAAAATGAAACATTAATATTGTTCGGAAGCCTTAAACTGGGATGCCCGTTAAGTTTAGTTTTAGGTATTTTAAGCAGGCCATCAATAAGCGCATCCCGCAGTTTTATTAATCTTTCGCTTTCTTTTTTGCGCTCTTCCTGGCTAATTTCCAGAGCTTTTGCAAATCCTATAATAAAGG
Source organism: Nanobdellota archaeon (assembly GCA_038045165.1). Classification (GTDB taxonomy): domain Archaea; phylum Nanobdellota; class Nanobdellia; order Pacearchaeales; family GW2011-AR1; genus VGKP01. The sequence goes on from JBBSYR010000118.1 coordinate 12,515, forward strand.
GCACATTTTCAGTTCCGCTTCTTAAATCAAATTCCTGCCCGCCGCCATGAATTAATGGCTCTATTTTAATTCCTTCTTTTAGATACAAAATTCCTACTCCTTTCGGGCCGTAAATCTTGCTGCCGTTTAATGTCATTAAATCAACATTTAAATTAGAAACGCTCAAGTCCAAAGCTTCTGCAGCTTGACAGGCATCAGTATGCAAGTAAACTTTTTTTTGCCTGCAAATTTTTCCAATCTCAGCAATTGGTTCAATAGTGCCAATTTCATTATTAGCATACATTATTGAAACTAAGATAGTTTTATCAGTTATTGCAGATTCAACATCTTTTGGATTTACTAATCCAAATTTATCGACTTTGAGATAAGTTAATTGGAACCCATTTTTCTCTAAAAAATCGCAAGTATGCAATACAGCATGATGCTCTATCTCAGAGGTTATTATATGATTTCCTCTGCTTTTATTGGTGAAAGCAATTCCTTTCAAGGCAAAATTGATACTTTCTGTTCCGCCAGAGGTAAAGATTATTTCTTTTGACTTACAATTTAAAATTTTAGCAATTCGGCTGCGCGCATCTTCAACAGCTTCTTTTGCTTTTTTTCCTTTATTATGAAAACTTCCAGGATTGCCATAGATATCTGAAAAGTAGGGCAGCATTTCATTTAGAACTCTTTTATCAACTGGTGTTGTTGCCGCATTATCAAAATATATTTCTTGTTTCATTTTTTAATTTTTTAATTCTGAACATATCATACAATCTTTTGAAATTCCTCCTGATTTTTTGTGAAGCAAGCATAAAATCCCCTTCATTTCAGAGAGGTTTATCAAATTTTGTATTTCAGTAAGAGCCGTGCTTTTTTTTCCAATTATTTTTTCAACTGATTTTTTTATTTCTTCTTTTATTTTAGCACTAAATCGTATTCCGAAACCTCTCTTATGATTGGAGTATTGTGAGACAGCCGGCTCAGTGACCCCAAGCATAAGGGCGATTTTTTTCTGCTCGACACCCCGCGACTTCATATTCATAGCAATCTCTCTTCTTATTGAAGGAAGAATATACCAGACGGTGATTTCTTGAGGGTGCACTATTTTATTAACCATAGTTAATTAACTATTGTTAATTAAGGTATTTAAACTTTCTGAAGGATAGTAAGAGCTTAGCTTTCCGAAGCTATCGTCGTGCGGACAGCGTGGGGCAAGTTTTCATCGGAACTGCTTCAGAAAGCTAAGTAGATATAGGATATTTCATAACTTATTGATTAACCCAAATTCAGCAAAGCGCCAAAAACTGCACTTTTCATAGAAAAATATCGACGATTAAATTTAGCGTAGTGTGTAACATTAACATCTTCTCTAATTACTAGAATTCGCTATAATTCTTATTCATTATCGACTATATAAAAAGTTTAGAAAACCAAAAGGTTCTTATTAATTGGTTAATTTGTGGAATTCAAGTGATTGATTTAACCTCTTTCTTGCTCCAGATACCAAAGAGCAATTCCTGCTCTTAAATCATTCCAGAATTTATCAACTAAATAATAAGGCACTTCAATAGAACTCCAAAATTCGCGCTCATATACTAAATTACACTCGAACTCTGAATTATTAAGGGCATTTATCCAAAAAGGTCTTTTTAGTTTTTTTCTTTCAACCATCTCCATAACATTTTCCCAGAGAATTAATTTTTGTTCTGGCGTCCTGCCACGCACTCTTTTTAATTCATCACTAATATCCTTTTTTGTTGGTTCACGAAGGAAAGATTCAGCTTCTGAAATCATATTTATAAGGAAATTAGAAGATTTATAAAAATAATTGTGATTGAATACGAGGTAATTTAAGATATTTGATAATGGCCCTTCGCGGAATCGAACCGCGACTTTCTCCACGTGAAGGAGATGTTCTGCCACTAGACTAAAAGGCCTTTCACTATATTTAAGAATACTACAATATTTAAAAACTTCCAATCTCTGAAAGATTTGAGTATGCCTCTATAGCTCAACGGTTAGAGCATCAGTTTTGTAAACTGAGGGTTGGGGGTTCGATTCCCCCTAGAGGCTTTGTATAGTAAACGCATTATATTTTCGTAAGCGTTTCCTATCTAGCAAGCGCCTGCGACTTTGTGATTATTTAATGCGCTTGCTATATTGCAGAAGTGTGCAGAAAATAGTTATCTTTTTATATATTAAGTCTTATAAAAGGGCATGATTCAAGATAAATCCGCTTCATTATCGAGAAGATTATATGCTAAACTAGGAAAATCTGGAATGATGTCCTTAACAAATAAAAAAAGAGATGATGCATCCATTAAATTTATTTTGCGGTTTATAAAAAAGTCCGATAAAATATTAGATTTGGCTTGTGGATACGGAAGAGTTTCTTTTCCTCTTATGCAAAAAGGATTTGATATAACGGGGGTAGACCTTAGTTTAAACCTTATAAAAGAAGCAAAAGAAGAAGCAAAAAGAAAGAATTTGAGAATTCAATTTAAAATGGGGGATTTTAGAGAAATTCCATATCCTTCTGAAAATTTTAATAAAATAATCTGTTTATGGTCTAGTTTCAATCACCTTCTAAAAAAGAAGGATCAAATTACTGCTTTAAATGAGATGTATAGAATATTAAAAAAGAAAGGCCTTGCAGTAATCGATTTTCCAAATGGGGAATCAAAATGGGCAAAAGAACAAATAAAATTACATGGGCGAGTGGTACCAGACATAATAAACAATTTAGAGGTTTTTAATTATTTTCATGATAAAGCCACTCTTAAAGAATTAGGGAATAAAACCAAATTTCGACAGGAAGTGAAATTTAACAATATCGCCGGAAGAAGAAGAATTATTTGGATTCTCAAAAAAATATAGAAAAGCTTATATACTTTAGAGAGCCTTAAATACACTTTCAATTAGATGATAGCTCTTTTGTTATATAATCTGTAATCGCCTCCATCGTTTCTTTCATAGTTTCAAAATTACTATTGTTCAAAACAAATCTTTGTATTAAACCAAAATCTCTTTCAATAGGATTCAACCAAGAAGCTCTAGTTGGAAGTGGAGCAATCTTGATTCTTGGAGTCAAATCAAGAAATGCCTTTATTGCTCCAAAAGTATGAGCACTCCAACCATCCCAAATAATATAAATATCTTTTTCAGGATATACCTTTAAAAGTTCTTGAAGAAAATCAATTACTATAAAAGAATTTTTCCAATCGTAAAATTTATGATGCATCTTTTTGCTGTGCACATTTCTTGCTGCAAATAAATCACATATTCCTCTTACTTTTTGTCCATAAGGAATATGGCTGTAGCCCCTAAAACAAAAAGACTGACCGCCATATTGCTTTATTGCAGTTTGTCCTTTCTCGTCGTAAGATAGAACAACGCTATTTTCTGGGGCTTTTGCCAATAATTGCTCTATTATTCTCTTTTTTTCAAAAAATTTTTATCCGGGCTGTATTGCCATCTTTTGCTTTTTGTTAATTTTGCTCCAGCCTTGAGCAAAATTTGTCTAAGAGTTTCTATGCTAATAGACTCTACTACCTTACTTTCTATCAAATGTTTTCTTAATCTTGGAAGAGTCCAATAACTAACTGGAATTTTAAAATCTCTAGGGCTTCTTGAAAAATGCAAGAGTATTGCCATTCTATCTTCTTTAGAAAATGTTATTTTAGCACCTTTAGCTTTTTTTCTTTGTAAAACTTTTAATCCAAATTGATTAAAAGCTCTTATAGCTTCTCTTACTTTTCTTGCTTCGCAATTAATTTTTAGAGCTATCGCTATGGCAGATAATTTTTCTGAAGAAAATAATATAATCTTTGCTCTATCTTTGATAAAAGCATTGGTAGAGTGCAATGCTAAAGAAAGTTTTTCCTTTTCTTCTGGGGAAATACCTCTAACAAATATAGAGGCATTTGTTTTCCTTTTATTTCTTACTCTGTAAATTGGATTTACAGGACCTAAGCACTTAAGGTTAACTTTCTTTATTTTTCCATTAACCCTTATTGACCTCCTTAAGTACTTGTATTTTTTCCCCTTTATTTCTTTTATTTCTATGTATGCCATAGTAAAATCACCTCATTAAGTTAGGGGGTACGCTACTTTATATATCTTTCGTATATAAAGTAGGTTAGAATTAGAGTTAAATTAAAGTGACTATTATCAGTTAGAAAGTGTACTTAAAATATATGGAATATAGAGTGATTAAAATAGATTATCAATATAATCAAAAAAATAAGAAAATAGAAGTGAATAAAAAACTTGGAAGACTAGAATTCTCATTAACGGCGATAGAAGGTCAAGAGTTTAGAATGCCCTATGTTTGTCATTAAGCGTTTAAGATGAATAAGAACGAGACTCTCTCGTTAGAATTAAAACCAAAAATATATTTCAATGTTAATAAAAATAGTGGAAGGTGGAATTTCTCCGATAAAAATAAAAGAGTTGCATTTAATAAATCAATTTCTGAATTAAAAGAGTGGGATGATAAAATCAAAATAATAGTAGTTAACATTACTGATAAATGTAATTTAAATTGTGTTTATTGCACTAGACAATATACTAGAAACAACCCCAAGATTATGAAAAAGAAGGTTATTAGCGAAATATTGTCGAAAGCGGCTAAATATGCTCGCGCTAATAATATTGAAATAACCATTCAATTTCATGGTGGGGAGCCATTAATGGAGTTCAAAAAGATAATATCTGCGTTTGATAGTTTAAAAGAAAAAGGAAAAGAAAATATCAGAATACGGATACAAACAAATGGAACTCTTTTAAACGAGAGAATATTAAAAGAATGTAAAAAGAGAGGTATAGACATTGGTATAAGTTTAGATGGAAGAGAATTAGAAAATGATATAACTCGGAAAGACATTTCTGGAATTGGAACGTTTAAAAGAGTAAAAAAATCGTTAAAGCTAATAAAAAGATATCAAAAAGAAGTCCATTGTTTAACTGTAGTTACAAATGTAAATATGAAAAATTTAGATGAAATATTAGATTATTTTAATAAAATGGGCATAAACGAAGTGGGATTTTTGCCATTATATGAAGAACCAAAAACAAGAACGATTAAGAAAGAAATTATTCCAAATATACGTGATTTAGCAAAATACCAAAAAATTTTATTCGATAAATGGATAAAAATATTAAGAAATAAAAAAAGTCTTGCTTTGAATATATCGACTTTTCAAATTTTAATATGGAATTTATTGTCTTCGAATAGTTCATCAAAAAAATTTAGAACTAATTGCGGTGTGGGTGTTAACTCTTTGTTTATAGAATCAGATGGCAGTATATGGGGTTGTGGGGCGTTTTCATATACAAAAAAATTGAAAATAGGAAATATAAACCAAGATAATCTTAAAAAGATACTAAAATCGAAAGCACGTCTTCAATTCAAAAATAGAATTACCTCTAACGTGCATAATTGCAAGTCTTGCGTATTCCAATTTATATGCTGCGGAGGATGTGTTGCAAACGGATTTAGAAATAATGAAGATATTTATGGAATTGATGTATGGTGCGATTATTGGAAAGAAATAATAAATCACATACTTTTGAGAATATATCAAAATCCTGAAATAATTAAATTAATTCCAGAATACAACATTATTAAAAAAAATGATTGATTGTCATGTTCATCTTGGATTGGATGTTAGAAGTGGAAAATATTTAACTGCAAAAGATTTATCAGCAAGACTAAATAGGCATAATTTAGCTGGAGCAATTATATTTCCCTGCCCGATTGTGCCAGTTAGAAAAAGAAATCCTTACGCCGAAGCAAATCGAGAAATTTTAGATAATAGTAAGAAAGATGAAAGATTTTTACCTTTTATGATGGTTCATCCCATGTATGACGATTTAAATTATCTCAATACGCATTATCACTTATTTAAAGGATTCAAAATTTATCCCAGAAGTAAAGGAATGGAATTTTCTTATTGCGAAATAGCAGATTATGAGGTCATGAAATTTCTTGCAGATTCAAAAAAACCAGTATTATTTCACACTGGATATCGAGAAGGGGAGAGAATATCAGCCATTTCGTGGTTCGCTAAAGAATCAACTGGCTCAGTAATATTCGCGCATTCTGGGGATTTAATTGCTAAAGATATAAAGATTGCTTCAGAATATCCAAATGTTTTAATTGATATTTGTCCTTTGGCAACTATGATTGAAAACAATTTTTTTGTTTCCGAAGACCGAAGACCACGCGAATTAAAAGGAAAACTAACCACGCAAAAAGTATTAGAATATCTCAAAGGCTTATTTGGTAAAAGGATTATTTGTGGTAGTGATTCTCCCTCATGCGATCAACTTTTAAAAGATGGATATTTGAGAGAAATAGAAGTTGCAAAAGAGATGAAAAAAATGGGGCTGGAAGGATATAAACTTATATAAAAAATTTGAAGGCGAGAAAATATTATTAATTTCTCTTTGGAAGTTTCTATTATTGCTTCGTTTTATTCTCCAACATTCTTCGCGAAGAAAAAAACTTGAAAAATAATGCAAAAAAGAGGCAGCGACTGCTATAAAAAGCAAAAGCAAACCTTATAAACATCCAAATACTTGAATAATCAAACAAAGCACTATGATAAATAAAAGAGGTTTGAGTGATGTTGTTACAACTGTTCTGATTATTCTATTCAGTATTATAGCAGTTGCAATTGTTGGGGGCATAGTATTAAATCAAATCTCAAAAACCGGCGGCAAAATTGAAGCAACGACAGTTTGCAATGAAATAGACATCACGCCCACAAAATGCTTTTATAATGATAAAACAACACTTCCCGCAGTTGCTGCGCTCATAAGAAGAGGAGCAGATAATGTAAAATTTAAAATAACGAGCATAACACTAATTGCAGAAACAGCAAGCGGAAAAGATTTTACCCGAACCTTGCCCCGCTCTCTTAATTCCTTAGATAGTTTTTGGGGAGTTATAACTGAAGATTCAATTAGAACTGACTTCCCTCTTCGTTTTAAAGTTGGCTATCAATTTCAGAATTCCAAGGGCAAATTAATAGACTGCGCTCCCCTTCCAACAAGCGTGAAGTGTGTGAATAATGGGGGGGATTATGCAACAGGAGTATCACCCCCAGCGTCTGTAACATTGACCATAGTGAACGGAGTAGCAACAAACCCAGAAAAAAATAGTTATAATCCGGCAAGTATATATGAAGCAAATACTATTGCGACTCTTGTGCAATCAAACTCTAAACTTGGAAGAGCAACGGTTTTAATAACTAAGATTGATAAAAATACACCTTCAGATATAAAAATGAGTATTTTAGATGGCAATGTTGGTGCTGATAAGTGGGATATAACTCAACCAACGGCAGAAATAAAATAAAACCTCGCATAAATTAATTATACAACACTACAAATATGGTTTATAGACAATGTTCGTTTTTGAGATATTGTTCAACATTTGTCTGTCTGTTTGCATATAATCTATCAACGCCAGTTCGATATGCCACTATACTTGGGACAACCGGACCAGACAATTTCATTGCACCAACAAGTTGTATTAAGTTAGTAATTTTAAATTACCTCCTTTCAAAAGTTTAGTATAATCTATACATTTTTTGAGTAATAGTTCAAAATTTTTATTCTTATTCCATTCAATTGTGATTAATTTTATTAAAGCTGCATGTTTTTCATATCCTTGGTCATGCATTAACCACAAATCCTTGAATTCTAGATTTAATAATGCAGTTGTAATTGCTTCCTTTATATCATGAGCGGACTCTTCTCCGACTTCTCTCTTTATATTTTCAAAGAAGTATTTATGAAAATGCAAATGAAATATCTCATGACCGGATGTTTTTAGTATTTGTAATAGCGAACCAAATATTGGAAATGAGTATGATTTATCTTTTGGATTATACGGGCAACGACCAATTGTGATTCCATAAGCTGTTACTTTTTTAATATCAAATTTTCTCTTAGTTATAATTTCTAGTCTTTTGATATACTCTTGTTCAATTCTTCTCCAATATTCTCTAATTGTATTTAATAATAATACTATATTTTTGGAACTATAAATATTAGAATTATATTCAATCAATTTATCTTTACAATCTTTCAAGTCTTTATTACTTATTATTTCGCTTATCTTAACAGGAAGAACAAATTTATAATCATATGCAGTAGGATTTTTATAAGTATTGTAGATATTTTTTATGTCATTATCGATATTAAAAGTAAAGTTTACAATAAGCTTATTCTTTCTGATTTTGTTTTCTCTCATTTTGTCTTTCTCAGAAATCACTGAGGTTAAATCACCCCAAATAATAGAAGAGTAAATTCTATTTAAATGTTGTTATATGCAATTTTGTGTGTAGCCACAACATTTAAAATTATATGAACTCAGAGGATATTATGAAGTCGTTCAAGCATTTCGAGTTAGAGCTTTTGAAGGTCGAAAAAGTTTCAAGGCACTTTACAAGGATAAGAGGTAGAATATATGATGAAGATAAATTCTATTTTTCTAATACTGCCTGGACAGGGAAGATACTCTTATAGTTAGAGTTACTCGAAGGACATTATCTTACGAGGCGCTTAAAAACTCTGAACGCTCTTCGGAATTTATTAAGAATAAAAAATTTGCAGACTATAAGTAGTTGATATTATTTAGGATTTGGTATAACTAATCTATAAAGATTAGCTGAATTTGTTGAAGACTTGCAATCAGGAAATTCAACAAATCCACCCATAACATTATTTGTGAGAACACCAGTCCATTCTTTTCCATCATTAGAGCTTTGAAGAATACATCCTTTTTCAGGAGCATATCCAAAAGGAGAGGCAAAATTTTCTTTTTCAGGATAGAAATTTCCACCATAATGATATCCGCCGTCTTGTGGAGTGCTTGATTTAGCAGTTGAATTCATAAATAATTTAGGTTCTGTTAATTTACTATTCGGAACAATTACTACTGGAAGTCTTGTATCTTTGACAGGAATCCAATATGCATCTTGAGAGATTCCTTCAAAACCCTTTGCACCCTTGCAAATATCAAAAACAGCTGATTCTAAGTTTGTTATGCTTGAATTAACATTAAAACTAAATGCTCCAATAATTCCATTTGTTGAAGTTGAGCCGTTATTTATTTTTCTGTCAGCATAACGTATAACACTTATTGACCTTTGATAATTATTTGCGGCTGCGAAATTTAATCCATTTCTCATAGAAACACCTTGAAAGAAATCATTTGTTCCGTAATTAGGATTATTAACTACTTGGTCAACAATTGTAACTTGCGAAGGAGCATCAACTGCAACATCAAGTGTGCAAATCGTTTTTGTCCCAGGTGCTCTTGCCAAAACTTCTAAGCTATAAGTTTCTCCAGGTCTTAAAACTCTTGTTTCTGCGCCATCATTTCCTCTAACTTTGAAATAAAGAGAAACATCATTATTGTATGGACTTTTACTCTGCGCTTCTGCTTCTTGTGCAGTTCCAGCTCCAAGAGTTAAACCTGCTACCAATGCCAGTTTGCTAACCAATCCTTTAGTTAAATGTTTCATGTTTGAATTTCCAAATCTTATGATTTGTTGATGTAACTACTTAGTAATGAGGGTATTTAAACATTTCGGAAGCGGATTTTTATGATGGGGGTTCTTCGGATTTTAAGAGGGTTTATTCAATATGTCACAAAACCCTTCGGGTTTTGTTTGCGGTTTTGTGACCGCCGGAGAAATCCGCGGTAAGA
>JBBSYR010000119.1:0-7611 GCA_038045165.1 Nanobdellota archaeon
AAATGATTATTCAAAATACGATTTCAGACATGTGGTTATTAAGCCAAAAGCCATGTCTTCTAAAGAGCTTTATCAGGGCGTAAGCTGGCTGTCAAAAGAATTTAATTCTAAGGGTAGAATGGCGAAAAGAATTTTATGGAAGTTCTGGCAGTTTATTAAAAAACCTTCAATAAGAAGCCTTTTAGGTGTTGTAGGAAATCTCGCGATAAACTTAGCATTTAGAAAAAGAATAAAAGATTTATCAAAAGACGGAACTTTTCCAGAAGAATATAGGAAGATTTAAAAGAAAGGGATATTTAGGATAAATATGGGCAAAAAAGGAGATAGTTGCTGGAAAATCTTGTTTTTAATTGCAGCCATATATGATTTTGTATTAGGGATAGCCTTCTTTTTTCTTTATGAGCCGATATTTTCATATTTTAATATTCCTCTGCCAGATTATTCAATGTATTTGCAGATGGCTGCTGCATTTGTAATAGCAATGGGAGTTGGATATTATTTTATTTTCTTAAATTTATATAGAAATGTTGACTTAGTAAAGCTTGGAATTGTCTACAAGATAGCTTATGCTGGGTTAACTTTTTACTGGTATTTTACTGATTTAGCCAATGCAGTATTCATGTGGTTTGCAGTAATAGATGTAATTTTCATTGTTACTTTTATCTCTTTCCTCAGATATGCTAAGAAAGATGAAAGATATGCAAGATGGAAGTAAAAATAGGCCAGAAAAATATTTCTTTTGGATGGCTATGGATTTTAATAGGACTAATTGTCGGCGCATTTATGGGAATGTTCGCCTTTAATGGTCCTCTGCCTTCTCCTGTTGGAGATTATACGTCCCTGCCGAGAAGAATGTTGAGATTAAGCCATATTGCTTTTATAGCCCTTGCAATTATTAACATTCTATATGGCTATGAAATTGATAAAATAAGATTAATGGAAAAAACAAAGAAATCTGGCTCATGGTTTATTTTAATTGGGGCAATTTTAATGCCTATTTTTTTAATCATTGCAGTTTTTTTTGAGCCAGTAAAATATCTTACTATGATTCCGACAGCACTTATCATAATCTCAATTTTTATCATGGTTGCTGGAGAATTCAAAAAGAGAATCTGATGGTAAAGGCCTTGAAGTGAAAGAATTAAAAAAGTTTATTTCTTAGAATATAAGAGAAAAAAGAGAAGAAATGAGCAAATTAAATTTAAATACGCCCTTCTCTTTATTAATCTATGAAAAAGAGGTTTAATGTGAAGGCTTTTGTGCTGGCATTGCTGGCATCTTTTGGCGCAGGCGCTTTGGGCTCGGCATTTACTATGAAAGTAGTGAAAAGCGAATGGTATTCTTCTTTGAAGCCAGGAATAACTCCAGCAGATTATGTTTTTCCAATTGTTTGGAATATTCTTTTTTTCTTAATTGCGCTTTCTATTTATTTTGCCTGGACTTCTTCAGCAAATAAAAAAGAAAGAAAGAGCGTTGCAGTTGTTTTTGCGGTGAATTTAGTTCTTAATGCGTTTTGGAGCTTGCTGTTCTTCGCATTGCAAAATCCATTTCTTGCGTTTATAGATATTATTTTTATGATTATAAGTACAATATTTGCAGTAAGGGTATGCTGTAAGATAAATCGCCTTTCCGCATATCTTATAATTCCATATTTAGTTTGGATTTCTTTCGCAAGCATATTGAATTATCAGTTTATGATAAATTGGTTTGGTTAGTTGACATTTAAATAACCCTAATAAGGGTTATAATAACCTTTATAAAGGTTATTATATTCTATAATAAATGGAGATCATTGATTTTTTAAAGAAGAATAAAGAACAAGCCAGAGGAATATTCACAAAAGGCGAGATTGAAATAATTGAAAAACAAATTAATGGGATAAGGTTAACGCAATCAGAGAAGAATAGGCTTTCAAGAAATATAAGACGTAAATTGAATTTTATTTCGGAATTATTAAAATTTGAAAATGAATTTGAATTGAAGCAGGGAACTAGGATAAAGAAGCTTATTGAAAATGTTAAAGAAAGAATATTAGAAAACAAGCATTATTCCAAAATTAAAAGAATTACAGTATTTGGCTCAAGCGTAAAAGGACAGAGAACTTTCAGGTCAGATGTAGATATGGCTGTGGAGTTTGATAAAATCGATAAAGAAGAAGCCATAAAATTCAGATTAGAAATAATGCGGGGATTGGATGAAGATTTGGATTTGCAGGTTTACAATACTCTTCCAGATAAAATAAAGAACGAAATAGATAAAGAAGGCAAGGTAATTTATGAAAGAAAGAATACTAGAGAAAATAGAAGATATTGAAAAATATCTGAATGAATTGGAAGAAATAGTTCCGATTAAATTTGATGACTTTAAATTAGATTTAAAGGCTAAAGCTGCTTGTGAGAGATATTTTGAGAAGATTGTTGAATCTGCAGTAGATTTAGCATTTTTATTAATTAAAGAAAGCAAATTAAGAAGTGCTCTGGAGGATACTGATGCATTTGCTGTTTTAGCTGAATCTCATTTTATTGATGTCGAGAATCTTGAAAACCACGCTCTTCAGAGCGTGGTGATTCTCGAGCACAAGAAAATCCTTCGGATTTTCTGTTCAGAAAAAACGCAGTGGTTTTTTCTGCATCCAAAAAACGAGCGCCTTTCAAACCACGGCTTTCAAGCCGTGGTGGCGCATCGTTTTTTTGATGTTGAATTATCTGAAAGGTTGCAAGATGCAAAAAGCATGAGAAATTTAATTGTTCATCAGTATGAAATAATTGAGAATATTAGAGTTTATGAAGCGGTGAAAGATAAACTTCCTCAGGATATAAAAGAGTTTTTGCATTGCATTAAGGAGGCATTATGAATTTCGCACAAAAAAGAAAATATTTCCTTAAGATTTTCAAACAAGCTGAGAATAAATATGGCTTGAATGACAAAAGGCTTTCTGCAGAAGGCTGGGGGTTTGATTGGCAGGTGCTTATTGCTACAATAATGTCTGCCCAATCAAGAGATGAAACTACTATTCCAATTGCTGAAAGACTTTTTAGAAAATATAATGCTCTGGATAAGCTGGCGAAGGCGAGATATGAAGATGTTTTTAATATATTAAAACGCTTAAATTATAACAGGACGAAAAGTAAAAACATCATTGCTACTGCTATGATATTGACCAGTCAGCATAAGGGAAAAGTGCCTGACAAAATTGAAGAGCTTGTTGAATTGCCTGGAGTTGGGAGAAAGACTGCTAATCTTGTTTTGAGCGAAATACACAAGAAAGATGCAATTTGTGTGGACACGCATGTGCATCGTTTATCTAATGTTCTTGAATTAGTTAAGACTAAAACGCCTCATCAAACTGAATTGGAGCTTATGAAAATTGCTCCTCGAAGATATTGGAGTCGCATAAATAGAATTTTTGTTTTATGGGGCAAGGATGTTGCTGGAAGAGATAAGGGAAAATTGTTGGAAAGACTTTAGAAATATAGATAACTGAGTAGGTTAGATTACATTTTATACGCAGTTATCCATAATGAAGCGTCTGCCACATAAATACTTATATAATGGATGTTTATCTTTAGATAATGAATTTAAGCACGCAAGAACAGGTAATCGCACTTTATTCCTTTTTTCCTGGAATGAAATTTGATTTTGATGCTGAAAGGTATCATAGTTTTTTCTATAAATTAAAAAAAGAACAAAGACCATTTTTTCAAAATTTGAGTTTTGACTTTGATGGCAGATTTCCAACAAGCCCTGATTTATCAGAAATAGATGGCATATTAATGAGCACGGAACATATTCACGTATTAACCCCGTATTTCCAACAAAGAGTTATTAATCCTATTTGCAAATTTAACTTTGAAAGAAATCTAAAAAGAAAATTGTGCTTTGGAGAAATCGGGCAGTTAGAATTAATTATCTCAAAGCAATTTAAGGAAGCATTAGATGCAAGACCTTTATTTGATGGCAGATAACTTCTGTATGTCAAGAATTACATTTTCCAAAACTTGTTACTTTAGTGATAAAATGCAGAAAATGTAATTCTTGAACACCTCAAAACTTTTCAAGTTTTGATGGCACAAAAAGCTATAAATCATTCTAAGGAGTGCTTTTGTGATTCTTCAATTGCTGTTAGTAATCCGCTCCGGAACAGCTTTCTTTCCGAGGGGTTTGTTTCTTCAATATCATAAAAAGACATCTGTCCATTTTGCACTATGAAGAAATGATTTGTGGGAGGAGTGTAACTTAGGGCAAAATTAAAATGTTTGGTTTGTTTGGCATTTGTAACATTTAACATCCATTTTCCCAAGGCTATACCTAATACCTGTGGGTTTACATCTGCATTAATTATACCAATTTTTTCCGGACCACGACAAAGAACTTGATACATTGCTTTTCCTCCTTGAGGAACTGCCCTTACAAAAAAGTATTCGTTGATTTCTTCTAAATTCATACTAATAACTTGAACTTTCGCTTTATAAATGAATATGAAATGTAAAATATATGTTTTAGAGATTATTCCATAAACAGGCATAGATTTTTATACGCTAATTTATATAAAATGATATGGCAGACAATAAGATAAGCATGCCTGGCGCGTTTGGCGGGCTTGTTCGTTATGATGAAGAATATTCAAGCAAATTTAAAATAAGTGCTGTGCAAGTGATTAGTTTTTTAATAGTTATTATTTTATTTGTGCTATTTTTGAAGATTTTTTTTCCTATCGCTTAAAAGCATCTCTCTGAAACCCGATTACAATCTCGGCAAAGATTGCTTAATAAACCTTTTATAACTTCAGATATTCTAAATAATTACTCTTCTTTGCTAATAACTGACAAGGATTTCTTTTGTTTTGGAGGTTATTTTTTGATTTGCCTTATCAGTTTAAGAACACTGCTTTATAGGACTATGTGTAAAAATTAGTGCGTTTTATTGTACTTCTTTACTGCTTCCATAATTTTGTAAACATTGCCTAAATACATTTCATTTTTGATTTTAAATTTACCGCCTTCTTTTATGCTTTTGAGTACATAATAGAATGTTACAATTCCTTTCTTTCTTTTGAATTTTTTGCGTGATATGAACATAAATATTATAGGTATAAATAGGTATATAAATATTTCTATAATGTATTATCTTATATTCTATTATAGAAAAGATTATCATGTGTGAACTTATAGGTATAATAATGGCAAAGAAGAAAAAGAGATGGCCTCGGAATGAATCGCTATACAACGAAGTGCAAGAATCTGAGTTTTTGCGCTTCTTCGATTATGTGAGATATCTTACAAATTATGTTTGCAAAGGAAAAAAAATGAAACAAATAATTCAATGTTTGCTGATTTGGAGAAAGTTTCCAACGCTATCAGTAAGAAGAGCAAGAGGATTTCTACTCTTACTCAGGAAATTTGGAATTGTCAATATTGACATTCCTTGCTTTAAGACTCTGACGAATTATAACGAAAAAAACTCATTGCAGACGATACTGGAAAGATTGATAGAAGAAAGTTCCAAACCTTTATCAACTATCGAGCATGATTTTGCCACTGATATGACTGGAATCAGGACGACTCTTTTTTCATCGTGGTTTAGCATAAGGGCTAAGAAAAAGACCCGAAGAAGAGACCACGTTAGAGATCATATTACTGCAGGGCTAAAAAGTATGATTGTTCCTGCAGTTGATATTTTTATGAAAGAAGGGAAAGATAATATCATAATGCGTGGGCATGTTGATTCTATTGTAAGGGATTTTACCTTGAATGATTGGTTAGGCGATACAAAATACTGGTGCAAAAAGAATTGCAAGAAAGTTTCTGAGAATGGAGGAACTCCATACTTTAAGTGCAAGACTGGAAAAACTGCTTGGAATGGTAAGCAAGATGGTTATCCTTCTTGGAAAGATATGAATGAAGAATCCGAAGAGCATCCAAGACGTTATAAGAAACATTACAGAAAAAGAGTAAAGGTAGAATGTACAATTCACAGCAAAAAAGCCTTGCATGGGGATAAAGTTTATTCAAAATTGCCATCGGCAAGAACTAATGAAGAAACTTTGAGATGGATAAATCATAATATTAACGTGCTTAATAGAGCTATAATTGAATGGGATATTAATCCAAAATTTATGAATTAAGATTTACACATAGTCGCTTTATAGGAAATCTATTTATACCTTACTTTCTCACTATTTTTATGTTCGGTGGAGTAAACCCTGGTCAGATGAAGGCAATGATGAAGCAGATGGGCATCAAACAAGAAGAGATTGATGCACAAAGAGTGATAATTGAATGTTCTGACAGAAAGATTATTATTGAGCCTGCAAGTGTTCAAAAAATTACAATGCAAGGACAGGAAAGCTGGCAGATTGGCGGTGAAGTGAGAGAGGAAAGTAAGGAAGCAGTGATTTCTGAAGAGGATATTGAAATGGTAATTGAGAAGACTGGAAAAAGCAGAGAGGAGGCGCGCAGAGCGCTTGAGGAAAGCAAGGGAGATATTGCTGAAGCGATTGTGAAACTTGCGGAATAAAAATTTCGAATGAGACTCTCCATACTAAAAACATAAGACATAAAAAACAAACAATTTATTATCTTCTGCACAAATTGCTATTTGAACATTAGTTACCTAAATTTACCCCATTTTTTGGTCACTACAAGAAGCATCGTCGATATTTTTTGTTAATTTTTGAGAATAATACCTATTTTAGTGCCTATATTAGACACTACAGAAATACAAAATTATTATTTTATTCTCGATAAAAAGCGTAGTGACTAATTTTTATAGAAAATTAAGGTAGTTAACAACATATCACATCCCATTATTTGATTGTTGCGCCTTTTCACTGCATTTCCACGACAAAATTATCAAGTATTCATAAAAAATTAAATCAAAGGTATTTTAGACACATCAAGACCCAATTTTCTAACATATTCTGCATCTGTATAAACTGCAACTGCTTTATCATTAGAATTATATTTTATAATTCTTAATGCTTTTTCTGCTTTTTCTATTGCTCTTGGAACCCAAACAGATGGAGCATCATCTATAAGAGCAAAAGGAATATCTCCTGAAGAAAAAGGAATAATATGTCCTAAGTTTTCATATTCTCTGTTCTCTCCCAAAAAAAGATAAACTTTCACAGAATATTCAAATTCTAATGCAGTTGGCCCTTCAAATATAATATCTAATTTTGGATAAGATGTTCGTGTATAAGATGCTCCTTCTATTTCTCTTTTATCAACCATTCTAAATTTTGTTGTGATGCTTTGACCAGCACCATATTCAGGCGAACGTCCTCCCATTACGATTTCAGAATGAGGAGTTATTTTATGCCCATAGACAGTCTGTTCTGAAGGAGAAATAATACTTCCTGGAACAGCTACAATGAGCTCTTCAAGTGGTTTTGACTGCGCTTTCAGAGCATCATTCCTTTCACGTATTGATGCAAGAAGATTCTTATCAATCGAAAAAGCTTGTCCAACAGAATTATTTAAATCTGCAACTAAATCATCAATCAGATTAGTCATTATAGAACTAAAGATATTGTATTTAAAAAGATTATGGAAGTATCAGTAGATTGAACTTAGACAGACTTTCCTTAAATCTAAATGGGCAATTAATATT
>JBBSYR010000120.1:0-1731 GCA_038045165.1 Nanobdellota archaeon
CTTCAGGAAACTGGAATGTAAATTGCCCTGACAATTGCACAATAACAAGCAATGTTGCGATGGGTGGAAATAATATAAGCATTAAGGGAACTGGAAAATTCATAGTGAATGGAGTAAACATAAGCAATTACGGAAAAGTGCATATAGAGGGCAATAGCTCAACTGCGCTATGTCAGGTGAGAACTTTTAATGGTGGGAGATTTAAGAAATGAAAACTTCCGTTCATCCGAATATCCAATTATTATAAACCAATGTAAGTATATTATTGTTAAGCTATACCGTAACAAAATGCCCTATAATGTTACGTTAAACCGTAACATTTATAAATATCAATAATTAATGAAAAGTAAGATGGAACTAAATAAATTAGCAGAGGCAAACCCCTGGTGGTCGATAAAAAAAGTGCCTGAAGAGCTGAAAGGACAGCCTAGATTGGACTATTCATTATTAGTTAAATCAATAGATGTGCAGGAAGTAACTATTGTTGTTGGTGTAAGAAGAGCTGGAAAAAGCACATTTATGTATCAGATGGTGGAAAAACTGATCGAAAAAGGAGTTTCGCCGGAGCAAATTCTTTTTGTTAATCTTGAAGACACGCGGTTCGATGAAGATAGTTTAGAAGATATTTATCAAGCATATAGAACGAATTTAAATCCTGATAAAAAAGCGTATATCTTTTTTGATGAGATACATAAAAAAGAAAAGTGGGAAGCGTGGATTCGCAGGCACTATGATTTAAAAACAAACTGCAAGTTCGTTGTTTCAGGCTCTTGTTCATATTTACTTAAGAAAGAATATGCTGCCTTATTGACCGGAAGAAACCTTACTTTTGAAGTATACCCTTTGAGTTTTAAAGAATTTTTAGAATTTAAGGGGCGGAAATTAGACTTTTCTAAAGCAGTAAAAGGAATTTTAACTGAAAAAGAAAGATTTCTATTGCTTAACGATTTTAATGAATACTTATTTCAAGGAGGTTTCCCTAGAGTTGTCTTTCAAGAAAAGGAATTCAAAACTCCGCTATTAAGCCAATATTATAACGATATAATATTCAAAGATATAATTAATAGATATAACCTGAATAGCCGAAAAACCAGCGATTTTGCAAAATATATTATGACTAACATTGCTAGCTTAATCTCTTTAAGAAATGTGCGAAATGTTTTAGGTCTTTCGTATGAAGCAATAAAAGATTACCTCTCTCATGCTCATGATGCTTTTTTGTTCTTTACTTTAGACCATTTTTCTTATTCTGTGAAAGAGCAAAAAAGTAGGGCGCCAAAAGTTTATTGTATTGATAACGGGCTTAGAAATGCAGTTTCTTTTAAGTTTTCTAAAGATGAAGGTAGACTTGCTGAAAATATTGTTTTTATAAATTTGAGAAGGAAAAATTCTGATGTTTATTATTGGAAGTCCACTAATGAGAAAGAAGTTGATTTTGTAATTAAGAAAGATAATCAGTCGCTGACAGCAATAAACGTAACCTATACTGATGAAATATCTGGCCGAGAGATTTTTTCTTTAATAGAATTCAAAAAGAATTTTAATAAAACTAAAGAGCTTATTGTTTTAACTAAAAGTTTGGAGAAAAAAGAAAAGGGCATATCCTTTATCCCCCTCTGGAAATGGTTACTGGATACCTGAATGATTCATTTCTAACCTTTATTTCGCTCCATTTAACATAGAAATCTAAGTATATTTCAATAATCGCAAATTTTAATAAAGTGCATATAG
>JBBSYR010000121.1:0-26915 GCA_038045165.1 Nanobdellota archaeon
GGTATTAATAAGTATTTTTAGAATTAATACTGCCTAATCTTTAGGGAATTTAGGACATTATCTTGATGTTCAGAGAATTGTTCATCACTCTAATCAAATAGTAGAAGATATTCACCTAAGAAGCTATGTTTTTTCAGGATTTCCAAAATCTGCAGATGCCGAATCTTTCTTATCTCCCGCAATAGGAGAAAGGTATTATTCAGAAATAGCAGGTCAAGGATTAATAGGTGTAGCCTTCATTCATAGGTTTTCTCCAGGAAGAAAAATAACGTGCGGCATTGACC
This sequence comes from Nanobdellota archaeon, assembly GCA_038045165.1. GTDB lineage: Archaea > Nanobdellota > Nanobdellia > Pacearchaeales > GW2011-AR1 > VGKP01. The sequence goes on from JBBSYR010000121.1 coordinate 285, forward strand.
TTGCTATTTATCACTCTGCAGCTGCAACTGAAAATCCCTTAACCCTAGATATTGAAGATAATCCTATGATTCATATCTGGAATTTTGAATTGCCTAAAGGTGCTGAGAATTTTCAGGTTATAGACCGAAGCAAAAATGGCACCTTATGCACAATAGAATCAATAATTCTCGGTCGTGAATCAAAGAAACTCCTGAAAGCATTAAACAATGCAAGAGCAAACGGCAAACCTTTTTCTCCAGCAAGATATCACGAAACTATAAGCAATTGGCCAAATATTAAAGAGTTTAAAGAATAAGCATTATAATTAAATTTTTTCTGAAAAATCACCTTTAGGTTGATAATATCATGTATTAATCAAAAAAAATTAAATCTTTTTAGCTTTGATTTCAATGCAAACACCTGCAGCAACTGTTGCCCCAGCATCGCGTATTGCAAACCTTGCCATATGCGGATTAGTTGCCTGTGTTTCCAAGACAAGATTTCCGATTGGCTTGATTCTAACCTTAGCAACCTCCCCATTCTTCAAGAAGTCTGGACTCTTGGTAGTTGTTCCATCAGGTGCAGTCTTTTCAATTAATTCAATAAATTGGCAAGGCACTTGTGCCGTATGAACATGAAATACCGGAGTGTATCCTTTTGCAATAACTGTTGGGTGTGAAATAACTGCAATTTGAGCAACGAATTCTTCTGCGATTGTAGCTGGCTTTGCAGCATCGCATATTACATCGCCGCGAGCAACATCTTTCTTGCCTATGCCTCTTATATTAACTCCAACATTATCTCCTGCTTCTGCTTGCTGCAATTGTTCATGATGCATTTCTATAGTTTTAACTTCACCTGGAACTCCTTTTCCTGAACGCCCAGGAATAACTATAATTTTCTGTCCTAGTTTCATAATCCCTGTTTCAATTTTTCCAACTGGAACCGTGCCTATGCCAGTAATTTCATAAACATCCTGCAAAGGCATCCTTAATGGAAGAGTTGTTGGTTTTTCAGGCGGATTGAACAAATCAAGCTGCTCTAAAACTGTAGGCCCTTTATACCAAGACATATTTGCAGATTTCTTTACAACATTATCACCCTTCAGTCCTGAAACTGCAAGGAAAGTTATTGTATCTGGCTTATATCCTGCTTCTTTTAATTTTGCAGCAACATCAGCTTTTACTTTATTGAAGACATCTTCTTTATAATCAACAGCATCCATTTTATTAAGAATAACTGCAACCTGGCCAACACCCATTGTTCTTACAAGCCAGATATGCTCTTGTGTTTGCGGCTGAACTCCATCTTTAGCAGAAACTGCCAAGAAAGCAACATCTGCTTGAGATGCACCAGTAATCATATTTTTAACGAAATCTTTGTGTCCAGGAGCATCAATTATAGTAACCTCATATTTATTTGTAATTAATTTTTTATAAGCAAGATCAATTGTAACTCCTCTTTCCCTTTCTTCTTTAAATCTATCCATGACAAATGCAAATTCAAAGCCAATTTTGCCGTGCTTCTGAGCTTCTGCTTTTAATTTCTCCAATTCTTCAGGAGTTACTTTTCCAGAATCAAACATAAGCCTGCCGATAGTTGTTGATTTTCCATGGTCGACATGCCCGACAAAGACTACATTTAATATTGGTTTTGTTTTTGCCATTTTAAATTTTACGTAATATTTTCTAAACTAGATGGTATTTAAAACTTTCGATTTTTCACCATTGATGAACATCCAAAAGTAAAATAATGCAATCTAATAGTATGTCTGATATGCTTTGAAAGTGATTTTGCAAGTTATTAATATTCCTATCTAATAAATATAAATCGAAGGATAAATCTCTGAAAAATAAAATGGGGCTGCCCGGATTTGAACCGGGGTCGCGAGTAATTCAGGAAAGCTCCTATTCTAAGCAATTTCATCCCGAGATTTCTTTCACCCTAAACTCGAAGGCTAACCAGGCTATCCCACAGCCCCAATTGCTAAAATGATTATTTTGGCAAATTTAAATGTTGGGGCTTGAAGAGAATTTAAATGTCCGAGACTAAGACATTTTTCATCACCCTAAAACTAACAAGCAAGTATAACTTTTAATAATGTCATAGGTAAGATTACTAATAGAAATTTGTTATTCATAGTATGTTAAAAATTAGTCAGTATGTTATAGGCATATACGAGAGATACCAAAATCTAATTTTTTTTCTTGTGAGAGAAATAAATAAATGTGTTTATGATTGAAACCAAGGTTAGAACAATAAACGTGCCCAAGATAATGAACAAAGAATACACGTTTAGATTAACATCTTGCATCAAATGCAGGCGGTTTTCTATTTCAACTATTACGAGAGTCATAATGATGTAAGCTATAGGAATCAATACGCTTTTAATATGCCCTGGCAGATTTAAATTTCCTAAGAAATATTTTATGCTGATTATTAAAATTACTATTGGAAAAATAAAAAGCATTGAAAATACAAGCAATTGGTATACAAAACTCCAAAAATATATTTTATTTAAAGTCTGGGAAACAATAAGTATAGCGTGGCTTAAAATCACAATCAAAATTACCGCAAGCGTGTATTTTAATATTCGCCTCATTTTATAATTAATTCAAGGAAGAGAGATATTTAAATATGGCGCTTTGCAGGATGTAAAGTAAAAATCACTTTAGCTTGGAATCGGAAAATTTTTATAGATAAGGTCTTTTAAAAAGCCATCAACTATGCATTCCAGTAAATGATTGCTCTTTTGTTTTTCATTATCTCTATTTTTATTATTAGCTGTTCTGCCCTCTTCGTCTTAATTCTATTCTACTTATTGCGCCATTAACAGCCATAAAGGATACACCATTTTCTTTAGCAAGTTCTTCTAATTTTGAACTTAACTTTGAAGGCAGTTCCTTATTAAATCGAGTATAATTAGCTCTAAATGTTTCTGTTCCAATCAGCAATGTATCAGCAGTTTCAGCGACGTTTAAGATTTTTCTCCCAGCTTCAACTAAATAAGCATACAAGCTCGCCGCATTAAATGCTAAATCGAGAGCATCTTCATAGTAAATTGTTATGGGCATAATGCAATAAGTACAAATAGGGTATTTAAATATACAGGATATTTTTTTACTTCATACCCATAGTAAAAAAATCAAAGTTTACTGATTCTCAGCTAAACCTTTTCTTTCCCTGATTTTTCTAATTACATTTATCTGCAGTTCAGAAGGCAGTTTCTGGAACTCCTGGTCCATTAAGCTTGAGACTCCTCGGCCTTCTGTTGCACTGCGAAGGTCATTGCTCCAGCCAATCATTTCTGCTACAGGAATTTTTGCTTTTATAAAAGTCTCAGCGCCTTCCTGCTGCACATCAATCAAGACTCCCCGCTTGCTGCTTACCAAAGTCGTAACCGCTCCCATAAATTCAATTGGCACTTCAATCAAATGTGTTTGAATTGGCTCTAAAATTACTGCTCCGCCTTTCTTCATCGCGTCATACATGCCATGCCTTACTGCTGGATAAATCTGAGCAGGTCCTCTATGAACATTGTCAACGTGAATTTTGATGTCATGTAAAATAAACTTCGTCTTCATTAAAGGCTCTTTTGCGAGTGGTCCGCCATCAACAACAAGCCTCCATCCATCCATAATTGATTCAAGGACTTCATTTATAAGAACAACTCCTCGAGTATCATCTTCAAAAACATTGCCTTTATAAATTTCTTTATACTTTCTCGCTTCGTCATTTGATATTCCTTTCTCAGCAAGTTTTTTCCAGATATCTTCTGCTTTTTTCTTCAGTTTAATTTCAGGAATTTCGCCGTTCTCAATTGCATTATAAACTTCATCTTCAAGATGCTCCATGCTCAAGAATAAAATATTGTGGCTGTTAGGCGTTCTGATTTCAACTTGCCCGCTCTTTTTTGCAATAGACTCTCTGTAAACTACAATCGGTGCACCTGTTTTAATTTCAAGGCCCTTCTCATTTTTTATTCTGCCTTCGATAATCTCTAAATGCAGCTCGCCCATTCCAGACATAAGATTCTCACCTGTCTCTTCATTAATTTCAATTTTAATGCTGGGGTCTTCTTTGCCGACTCTTCTTAAAACTTCGATTAATTTTGGCAAATCAGAAGATTTTGTAACTTCAATTGATTTTGTTATTACTGGCTTGAATATGTGCTTTATTTCTTCAAATGCTGTTTGTTCATTTTCAGTGATTGTATCTCCTACATCTACATTTAAGCCAGCAATTGCAAGAACATTTCCTGCTGGAACACTTTCCATCTGTTCAGGCTTTATTCCATTGTAAACCAAAACCTGTTGAATTCTCGCTCTCTTCTTTGCATTATTTGCATAGACATCCATCCCATTCACAAGAGTTCCCGAATACAATCTGCCTGCAGCAATTTCTTTTCCTGATTTTCGGTCTATAATTATATTTGTAATTACAAAAGCCACTTCTCCAGTTTTATTGCAATTCATTAAATCTTGCCCGAATTTGCTTTCTAAATCTCCTCTCCAAATTTTCGGGATTCTGTATTTCTGAGCTTCAAGAGGGTTTGGCAGATGCTTAACAGCCATATCAAGAACAATCTCATGCAATGGTGCGTTTTCCCATACCCATTTTTTTCTTGCAGCTTCGTCCATCTCATAAATCTTGCTAATATCTTTGAAACTTATTCCTTTTTTCTTCATAAAAGGAAGCGACAGCGCCCAGTTTTCTCTCGCAGAGCCAAAAGCGACACTTCCATCTTCAACATTAACTTTCCATTTCTCTTTGTATTCTGGCTCGGCAATTCTCATCAAATGATTATTAAAGTCCATAATTATTTTTAAAACTCTTTGCTGCATTTGTTCCGGAGTTAACTTTAATTCTTTAATCAGCCTGTCGAATTTATTGATAAATAAAACAGGCTTGACCCTTTCTCTTAACGCCTGCTTTAAAACAGTTTCTGTTTGAGGCATAATTCCTTCAACAGCGCAGACAAGAACAAAAGTGCCGTCAATAGCCCTCATAGCTCTTGTAACATTGCCTCCAAAATCTACATGACCAGGCGTATCAATTAAATTAATAAGATATTCCTCTCCTTGAAATTCATGAGGCATTGAAACATTTGCAGCATCCACAGTCATTAAACGCTCTTGTTCGTCTGAATGCTGCCAAGTAGTCATTCCTTCTTCCAGATTTCCCGCATTTTTTGTAGCCATCATTCCTGCAGCAGCAAGGAGATTGTCAGTAAATGCCGTATTATGAATAATCATCCCTTCTGCAACGAAGTTATGATTTTCTGGAATAGTTAAGTCATAGACTATCTCTTCAAAATTCGATTCAATTTTTTTAACTTCTACATATGCAAGTTCATCAGAAGAATAGTCTTTTAGCTTTTTGTTGATAAGCATTACTTGGTTTCCAATCTTGACCGTATCACAGACAGTACTTCCAGAAGACTTAGAGACTAAAGCGCAAAGTTTTTCAGCTTTTTCTTCCATTCCAAACTCAATTTCTTTTTCAAAATTAATTGCAGAAAGACCGGAAATAGACAGGCTGTTGTCTTTTTCTTTTATAGCAATTATACCAAATCTAAGTAATAAAAGATGAAGGTCTTCAATCATTTTTTTACTTGCAGAACTTATAGTAACGGCTCTTCTTGATTTCTCAACACATCCGTCAGTATCAAAGTACCCTCTTATTAACTTTGCAACATATTTATTTTCATTTCTCCAGACAAAATCAGATATTTTTACATTATGGGATTTTTTCTTTAAAGGATAATCAAATAGAGAGTTAAGTACTTCAATCAAAGTGCGACACGTATGAACTTCAGGAGTTCTATCAATTCTAGTAACTCTTTTAGTCGCGATTCCTAGATCTCGGCATATTTTTTCTATTTCTAAGGCTAATTTCTCTTTTCCAGCAATAAATTTCTTTCCAGAGCCGTCTCCAATAAATAACCCTGCAAGATAGAATAATTCTTCAAAATTTTGAGGAAGTTTCATAGGTAGAGAGTTTTGACCTCTTTGTTTTCCTGTTCTGTAATAAATTGATTGAATATTATCATAAAGCGCTTCTAAATTAATATTGAAAGTTTTTGCAATTTCTATCAAATCTTTCAGATTGTATCTATTTTGCCAGATTCCATGATAAAACGATTTAGGCTTTATACTCAACTTTATATTATTTATTCTATAATTTAATATCTCACTTTTCAATTTGCTTGAAAAAATAGTATTCAAATTAACATAGAAATTTTTTTCAGCCAATTTTAAGATAATCTCTTCCTTATTATTTATCTTGCTTTTAATATTTAATCTTCTCCCGCAAACTACTCTATCCCCAATTTTTAAATCTTTAGCCTGCACATTTTTGAATTCTCCGTCGAAGACGGTATATTTATGTTCAGGGGTAGTGGTTATCTCAAAACCATTCCTCAGAACAGTATTGATAACATTTCCCCCGGTTAATCTCCAGGCATACTGTATAGGTTTTATTTCTATATTACCATTAGATTTATTTAATGAAAATATTTCGATTCTTTTTGATGGCATATAAGTAGTGTGGTCTTCATTTTCCTCTTTTATCAGACCTTTTTCGGCAATCTCTTCAAAAATATCTTTAATTGTTCGAATTGTTCCATCAGCAAGAAGTATTTTAGATTTTCCACTAATGCATTTTCCGTGATGTATGTGCGCAGACGTAGCTATGTTTCTTATGTTCTTCTGATTTTCAGTTAATCTCTCAATTTTTCGGAGATTTGTTTCCTTTTCTACCATAAAGAAACCATGCAAAAAAAGCTTTTTAAAGATTTGCCCAAAAGCAAATTTATTTAAAATAGCTGATTTTGACAGAAGTATGGTTGAATCCCTTGAAGCGTTAAGAGTAGAATGGTTAGATTTAGTTAAAAAAGCCAGTATAAACAAAGCAGAAGAAATTTATTGGAAGTCTATTTTTCCATTAGTTGAAGACAATTTTATAAAAACAAGCAAATCTAAAGAGCAATATGACTGGCTTGTTCTGCCCTGCGGCTTAGAAGCCTCTTATTACATTCTCTTAATAAAATCAATAAAGCCAAAAAATGTTTATTTTCTTGGAACAACTGAATTCAAAAGCAAATTTTTGGACTTTATAATAAAAAAAACAGAGCTCAATGCCTCTCAATATATATTTGATGCAATAGAGTATAAAGGATTAGAGATATCAGAAGTTTATGAGAAGATTAGAACTCATTTAAATTTATTTATCAATAAAAAAGTATTGATGGATTTAACAAGAGGCAAAAGAATAATGCTGGTCGGAGCGGGAATAGTTGGCGCTTTTTTTGGATTTGACTTAGTTTACATAGATGAAGACTGGGTAGATGAAATCAAAAGAGGATTGCCCGGAACAGAAAGATTAGTCATGGTAAAAAATCCATTTGAGGTATTTGGAGACCTCGAATTAAGAGAAGCAAGAGACTTTTTTAATCATAATAATCATGGTGCTGCTCTGGCATTGTATAAAAAGATTCATCAAAAGATTATTGACCCTCGAAATGTCGAGATAGAAGAATTGCTGGCTGAAGCTTATCTGCACTGGAATTCATTTAATTTTAAGGCAGCTTTATTTAAATTGGAAATGGTAAAGAACAAACTAAATCAATATTGTATGAAGATTAATCCAGATATTATAGACAATTTAACTGCATTAAAAGTCCTAAATTCTGATAATTCAGATTCTGGGAGGAAATTAGATGAATTCAGCCTGCACGTAATTGTAGATTTATATGCCAATGCTTTAAGAAAAGCAGAAGCGGGTTTGTTTGAAGATTCAATAAGCAGATTATATAGAGTTTTAGAATTAATCTCTCAATATAGGCTGCAAGATTACAATATAAATACCCAGAAACCAGATATTAAAAAATATGAGTCTGCTTACAAAACCGCTACAAAAGAATTGTATGGCTTTGAAAAGGGTCTGCCAAATGAGATAGGAATTAAAGACGGCTACATCCTGCTCTTTATCCTTCAGGATTATATATTAGAAGGCTACTCATTAGAGGACTTAAGAAAGATGTTTGGTGTTATTCGTGCAAGAGATATGTCAATTATTGCCCATGGCTTGCAACTGGCAGGAGAAAAAGTTTTTTTAAATATGAATCAATTAGTAAAAACATTTATTAAATATCTCTGCGAAAAGCACGGAAAAGATTTTGCCTTAATTTCAAGACAGCATACTTTTGTTAAATTATGATTTTTTTTCTACTATAAATGCGTGCCCGCTCCAGAATTCCTTATCGTCAAAATCCGGGGCATATCTTCCTGGATAAATTGAAGAAAATCTATGCAGATTTTCTTTTTCAGGAACAGGCTCTAAAATAATTACCATTTTGCTGGTAGGTCTCATTTTTAAACCATATGCTTTCCAGACCGTGTATCCTGGAGACCTTTTAGAACCCTTCTTTTCGCCCCTAATCTCTTTTCTTATTGTTGTTCCTGCAGGAATTTCATCTAATGAAGTAAGCGACTCTAATCCTATTGTTCTTCCGCAGTTAACACTAAAAATCATCCTTTCTCCCCTATAGCGATATTTAACCTTGTTATAAGCATATTCTATAACATCTTTTGGTCCTCTAAACACTTTAGTATCAAAAACTGAACCCGCAGCTTCTCCACCAGGAAAATGATTGCTTCTTAAATGCTCAATAAACAGCTGATAGTTTCTCTCAATATTATATTTCATTTTACATTTTTCCCCATTCTACAACTTCATTCCAATAGTTTCTTGCTTTTTCAACATCAATCTTTGGGCAGATAAAATCGAAAACAGCTTTTAAGTCAGCTTCAATTAATGCGGAAAGATTAAAGACGTCCTCATTTTTGATTATCTTTGGTTTTTTGGAATTTTTACCAGTTAATTTAAGCTCTTGAGAAGCTTGTGCCATCAGAATTACCATTTTATAACCTCTGTTTTCTATTGCTGTTGCGTGCTCATATACTAATCTTCTGGTCTGCCGTTGAGGCTCCTGCCTAAGCCAAGTAAGATGTTTTTCTAATTCCTCTATTTTTCTTTCCAATCCCTCTGGCGATATTCCAAGTTGTTGCATTCTAAAAGGAATATGATATGATGTTGGTTCTCCAGTAGGTTTTTTTTGTGCTTCATATCTCGCAATTAATTCTCTTCTATATTCCGTATTCCTCCAATTTCTTAACTCATCTAATTCTTTTTTAAGATAGTGTGTATCAAACTCAAGTAAGTCAACTCTGAATCCCACTACACCGTGAGGCTTATAAGATTCTGCATGAGGTCTTCGCATCATTAAATCTCCAATATGCAATTTATTTATTGGATTTACAGCAATATCTCTTGCCGTATCAATTGCCATTAAACTTCCTTTTGAATTTCCTATCTCCATATAGCTCTGACCATCTCTAAAGTGTTCAGACTCAATAAAAAGCCCGAATCTATCCATCGCATATTGGCCATATTCGACACTAATTCTTTCAGCAGGCAATTCATTGCCTTCTCTAACTTCGCAGGCACTTCTTACAAAATGATATCTTGACATTTTATTCTTCCAATACTATTATATTCAAGGACTTAATCAATTGAGCAGTTTAGTCCTTGAATATCAAGGGAAGAACATACTATTTTGCTCAATTATTTATGTTCTTCACTATATTTATCTCAGAATTAGGCTCCGAGGCAACCACCACCTCAAAGTTTAAGCAATAAATAACTTTTTAAAACTTTGTTTTTTTATTTTTTTAAGTATGCACTACTCATCTTACTATTTCAAAATCCCACTTCCCGCTTTTTTTATTAAATACAAGAAAATCTTTTCTTCCTCCGGGAATTTCATGGGACAAGTAAGCCAAAGCCATAGTATCTTTGTCTGCAGACTCTCCTCTGTTAGCAGTTACTTCTAAGCAATTATAGCCGAGTATACAAAAACTATAAATTCTTAGAGCCTCGGGAGAATATTCTCCTCTATGCAAGAATGGAGAAATCTCTGTAGTAAAAATTCTTAAATCTGCACTTTCAACTCTTTCAGGAACAAAAAGATTTTTTTTCTCTATTTTTATATTATATTCAAAAACTTTCCATAATCCTTTACCATTACGAGCAGTAAAATAAGCTGTGCAGTTTCCGTAACTTTTTCCCCTCACTGTTAGGCAGGCATCATGGTTAGGAAACAAGAAATCCACCACGCTAGCCTTTAATCTATCAGGTAATTCACTAACATCTTCCATGCCCTCACTAAACCATCCAAATTGGTCAATCTCGTGAATGACTGCAGGTCTTCCATCTCTCTCACCCGAGCGAATAGCTCTAAATCTAGTCTCAATAGTCATGCCTGCGTTAACTTCTCTGGATATATAAATCTAATTTACTACTTGTTTAGATAAAAAAGCTTGAAAGTTGCATCAAGCATTATTCTAATCTCTCAATAGAGAGCTTTGAATAACCCTTCAATTTTGTAGTTACGAGAGGGTTTTCAAAGCGGTTCGATAGAGGACTTTGGGGTTTTTCAAAGTCCTCAATATTTTATAAAGGAGATTATAAGCTTATTTTTGATTAATATCATATGGTCTCGCCACGGAGATAGAGCAATGCAGGATTAAAATAAATAATTAATGGATTAACGCAGAATAAAATGCCTAATAAATTAAAAAAATAAAGAGAATAATAATTAACTAAAAAAATTTATATTTAGTAAGAAATATTAATCCTATAGTGAAAAACATAAATAATTGAGCAAAATTGTATGTTTTTCCCTTGATATTCAAGGACTAAACTGCTCAATTAATTAAGTCCTTGAATATAATAAAATAATTAGAATTTATTTCTATCTGTTCATACGTAAAATTTGGCAACTTATTATCAGGCTTCCCCTAAAGACAATAATTTGTTTTTGATTTTTTCTCATTAAGTTTAAGCATTACCAAAATTGCAAACATTCAGCCAAGTCAGCAACTATGCCCTCAAATACATCAGCAAAGCAGCTGTTGTAAAAGCATCTTTCATATTGTGCTCAATTACCTTCATTGCTTGTGCTGCATTTGACTCTCCATATGAAAAAGCTCTAAAAATTTTAGGAATGTCTCCCCCATGCACATCACCAGTTCGTGTATGTTTCAGAACAACTTTTTCAGCAGTCGCAAGTTTATGGTCTATAATCTCAGTTTTCATTCTGCCTTTAAAAATAGGGTAAAGGTCATCATGCCTCGCTTCAAGATGCGCATCAAATCCTTTTAGTGCATCTCCTCCAGCAAGCACGCCATTCTGATGCATTCTATCTGGGATAAACGGAACATCAAATGAAGTTCCATTATAAGTAAAATATCTTGTATATCCTGAATAATGGTCTGAAAAATATTGGAGCATTGCTTTCTCCTCGCTCGGGTTGCGTGCAATAAGGCATTCAGCATATAATCCGTTGTTAACATGCGCAAGAGCAATTGTATGAATAGGCGCTTGATAAAGAAATCCACCAGTTTCTATATCAAAAAAAAGTATGTTTTCTGTCGGTATTCTTGCAAGTTCTGGAAATCTTTTTTTAGCTCCAGAAGAGAGATTCTCTCTGTTCAATTTTATAAATTTTCCAACTTCTTCCATTCCAAGTTCTTCTATACTTTTTCGCGCATAGAGAAAATGCCCGCCAGAATATTGAATCTCTCTTCCATTGCATAAAGACTCTAATCCCTTTTGTTCACAATCTGTTTTCAGTTGCACGCCGCCATTTTCCTGAATTTCTTTAACCTTTACATCAATTGCTTTTAACAAATCTAAAGTCCATTCTCTTCGTGCGTCCATGCCCCCCCGAAGAAGTCTGAATGGTGAAAGACAAAGTTCTTCCTCAAGTTGAAGTAAATCCTCTAAATGAAAGCCAGGCCGCAGACTTTCCAGTAATGGACCGTACCTCTCCTTAACTACAGGAATAATCTTTTCCAGATATTTGCGAATCTTTGGATATTCCATTACTAAAATTCCATCTTTTCTAAGTGACTTTGCAAAGTCATTTGAATAAGCAGGATCTTGATGAAGAACAACAAGGCTCCTTCTAATTGGGTCCCAGCTCTCCCAAAAATTTATTCCCCCAACTTTGCATTTGGCCTCTACTTCTGCGACAGCTTCAGTTTTTTGCCTATATCCAGGCATTTTTGCTTTAACTTCAATTAATCTATTGCCATTTCTCAAATCTGCCCTCCCATTGTGCATTACGCCCTTTCTGTCAGTATAGCTAAATTCTAATTCTGGCCAGGTATCTCTTAAAATCCTAGACCCATCTAAATAAGAAACCTTCAAGTCAATAAGATGCGCGCAGCGAAAAATAACGCGAGTCAGGTATTCTGCAATACTTGAAAAATCATGCATCTGATGCTGGTATACAAAAATATCTGGTTTAGCTATTCCAGTTAGATTTTCCACAATATCTCCGGGATTTTTTAATTTTAGAAGAAGGGTATTTTTTCTCGAAGCCATCGTTAAAGCCCTAATTTTAGCAAACATTCTTCTCTCTTGTGAACATAAAGAGCGCACAAGCAAATCTGGATTAACTGTTCTGCCTTTGTAGAAATTTAAAAGCAGCTCATCTCTTAATTCCGATTCGCTAATTCCTGACAATCCTTTGATTTTTCTTGATAATTTAAAATATAAGTTAGGATATTTAACTGGAGAATACACTCTTTCAATTGCAGTTCTAAGGCTTTCTCTTCTTACAGCTGCATTTCCAACTCTAGTACATACAAACTCACGTATACTCGGAAGTCGTGCAGGCTCTCCTCTTTGCAATTTTTTAATTTCTGATAGAGGATATTGCTCTGCAATTGTGCTATCCATTTCTTCTTGAGAGACCTCAGGATGACAAGGCGGTCTTTTAATTAGCTCTCGCCTCTTTTTCTGCTCGGGCTTTCACCTAAAATAAGTGGAAGATAATAAAGATGTTTTAGTGAAGTAGAACTTATTCTATTATGTTGTTGCATTTCTTCGTCATATTGTTTTCTAGTTTCTTGTAAAGATGAAACATATACTTTTAATTTTGGATTGTTTATTGCACCTATTCTAAAATGTCCATTTAGTGTTCTTCTCACAGTATAATTTCCAACTCTTATTTCTTTTTTCTTTTTTCGCATTTTATGAAATTTTTTTTATTAATCCATCTACTCCCGCCCTTATCTCATCAAGAGCATGGTTTCTCACTGCCTTTCTTAATGCAGGCATAAGATTAGTATTTGCATGAATGAGCTCAACCATCTCTAAAAGAGACTTTAATTTTGGAGGCTCTAAAATATTGCGTGTATCAAGTAATAAACTTAACGTTTCTCCATCTACTTCAATTTTTTGTGAACTCGCCCGCCTTTTAATTTCATCAACAACACAAGCTTTCGCGTTTCTTCCAAATAAAGGCAGCCCAAAGCCATTAAAATGCTGCTGTGCTTGCAGTTCAGAATATTGTTTCTTTAGATAATCAAATAATGCGCTTGCTTCGGGTAATGTCATATCTGCTTTGAGAGTTGTGTGTTCGCTAAGATAATCTAATGTCGAGTGCAAACTTCCTCTTGGAGCGAGATAAACTAGCCTCTGCATAAAACGCGCCTCTAAAAACTGAGCATCGTTAAGTCTTCTTCCTGATAGTTCATGATTAACATGAATTTTTTCCTCTAAACAACTCAATAATGAATCTCTGCTAATTCCACTTGCTCTCATTTTCTGCATTAGTCTGTCAACATACGCCCCGAATCTCCCAGGATGATTTTGCGCTAGTAAAGAGAATGCGGGGCTGATTGCTCTGGCAAGACTTGTGCAATCTCCAGTATCAGAAAGAGAATTAATTTTTAAATTTTCCATCTTTAATCTGATAAGATGCTCAAGTCCGTCTTCCTGCATATCTAAAAGATACCCTAAAGGATACCTGCTTAGAATACTATCGGGGTCCCCAGAAACTGCCGGAACTGCAACGCTTATATTATAGCCTAAAAAAGCATCCAATGCGCGCTCTGTGGCTTTCCTGCCCGCTTCGTCAGAATCAAAACATAAAATTACTCTTGCATCTGGCAGTTTTTTTTGAATTAGTTCCATGTGCTGCTCTGTCAAACTTGTCCCGCACGGAGATACAAAATTATAAGCTCCAATCTGATGAGCGCGCATAACATCTGTTGGTCCCTCTACAACAACTATTGTGCCTTTTTCAACAGCAGACCTAATTGCACGGTCAAAACTCCACAGCAAGTTCCCTTTTTGAAATAAAGGAGTCGCAGAAGTATTAAGATATTTTGCTTGCTCTTTTGGATCAAGTGTACGCCCAGTAAATCCTGCAGTTATTTCTTCCTCTCTCTTTCTTACTTCCCAAGGAAACATAATCCTATTCCTAAATCTGTCATAGTAGTGTGTTGGCTCGCCCTTTCTTTCAATAACAAGACCAGCAGCAACTAACACTTCTATTGGAATATTATATTCTGTTCTAAGCTTGTTTGCAACATAATTCCAAGAATTTGGCGCATAACCTATTCCAAATTCTTGAAGTGTTGGCATTGTAAAACCTCTTTTTTCAGTCAGATATTCTAATGCATAAGTATTTCTTTTCAATTCCTCGCAATAAGCTGTGCGCGCAAGTGAATTTGCCCATTCAATCATTCCAGTATCGCAAGAAGAATTTCTTTCATCCATTAAAAATTGTAAAATCTTCGTTTATTAAACATTATAGTTTGCCAGTATATAGGTTTAAAGAGAATAATGATAATAATTTTCCTTTTTATTGCAGCTAAAAAAGTTTTAGAATGTTGTACATTGTGCAGGCGCCTCAAACATTGCAAATTTTAAACAGCGCGAATCTTAGTTTTGTGAGCTTGAGAAACAGAATTTACTTCAGGCAATAGCAAGAAAAGATGTGCCAGAGCTGTTTTTTGTTCAAGTAATTTATTCTCTCCAAGAGATAATATCTTAGAGTTGGGTTTTGTTATTTCAAATGCTATAAATTCAGGCAAGGTCAAGCCATATCTTCGACCAACACCTTCCATAAAATCAGCATACTCTCTTAAATATGCTTCACTTTGAGGAGTTAAGCAGTTAAAAATTACTCTATATCTCGCTTCAGGTTGAATTGTTAAATCTGGTTTCAAATCAAATTTAGGCATTTTATCAGAAGGATAAAGAACAACTCGTGCTATTGGACTTTTTGGAAGTGCTCTTCTAATTTCATCAGAATGATTCATCCCAGGATGATAGATAATTGCAGTTAGAAGAGGATATATTCCATCTCTAAAACCATAAACTCTTTCAACTATTTTTTGTGATGTTTCGCGTATGGCGTTTTTGAGACCTATCTTATTCTCTTCATGATAATATGGCTGGCAAACGCCTATGACTGGAAGGGGGCTTTTTTTTCTTGCACTATCAAAGATAGCATTAACCACACTATCAGATTGAACACTAGACAACAAGCGACCATTACCATTAATAACTCCTTCTAAAGAACCATAAACATATTCAAACCTTCCAGAATTAATATCTTCAGGCATAATGCAATAAAGAGCTTGTCCTTATTAAATATTATGTCAGTAAAAAAATCAACAAATCTACCCATTTTTAGAACTTTTTTCCTATATAGACTCGTCAGTAAAACCCTTTTTGTCAGCCCACTAATTGGCTTCTTGTACTTCTGAAACCTGTCCGAGAAAGTTTTAGGCATAGAAAAGGAAGAGTAAAAAGAAAGCCTTCTTCTGGGAGAAAGATGGTGATAAATTTAATCAACCCTATATTTTTCTTCAGTTCTTTTAGGAAAAAAAACATCTAACCCCTCAATATCGGTTAACGCTTCTCCACCGTGTTTTTCATATGGCTCAATAAAAATAGTATCCCATTTTTTCATAATTCTTTTTTCATTTCCCACATAAAAATTGAACTTTCCTTTCAATAAGATAGTTATCTGCTCGCTTTTATGCCCATCATCGTGGAACTTATACCCCCTTTTCCCACTAAATTTCATAATTGTAATATTTTTTGTGTGGAATATGCGATTCAACTCTCCTTGCCAAACATGTTTCATTAGACTCAATTTATCAAAGTTAAACCAGTGCATAACAACGATATGCAGTTGCAGTTTAAAAACATTTTTATTTGTCGGGGTGATAACGGAAAGTTTAAATTGTTGCAGTTTTTTATTAGAGGATGATTGATTTAAATCACGGGGAGAGATATCTCGAACCTCTTTTATTAAAGAGTGTTATAGAAGAAAAAATAGCTAAAAAATTAGAATTGCTGAAAAATCAAGTTATGCTAAATTATGGCTCAAACAGTAATCTGATTCTATTCTTTTCTGCCCTTTCAGTCAAATTTCTACATGAACAAAAAAGAAAGTTAAGAGTATTATTAGATGTTCCGAACTATTTCTTTTCTATAAAATAACTTACAGAATGGAAGATAGAACAAATTCTTGTGGGCAGAGATGAACATATGGAATTTTGTTTGGAAGATTTTATTAGAAATATGAAAATGAATAAGCCCGATGTTGTTTTATTGACCACGCCAAACAATCCTACTGGGAAACCAATCGCTGATGAGCAAATAAAGAGAATTCTCAGAGAACTGCCATCAGATTGTATAATCTTATTTGACCGAAGTCTGGTTAATACCCTACCCGAAATATCGAGCAAGACTCTTCTTCATGATTATAGTGATAAGAAGATAGTTGTATTACACTCTTTTTCTAAAAGCCATAGTTTATCTGAAGAAAGAATTGGTTTCTTAGCCACAAACAACTCCGAGATTGCAATAGAGTTATACAATAAGAGAGACCTGCCACATAACCTTCATGCTCTAAAGAAATGTTTATCTGTTATAGATAATGAAAAAATAGTAAAAACTAAAAAGAGGATAATTCGAAATTGCAATCTTGCTCTGAAAGATTATTTTAAAGATAAAAAAGATTTTATTTACTATGATTCGCATTCTAACTTCGCTTTAATAAAACTAAGAGAGGGTTTCAAATCGACTAAGTTAGAAGAAGAAATGCGGAAAAAAGGCATTTTGATAATGGCTGGGCATAAGATAGGTTTAAGTGAAGAATTTGTTAGACTGCACATGACGAATGTAAAAGGAGTAAAGAAGTTCTTAGAAGAATTCAATAAAATTATTCTTTCCTGATATTTCTTACATAAGATTTTATCTTTACAGATCATAAATAATTATTTTACCGTGTCAACTGCTCGTCTCTTCGTTCCTCGCTTTTCAAAAAAATAAATCCCTCCTCTGCTCATTGCTTTAATTCTCTAAAATCCTCATTATTTTTGCTGCGCCTATCTCGCTTCTAACCTTGTCGTCTTATCCAAAACTAAAAAATAGAGGTTACACAATAAGCAGGAAAAGCCAAAGGGGTATCTTAATTATGTTCCCGTCTGTCTTAAAAAGATTTTTAGTGACTATAATACCGAATGAGGATTTATTTTCCTTGAGAAAATCCCCTATCTCTAAAAGAGTTGTTTCTGGAAGAACATTTCTATACTTTGATTCTATCGGAATAGGCTTGCGCTTGACTTCCATTACAAAATCTATTTCTTTTTTATTTCTCCAATAAAAGATATCTGTCTCTGGCCCTGGCTCAAGATTGAACTTTAGCCTGGAGAGATGGTCAAATAAAACTCCTTGAACTATCATCCCCATTTCAGTCTCATCCTTTATCAATTCATCGCTGAGAAAATCAGATATTCCATTTCTTATTCCGGCATCAAGCACGTATATCTTATCTTGTTTTCTTATTCTTGTTTTTCTGCTGCTTGAATAAAACTCTGATGATTTAATTAGATATGCTTTTGCTAGATATTTTAAATAATCCCTTAGTGTAGGTCTTTGGATGTCAAGAATGCTTGCAGTTTGAGTCAAGTTAAGAGAATTTCCTGAGTTTTTAGCAAGAAGTTTAAACAAATCTTCCAGGACTTCAGGGTTTCTGATTTTGAAATAACGAACAATATCTTTAAAGAATATAAGCTTTATTTTATCCCTCACTGATTCACCTATCTTGCTATAATCTGTTTCTTGCAAGAATTCAGGATATCCCCCAACAATAAGATACCTATTAAGCTCTATTTCAATATTTCCTCTTTTCGGAGATATATTTCCAGTAAATCTCTCTAATTCTTTCCTAAATATAGAGATATCTCTCTTCTCAACTGCTTTTATTAAAGACTCTTGGACTTTTTTTCTTTCTATTGCAAAATCCTCTGAAATTATTTGTTTATATCTGAGAACTTCAGAAAATTTAAGGGGCATCATTACAAAAGTCTTTATTCTGCCAAGCAAAGATTCTTCAGTTCCCTTGCTTATCCAAATAGATGATGAGCCAGATATAATAAACTTTAACTTATATCCTAAATCATGCCAATTTTTAAGAATTCTTTCCCAATCTTTAAGTTCTTGCACTTCATCTAAGAACAAATAATGAGTCTCATTTAAATCTTCAAAGGGTTTTTTAATAATATATTTTGAGTATGCCTCCAAAATGTGCTTTAATTCTGCTCCCCCCCGATTTAATTCCACTTCATCAACCGAGAGATAGAGTATTCTCTTTGGGTCAATTTTAGAGTCTAATAAACTCTGGATTAACTGATGAATAAGAATTGTTTTGCCGACACGTCTTGGCCCAATGATTGAATCTATCTCTTTTTTCTCTAAGTTTTTCTGGATTATATAAAAATCTCCTCTTTTAAACTGGCTTGTTTTTGATTCTGGAATAGGTTTATTATCCCACCAAGAGTTGTATTTATTCAAAATCTTTATTATTTCTATATCTTCCAAGTGTATATTATACTATACGTTATTTATAAATCTTTGTATTCTGTGCTATACACTTTGATATATCTAAGTGTATAACATATTATACACTTTTAATGTCTTTTGTTCTTCGTTTTTAGTAATTTGTTCGGAACAAGCAGGTTGTTTTCTGCTCTGGGCGGGAGATATTCTTATTAAATATTGTGAAAGTTTTAATAGCCCAGTTAACTGCTAATTGCAATGAAATGGAGAAATTCAGACAGGAAAAATAAGGGCTGGAAAGTCAAAATAGTCCGCCCAGAAGAAATTTATGAAAGTCCAGATAAATATTACACTTCAGAAGAAGTCGAGAAATACGTGCGTTCTGGCGGAATGCGGCGCGCACAGCAGAAAATTGCATTAAGAATTTTGCAACTGCTCAATTTGAAAGAGGGCTCTAAATTATTGGATTTGGGATGCGGCGTCGGTTATACAACAGAAGTTTATCTGAATAATGGATTTGATGTTCTTGGATTAGATATTCTCCCGCAAATGCTCAGGCATGCAAAAGAGAAAGCTCTTAAAGTAGTTCAAGGAGATATCTGCGGGCTTTCTGAATTATTCAGTAAGGGAAAATTTGACGGAGTTGTTTCTGCTTCTGCTCTGCAGTGGCTCAAAGAGGAGTCAGATATTAAGGAAGTTGCTTTAGGAGTTAATCACGTGCTGAAAAAAGAAGGCAAGTCAGTTATGCAATTTTATCCCAAGAGCGAGGAAGATTTGAAAAATGCTCTAAAAATTTTCAAGAAAAATGGTTTTGAAGGAGAGATTGTAACAGACAACCCAGATATTCCAAAGAAAAGAGTTGTTTATTTGGTTTTAAGAAAGAGACAAAATGAAATCTAAAAACATCTTAGTTCTAATAGGGGATTGGCCCGGGCATATAATTGATGACTTAGGTTTTTTCAGAGAGCTTGAAAAAAGATTTAGATGTCAAATAAAAAAGGAGAATGAATTTAGGTATATATCTCAGATAAAAAACACAACACTTACATTTCAGTTCTGTTTTGGTGTAGAAAATGATTCAATACGCAAGCAAAGGATAAAAATCAAAGGAGAAGTCCCGCCGTCAATTCAAGAAATATCAAAAATGAAACTTAAATTTGAAGTAATTTATTATCTAGGCTTTTGCGGGGTTCTCAATGGTAAAATTAACTGCTTTTATCTTCCAGAAAGGTTTAAGAAATTAAGTTTCAAGGATTATATTTTCACTCAAAAAGATATTCAAGAATATAACATTAAATGGTCCATATGTTGCAGAAATATTCTTTCAGATAAAATTCAAGGATTTAAATGCACAACTCTAACAATTAACCAGGTTCTTTCTCCTAAATACGCAGAAAATAATTCAGAAGAAGTTATTTTAAAAATCGCTGAGAATCTTAAGAAGCACACAGATGTTATAGAAATGGAAAATTATGAAATCGTGAAAATTTTTGGCAAAAGATATCCAATAGGAATTTTGCTTTATGGTGTTGATTCTCCTTTAAAAAAAGAGCATATGTTAAAGCAAGGAGTTTCATATGCGAATTGGGATGCCTTCAAAGATGCGAGCATAAAAATAATAGGCAAAATCTTAGAATGATTTAATTCTTCGATTTCTGTAAATAATCCTCTCTTTTGCTTTTTCAATTTTTTCAGACGCATATCTTGCATAAGGGTATGCATAAACCTCTAGCTTAAATTTTCCTTTTATGCTGTATTTTCTTCCAACTTCATCAAGATGGTCAAGGAATTCCAGCAAGCACTTACTTCCTCTTTGGCTTGCAAATCTATAATCCATTAAGAAAATTAATTCTGCAGTTGTAATAACATTTCCCCGTACATCTACGCAGCTTCCAAGAGCGCGCCCTTCGGCATCGTGGATATTTTTAGCAAAACTTTCCTCTCCTAAAATAATTGCCTTAAGATGTTTTTTGTGGGTTTTTAGAAGTTTTTCTGCAGCTTTTCTTAGGTTTTCAGAATATCTGCCTGCGCTTTCTGTAATCTCTGCAGGGATTTTCATTTTATTGCCAGATAAAGTTCTTACTTAAATTTTATTGTGATGGAATAGAAGAGATTATAAAATAGAAATTTATCTCGCTTCTGCTTGTTGAAGAGCTCTTTCAGTTGTTGCAAGATAAAACCAATTTAATATTGCAAGTCTTCTTTCAATTTCTTCACGAATCTCTTTAGGCGGGGCATTCATAAGTGGCTGAGTGTTCATTACTTCTCTTGAGATTTCCACAGAAACTTCATCTACAAATCTTCCTTCTAACCTGCAATAGCTTATTCCACGCTCTAAATCAATACCAGTAGGCGTTGAATTTCCGCCATTTAAAAAATCCAGCATTACTTTGCGATTAGGGCATCCCGCATTTGCGATAATAGCAGAAATACCAATATGGGTATTTAAGCAATACTCGCAAACTAATTTTTTATAAGTCTCAGTCATTGCAGCATATGCACGGTCAATTATCTCTCGCGAAGAGTTTCTTTCAATAACTATTTTTTGAGCACTCATGTTAAATATTCTTATTGAATTGAATATTTAATTCTTTCTATACTTCAGAATGGGTATTTATCTCGCGCCGTCAGCTTGCGCCTCAGCTTCTGTTTTTTTTCTGGCAGCGAAACTTTCTAAATTCAGTTTTGAGGCAAGAATTATTTCATTGGCTAAAGCATCTGCCATTTTTGTCTTTTTTCCAAAACTTTTATTGTAAGCTCCTTGAACTATCCATCTTATTGCTAAATTAATTCTGCGGATTGGGCTGCAATCTACTGCCTGCGGATATCTTGCGCCTGCTGATTCAATAACTGTTATTTCATCTCTTGGCGAACCATTTTCAATTGCCTCAACAAAAACTTGAACAGGATTTTTGCCTGTTTTTTCCTGAATTGTTGCAAAAGCTTTCAAAACTGTTTGCATATTATGTGTGTATTTTCCAGAGCTCCAGCTTGTGATTATTTTATGCTCTTTTCCAACATGCCCTGGAACCGCAAGCCTGCTTGCCAGCCTTTCAACAACATTTATTTTTGTGCTTCTCAATTTATCAGTCTGCCTTCCCTGATTTTTCAAAAGAAGTTTTGCAGTAAGACAGACATATGGCTTCATTGCAGGGTCTTTCACTTCAATGTTTGAAACATCATAGAGGTCAAAAATTTTGAACTGCTCGGGCTTTTGTTCTTTAATTTCTTCAGGCATTTTATCTTCTTCCCTTTTCTATCTTGCCCTTAACCAAAAGATGCAAAGGCTGTTCATTTACTTTTATCACTTGAAATCTGATTCCAGGAATATCTCCTTTTGAACGGCCCATACGGCCGCCGATACGCTCGATAATAACTTCATCATGCTCGTCAATAAACCTTTGCGCCAAGTTGCGGGGAATGAACGCACCAACAGGAATGCTGTTTTTAATCAACTGCACTTTGCAGCATTTTCTCATTGCTGAATTTGGCTGTCTTGCTTCTTTTTGAAATTTTGAAATAACTATACCCTTAGCTTGTGCTGCGCCTTCAAGAGGGTCTGCTTTTTCCCTAAGGTTTAAAATTCTTTTTTTGTAAGCGCGCTGGCTCCATCTAAATTTTCGCTGCCTTTTCATTAACTTTCTGGCATTCATTAATCCCATCGTAAATTTCAGTAGAAAAGTTGGTTTTTAAATGTTTAGTCGATGAATGTTGTAATTAATGCAACACGGCTGTTGAGAATGATACTCTTTAGTTATCGGCTGATGCTTGGTTTAGGAGGTTTCGTATGTCTATAAAAAGATAATTCGCAAAAATTAACTAACAAACGCAGTAAAAATCAATATCAAAAAAACGATGCGCCACTACGGCTTGAAAGCCGTGGTTTGTGACAGGCGCTCGTTTTTTGGATGCTCGAGAATCACCACGCTTTGAAGAGCGTGGTTTTCAAGATTCTCGACATAATTTGGGCTATAATTATCGTCGGTAATAATCTCTTTCTAATAAAAGTTATTAGGCAGCAAATTGAAGAAGGCCATTCCTTTGATGTTATTTATTGCAACAAAATTAAGAATGGCTTATATGTCGAAGATTTAAAAATATTGTTGAGAAGAAATGTTTTTATAGTGGCATAAAAGTAAATTTTATGGGCAAAGTCGGCAGAATAGCTAAGGAAATATGTGATGAGGATTATTGGAGAGAAATAAGGTTAGAATTATTCAAAGAAGCCCGCAAGGCTCTGGAAGATAATTTTGATATAGTGCCTTACATGAGCGATAAAATGTTTCTTCTGAGATATATAACTGAATATCTCAAGGAGTATAAAAAAATGACTTGGATAAAAAGGCAGACTATCAGTCCAGAAATAGAAGCCCTTGGAAAATATCTCATGATTTACTATGATTTCAGAGATGTAAATTTAATACATCAATTACTTTATAATAAAAGAGATGCTAGTGTAAATAATCGATTAAGAGAACATAGGCTGCAATTAGAGAGAGATTTATCAAGCTTTTAGACTGCTCTTCTCGGCTGAAGAATCGTCATCTATCGTAGTTGAAGGCAAATACATTTGGTGCAGTGCGCTTTGCTTCTTTTCTTATTCTCACCAATTGATCTTCTAAACCTCTTCTAATAGCTCAGACTTCAGTTAAATTTTTTTGATTTAAAGATTATAAAATAAGAATTATTT
The DNA here is from genome assembly GCA_038045165.1 of Nanobdellota archaeon. Taxonomy (GTDB): domain Archaea; phylum Nanobdellota; class Nanobdellia; order Pacearchaeales; family GW2011-AR1; genus VGKP01. The sequence continues at coordinate 23,672 of JBBSYR010000121.1, forward strand.
CTTCGCTGTAAACTCAGTATATTTGCATTTACCGCAGGCTAATCGGTCTTTATGAACAGCGAGAAAAATGCCTGGTCCGCACCTCGGGCAATTTCTTGGCTTCTTAATTGAATTTCCATCGATTTTATACAAAGCATATTTTTTGCTCGTCGGCTTGTTCTTGTGCGGTTTCTTCCCTTTTTTTTCCTTTGTTGCTCCGCCTTCTGAAGTTGGCATTTTACTTAGCCTCCCCTTCTTTTTTCACTTTTATTCTTTTCCTGGGCTCTTTATTTTCCTTGTCTTTGATAGAATCATAAATAAACGCCTCTAACAAAAAGCTATCTCTTCCGAATTTGCCGGATATTCTTTTAATAGCTATTAACTCTTCAACAGCCTTAAACTGCTCAGATATCATCTTAACAGCTGACTGGAAACTGGGATTGTTTTCAGATTCTACAATCGCCTTTGCTTCCCGCCTGTTTAATAACTCATTCCTAAAATCGTTTATTATTTTCATCCTATTTTAATTGCAAAAGTGCCTTTTCGTTTAATATTTAGATGTTGAGCAATTTCTGACTGCTCTGAATTTATGATTATAACTTTTCCTTTAAAGTTTTCAGCATGCTCTTGAGACTGGCAATTTGGGCATTGGGCTTCTTCATATATTGCTCTGCATGCCTTGCAGACTTTTTGAGCCATTATTTCTTGCCCCCCTTAAACTCTTTCTTATTTCCTTTTTCAGCTTTTTTTGCAATTGATTTAGAAGCATTTTCTTTTTTTCTTTTATCTTCGTTTATCCAGTCTATTTTTCCTAATCCTGGCTGCCTCATAGTTAATCCTATTTTTGGCTCGCCTGACTTATAACTAATAGCAACAATGCGCGCAAGGCACTCATCATCTTTGCTAAGATTTCTTTTAGATGATTTTCCAGAGAGGGTTCCTGTTTTGCTTAAAGAGACATAGTCCTCCATGGTCTGGGAAATATGTATCATTCCCTGAGCAGGTCCGATCTGCATAAATGCCCCAAAATTCGTTATTTCAGCAATTGTTCCATAAACTAACTCGTGCAATTCTGGTTTCCATACTAAAAGTTTAAAATTAGATTTGTAAAAAGGAGAGCCGTCACCTGGGATAATGACTCCATCATCAATGTCGCCGACAGAAATAACGCTAATCACAAAGCCAAGTTCTTTAGTTACTTTATTAACAAAACTCTCGTTAAGCTGTTTTTCAACTGCTTCTTTTGTCGGCAAGCCAAAATGTTTTGGCTCTACTCTTACATGGTCTTCGATTTCTAATAAGCAAAACATTGTTAGTTAATATGATATGCAAAGAAAAATTTGATTTAAAAAGGTTGCTATGGCGGCCTTTTTTCATCTTGAGAGCTAATTTTTTCAAAATGAGTGAGCTGTAAAGTTAAAGGCACCAATTTATTTAATATCATATCAAAATGACTAATTCTAATATACAGGTAGTTCTTCAAGATTGTTAGTGTATATTATTGCTCCTCTTCCCACTCTAACTGGATTTCTTACTTTTAAGAAACTAAATTCGGGTAATTTTTCCTGCTCTTCTGCTGTAAAAGAAAGATTTCTATCTGTAGAAACCCAATCGGGAATAAACTCATCGTGAATTCTGCAAAGTCTGTATAAATCATATCCAAGTGTTCTTGAAACCTCTTCTAATGTTGAGAACTTTGCGTTGTAGCTTTCTGAAGCGTTAATGCTGATTGTTCCCCATTTATTATTTTCTTTATACACAAATACACCATGTCTAACTCCTTTATCACTATGGGCCATTACAAGATGTAATGGGGGATATCCGTTATCGCTCAATAATGCAGAAGCTGTAATCACAGCTTCAGAACAATCTCCTTTTCTATATTCATGTATCTTTTTAAAAGGAATATTTCCTGCAGTAATATTGCTTTGTTCTGGTTGAATATTACTTAATATATAAGCACGAACTTGTGCAGGAGTTTCAACTGCCTTAATCACTTCTTGATAATTCATAGATCCATATTTCATTGCATCTCGGCTATCAATATCAGTACAGCCAATTAAACCAACAAGTGAAAATATGGATAATATCTTTCCTATTGGGTTCATAATAATTTTCATTAAACTTCATATTTAAACTTTTCTATTGTAACTACTTTTAAGTAAGTTCTATAAAAATAGTTTGTTCTTTCAGAATTTGTATGAGTCAAATTATTTTTCTTTAGAATATTATTAATTGAAGTATGCCCAACATCAAATATCTCTTCAATCTTTTCTGCACCCAACCAGTTTGTTTTTTAATTGAGATTATTTTATCTTTAGTTTCTTGAGATATTTTGTAGTATATAAATTATAAAAGAGGTTAGACTATAAAGTCCAACCTCCTTGTGTTGTTATTCACGCAACACAAGAAGATACAACAAAGAAGAGCAATAAAACCTTTCTATCAGTGAAAACTATCTTCCAAGATAACTGGGGAAGCTATAAAGCAAGTCATAATCCGAGGCAGGTTGAAATAGAAGAAGTAGAAGAGATGCTTTCTTGCAAAGGCGATGAAAAAGGATGTAAGGTTTTTTATTGCAAGAAATGTGATGAATTTCATTTTGAGAGATTTGGATGCAACTCAAGATTATGCTCACCATGCGGAAAAAGATATCACGATGAATGGGCAGAAAGATTATCGAAAAAGATAATGAAAGGAATCGTATATAGGCATATTGTTTTCACTTTACCTTCTGAAGTATGGTTGACTATTAAAGAACACAGAGAACTATTGAAAGTTATTTCTGATGTTTCATATCAGACAATTCAAAAAGCATTTTCTAAAATAAAGCACATAGAAAAATTAATTCCTGGGGTTATTGCTGTTGTTCATTCATTTGGTAAAGATATCGAGTTTAAACCTCACGTTCATAATGCTGTAACCGAAGGCGGTTTTAACAGAAATGGAAAATATATTCCTCTTGGGGAATATATTCCATACAAATTGTTTCATTTGCTCTGGCAAGAAGAAATACTGAATGCTCTTAAAGATCATATTTCAAAAGAAATGATTGATAATCTTTTCAGAAAATATCCCTCTGGCTTTTATGTTTATATTAAACCTGAGAGAATTCATTCAGGCAAGAGAGTAGTCGAATATTTAGGTAGATATCTGAGACACCCAGCAATAGCAAACTCAAGAATTGATAGATATAATGGGGAAGTTGCGAGATTCTTTTATGAAGACCATGAAGGAAAAACGATAAGAAAGGTAATGAAAGTGT
>JBBSYR010000122.1:0-2837 GCA_038045165.1 Nanobdellota archaeon
CTAATTCTCCAGACAGAGAATTTGGAACCAAAGGTAACCAAATTATCCAAATTCTCTGTAAGTAGGTTATTCCCTTTATTTTATCTTTGAGTTATTAGGCATTTTATTCTGCATTAATCCCTAAGTATCCTTATAGCAAACGCATTAAAACGGAAGCTTTACAAATTACAGCTCCTCAACCTTAGTTTTTTTCTCAGCTTTTGAATGAATTGTCCATACATTTCTCTGGTCTCTGTTGAGCAATTTAGCTATTTCATTATATTTCAATCCTTTTTTCTTTAAATAAATCACAATAGACTCTAGGATAGTTAAGTTTCTGTCTTTAAATATTGAAACTGGCAGAACTAAAAATACTTTTTCTAATTTCATAACAGGCAGCATTATCATTGTTTTTTCTAAGTTTACAGGTGCAGGCTGTTTTTTCAGAGCCTTGTGGTAAGTTGCCCAGATTGTCCTGTCATTTCTATTTAATATCTGGGCAATTTCGTGATAGCTCATTTCTAAATTTTCTTTTAGATACTTTGTTATTGCTTCCAAACAACCAAGTTTATCTGTAAATATTGCGGTAGGTATAGTTAGATTTTCTATTTGATTTTTCTTTGCTTTTTGATGTTTTGGTTTTCTTCTTCTAAATCCTTTCCCAAATGCAATAGCAACTAATAAGATTCTTATAGTCCATGCTCCAGTTCCAGCTGTTGAATAGTCTTGAGTTGTAAGCTCGCTTCCTATTAATCTTAGGCAAAAATATAATTGCTCCTGCCCTGTTCCGTTATTTATTGTAAAGTTTCCAGCAGGAAGTAACGCTCCAGTTACATTAGTATAAACTGAAGCATTCATTGTTGCTGCTGATGAATTGCATTCTTCTTTTGAAGCGCCAGTAAATGGTGAGACTGAAAAGTTATTTGCCCATAATGCGAAAGAAGGGTTGCTTTCTCCAAGAAGATTTGTTGCATTGATTCCTATTTCATTCACTGCTATATCATCATTTCCAGTATTATTTAATAAAAGAGGGTCATTATTAGATGTCTGATTTACAGCTCCTGGAGCAATGCCTGGCCATGTTAAAGAAGCAGGAGACATGACAAATGCTGTTCTCTCGCCGACAAAAAAGCTTGTCGTGGTATTCACAGCTGAATTAGTTTGATTATCTTTAATATACGCTGTTATGTTCCATACGCCAGTGCCATCCCACCAGAACATAGTTACATTGCATGTATAATTTGCATAATTTCCGCCAGATTGATATTTTGCGCAGCTTAAATTTAATCTTAAGTCCTCTCCTGTTTTTGTGAAATTTATTCTCGCTGTAGAGTCATTTAAATCCCCAATTCCATCAGCATCATACGCTGTAAAATTAATAATCACTCCAGTTACAGCTGGAGCTTCATTTGGACCAGTTGATAAACTAGTCATACTATTATTATAAACAGCTATTATTTGAGGCGCGGAGTTTATAGCAAATCCTCGAGTTGCTGTAGAATTTAAGTTGTTTTGTGCATCCCAACAATAATATCTTACAACATATCCCCCACTTGCAATACTTGAATTTGTTGCATTAAAATCTCTGTTGCCATTTTTTTGCATAGTGTAATTTACCTCTCCATTGCTTAAAGTGTAATTACAAGCATTTCCGTCTTCATTCAGAGTAACATTAAATGGCACTGGAAGAGTTGCATATGTAGTATTTTGAGGCTGATTAATTGTGACAATAGGAGGAGCCGTGTCTGGAGTAACCGTATAATATCTATCACTTGATTTGTTGTAATCTTTCGCGGTGCCATTGCCCCACGAATGCCATCTATAAGTATATGTTCCATTTGATGTAAATGCATAAGACGCATTGTAAACATTCGCCGTTAAGTTTCTGGCAGTTACATTTGTATTATTTATCTCCAATAAAACTGTGCCATTTGTTGATGCTAAAGTTACATTAAAACGTCCTGTTCCGCTAACCATTAAACTTGCATTATTATCCCAATAATTTGAAAATATGGGATATACTGCTGGCATGGTATAAGTAACATTTAAAATTGGACGATTCGCGGCAGTAGAATGCTCTTGCGAGTAAACTCCAATTCTTTGAAACCCTGTTGGTGCAGAATTACTAACATCGTTACTATTCAAAAGAGCGTAATATGTTGTTCCTGTTTTATTTACCCAAGTTGTATCCAGATTACTGCTCGTATATTGCGTGTCGGTAGATATTCCTAATGTATTTCTCCAATTAGCGTCATAAGTTGAAGCTAATGCACCATCATAAGGTGTTTCCTTATTTGCTGCTGTAATCGGGTCAGTTCCTGACCAATCATATTTATGTATTCGGACATCAAAATCAACATCAGAAAGGTCACTTGAAGTTGTTGTTAATTTTAAATTAACTTGGGTTATCGTGCCTGAAGGACCAATAGAACTGGTATCAAATTTCAAGAATGTTCTTAAAACATAGTAGTTTGCACCGATTAAATCATTTCCAATAAAAGTTCCACTATCAGTAACATCAATATCTGTAGCTGTGCTTCTTGCTGTTGCATATGTAACATTTTTTCCATATACATATCCATCAGCAGTGCTTCCCGTAAAATCCGCATCCACTACCAAAGGATAAACTCTCTCCGAAGAAGCTAACCAATCTTCACCCTCTTTATCTAAAACCTTTTTGATAGTAAAAACATCTTTACTTAAATCTGAAAACTCATAATGCAATCCAAAGTTTTTATTTGATTGATTGTTTTTCTCAAACATTACAGGTTTAGGTATAGTCCATAAATACTCATCAGTCTTTTTATTAAAAATAAATATCTCATCTCCGACTTGTTTAGCGTAAGCATTATTAAGTT
>JBBSYR010000123.1:0-19732 GCA_038045165.1 Nanobdellota archaeon
TAATTGAGGCAACAAATCCCTTTAATATTTAGAATTAACTGGCGAAGTCAAGATATATGATTAAAGGTTAAAATAGATTTTTAATATGGGGCTCGTTCTATCTGCATGGCTATAAATTGGTCAATTTCGTTTTGTTCGATTAGGGGAAAATTCTCATGAAAATTCTACATTTCTCAGATACTCGCCTTGGATATTCTGGTGGAATAAAACTAGATTCGACTTCAGGCGTGAATTTGAGAGAAAAGGATGTATATGATGCATTTAATCACGTGTTGAAGTCTATAGAAGAAAAAAAGAGCCGAAGTATTTAATCTGGTCTAAAGTCCAGCACGAATTTACAAAGTTCTTTTTAATTCGTCAAAAAGAGCAAATTGCATAATCCCCTCTAGAATTAAGCACGAATGACGATGGCTCTTTATAATATTAATTATAATTGTGTAAGATATCTACAGCTTTTAAGCTGTAGCGAAACTTTTTCTATTTGAGATGATTATGAAAAGTGAGCTTGTTGCAGCTCACTAAATAGAAATTCATAGTTGTAACTTTCTCAAACTAAATAAACCTTTGCGAGCGCGACAACGCGCTTCGCGCGGAGATAAAATGGAAATACAACAACTTAGCGAGAGCTATAAAAACTTTGCAAATAAATATGAATGAGGAAACCATATAGTAGGAGTATCGATGTGGGAATTTGAATGGGTGACGAAATATCGATATGTCAAGAATTGAATTTGCACAAACTCGTTACTTTAGCGGTGAGATACGCAAATTCAATTCTTGAGCATGCTCAAGACATCAGGAATTCCACAAAAGAATTCCTGAATGCGCTCAAGAACACAAGTTCTTGACGACTCCGAACACGCTCCGGAATTTATTCCGGAGTTCTTGACATAAGATGTTTAGAAAATGGAAGCACAGAAAATTAATTGAAGCCTGTACCAGAAGAGCGGCTGCATTACATGGGATTAAATGGATTGAGTTGAATGTGCAGCCAGAGCATATACAGGGAACTGCGCCGATTCCGATGACTATGACACCATCGAGAGCATTACAATATTTGAAAGGAGTTTCATCGAGATTGTTTTTTCTGCATCATGAGAAGGCAGGGCTTAGATATCCTAAACATCATCTATGGAGCAGAGGAAAATTTGCCGCCTCACTTGGATTTGTTCAAGTAGATTATGTAAATGAGTATGTGCGAAATCAAGATGCACATCATGGAACTGTTTGGATTATGGAAGAGTGATTCAAGCCAAGCAAGTGAATTGCGCGCGTAGGCGCGCTGTATGGGAAGCTGGGGCTTTCAAGCCCCAGAGGACGTCACGTTAAATTTTCGCCAAAATTTAAATAGCTGTTAATTTATAATTAAATATGGATGAGGAAATTGAATCTGAGTTTAAACAGGAAGAAATTTTAGCAGAACCGCCCGGTAAAAACTGGGCCTTAAGAATCTTTGGTATAATTGTTATATTATCCATAATCGGGATTGGGGTATATTATCTTATTGAATACCTCCCCCATTCGAAAATATCTGAAACACAGTTAACTCAAGGATATATGACAAGCATATCTGAAAATAAGAAGATAAATTTTGAGCTATTAAATGAAGATCATTCAATCGTATTAAATTCAGTTGAAGGCAATGCTGTTGAGATAACAATTTCCAGCAACCCAATAACCGTAACTTTGAAAGTGGCGGAAGAAAAGAAATTTGATCTAAATGGTGATGGTGCTTATGATTTAGCTGTTAAACTCAATAGCATTGATAATGGAAAGCCTAATCTAACTATTAAAAAGATTTATGAACCTGTTTCTCAAACACAGAACACAAACACTAATAATCAGAATAATCCTTCCAATCAAAAATGTGTAGAAAATTGGAATTGTGGCTCTTGGTCTACTTGCCAAAGCAATCAACAAACTAGGGACTGTAGTGATTCCAATAACTGCGGTACAGTAAATAACAAACCATCAGTTTCTCAATCTTGCTCGAATACAAATACTGAAATTACTTGCACTGAGGATTGGAATTGTGGCTCTTGGTCTACTTGTAATAGTAATCTACAGACTAGAACTTGCACCGATACAAGTAGTTGCGGTACAGTAAATAACAAACCATCAGTTTCTCAATCTTGCACAACTGAATCAACTTGTCTAGTACAAATGGTTCTTCCGGCATTATTCCGATGCAATGCAAATGGATTTACTATTGAGCAAAAATGGCAAAATGCGGATTGCAGCACTACTTGGAAAGAATCTTCAAACTGCAGTACAAATTATAAATGTCGAATCACCACCAACGGGGTCTCATGTGATTTAAAAAGCTGTACTGAGTTAGGAGGATCTATTTGTGGGATAACTCAAAAGTGTCTAAATAATAATATTATTACTGCACAAGATTCTTATGCTTGTTGTAAGTCTTCATGTCAGGAAAAAACCTGTTCTGAAAGAAATGGCAATATTTGTTCTTCTGGAAAAACTTGTTCTTCAACAACCTTTACAGCATTTGATACAACTGAATGTTGCGGAGGGTCTTGTTATCAAACTTGCAATAGTAATCAACTAAAAAGTATAGCTGATGCAGATATTGCTTCAAATTCATATTGGTCAGGATTTTCAGATATAGTGTATAATAGTTATACCTTCAAACCAGAATTTGTTGATGCATGGAATTTTATATATTGTGGAACAGGAAAAACTAGTGGTGGAATTTATCAGCTATCAATTTACTTTAGCCAGGAGAGCTGCAATAACATCTATGGGCACGGTTATGTGATAGATTCTCTAAATGGGCATTTATGTTGAACAATGTCTAGAATTAAGCACGAATTTACAAAGCTCTTATTATATTCCTTATATTCTTTAAAGAAAAGAGCCGAACTTAGCAAGATTTATAAGTTAATTCTTATTTTATAAGGTATGGAATTTAATGTGATTATTGAGAAGGATGAAAGCGTACGAATTGAAGACTCATCAAGCTAAAAATACTGATGAACTCAAACATCTTGTAAAAAGAAAAATGCAAAGTATTCAAAAGAGAAAGGAATTATTGCTCTCATTTTTTTAATGGTCTAATGAGACATATCCTACGCAGTTATCTATATTAGATAAACGTGTGGCGTATGTTTGTAATGATGCTTTTGACAAGCATGATTTTCCAACTGGTATTTATATAGCTGCTTTAAGAAAAACAAATTGGAGAGTTTCAGGGTTTGGGATTAAAAGAAGAAAAGCTAATGATTTTAATGAAGTAATTGTAAAAATTAGAGAAAAGGATTCTCCAGTTATAGTGGTTCATTATTGTTTGGAGCCAGATTATTGGAGATATTCTAATAGAGGATTTGGAAAGAAGGATGCTTTTTTGGACTGTAGATTAGTAATGGTAATGATAAACGAATTGAGAAATAGAGGAAGCGAAAGTGTTATTGTAGTTCCGACAGAAATTTCTCTGCCTTCTTTCTATGCAAAAGATTATATTGAAAAAGGAGCAGACGCTGTTTTGAAAATTAAAGATTTTTCACCTTTTGACTTTGTAGATGAAATTACTCGGCTCGCTCGGATAAAAGAAAGGAACAATCTTTTTTAAGTTGGAGATAGATTTAAATTTCTGCTTATTCTAGCTGAAGAATGATGTTCAGAACGCACTTGGCTGCAGGGGCTTTTTTTGCCTTGTTTTTTTTGAGCCATGTCAGTAATAAGCTGTTTTTTATTCCAATTGTTTTAATTGCGAGTTTGCTGCCTGATATTGATATGTCTCATTCTTTTTTAGGGCAGAGCAAGCTGCTTAGGCCTTTGCAGTGGATTGTTAAGCACAGAGGGATTTTTCATAGCCTGACCTTTTGCCTGTTGATTTCAATTATATTTGCTCTTTTTTATCCTGTCTTGGCTTTGCCTTTTTTTATTGGATATGCTTCACATTTAGTGACTGATAGCTTTACTATTGAAGGAATAAAGCCATTTTGGCCGTCGAAGAGAGAAATTGTTGGAAGTGTGAGGACAGGGGGAAGAATTGAGAGTGCAATATTTTTAACTCTTGTTTTAGTTGATGCTGTTCTGCTTTTAGGCTGGATTTTAAAGAGTTTTTGATTGATTGCTACACTCCGAAGTTTTGTTTTAGAGTGAGAAAGCAAGGCAGGATTACAGTATAAGTTCATTCCCTTAAGAAACAATTATCTTATGTTCGATGAAGATGAGTAGTTGCATGATAATAATTGATTGTTTTTTGTCTAAAATTTTCTTTAGTGATTAGCTTTATTAAGCTTGAAGTTTTGCGAATAGTGATTTAGAGATTAAAATGGAAAAAGTCAGCGTTGTTAAGTGCAGTTCTTATGAAAATGCTAAAGTTAGGAAAGCCTTAGAAGTTAGTTTGAAGAATATTCAGTTTTCTTTTAAAAAAGGAATGAAAGTTTTGATAAAGCCGAATTTGCTTTCAGCGAGCAAAGTGAGCCAGGCAGTAACGACGCATCCTATGATTGTTTTGGAGTTGTGCAAGATTTTGAAGAAAAAAGGAGCTGAGATTTATATTGGCGAGAGCTCTGCATTTGATACTGACAGGGCTTTTAAGGTGTGCGGCTATAGTAAGCTGGAAAGATATGCGCAGATAGTTAATTTTGAAAGTCTGCCAAAAAAGTTTTTTAATTTTGGAAAAAGCATGCGCAGAATTCCTCTGCCGCAAATTGCTTTTGATGTTGATTTGGTGATTAATGTGGCAAAGATGAAGACGCACGGCTTGACACAAACAACGCTTTGCGTTAAAAATCTTTATGGGTGCATACCTGGAAATTTAAAGGAAAGTTTGCATAAAATTTTGCCTTCGCCAAAAGAATTTTCTAAATTGCTTTTAAAAATTGAGGAAACAATAAAGCCGGGCTTGAATATAATTGATGGTGTTGTTGGGCTTGAAGGCGAGGGACCTGGAGCTTCTGGCGAGCTGATAAAAAGCAAAATTATTATTGTTAGCAAGAGTGCAATTGCTGGAGATTTTATTGCTTCTGAAATTATGGGGTTTAAGCCAAGAAAGATTTATACAAACAGACTTGCGAAAATTCAAAGAAAAGAAATTGAAGTTTTAGGCAATGGTAAAAATATACATCTCAATTTTAAGAAGCCAAAGAGCCATGATATTCAGTTTGCTTTGCAATTTTTAGGGTTTTTGCCAAAGCCAAAGATAACTTTTGATTACAGCAAGTGCAAGCAATGCAGAATATGCGAGAGCAAATGCCCTGCAGAGGCGATAAAATTGAATCCTTGGCCTGAATGCAATCACAATAAGTGCATAAGGTGCTTGTGCTGTATAGAAGTTTGCCCCCACAGCGCAATTTATCTAAAAGCACACTGGTTTAGGCAAATTCTTATGAATATCTACAGAAAGTTCAAGAAGGTTTGATTGAGGGATAGAGGGAATTTTTATTGCCTAGATACAGAAAACTGCGTAGCTTGCAGCACATTTTGTACGCTTCTGTCTGGAGAACTGCAACGCAGAGAGCTACAAGTAATGAAGTTATCCATATTTTGTAGTCCTGCCAAGAAGATAAAGCAAGGCAAAAGCACAATAAAAATAGGTTAAGTTGGGCGTAACGCTATTTAATACTCAAGTTAGCAACTAATGTTGTTTTCTGATGTCACGAGGTCTTGCAGGAGAGATTCATTCCAAAGAGTTATCTTGTCAAAACGTGCTGTTTCATTGCTATAATCTTTATAAACTCGCATTGATTTGAGTTGAGATGGCAAAGAGCGAGGAAGCAAAAGAAGAAAAGAAGGAAGAAAATCCTGAACAGAAACTTACTGATGTGCCTGGAATTGGACCTGGAATTGCGGCGAAATTAGAAGCTGCAGGAGTTTATGAATTGATGGGTCTGGCAGTTATGTCTCCATCAACCCTTTCTGAAATGGCAGGCATTGGGGAAGCTGTTGCACGCAAAGCGATTCAGGCTGCAAGGAATATGATGAAGCTTGGATTTTTGGATGGAATGGAGTTTGCAAAAAAAAGAGAAGATATCATGTATATCACAACAGGCTCGCAAAACTTAAACAATCTTCTGGGAGGAAAAGGTGTTGAAACTAAATCTATAACTGAGTGTTATGGAGCATTTGGCAGCGGAAAAAGTCAATTAGGATTTACATTGGCAGTCAATGTACAATTGCCGAAAGAAAAAGGAGGCGCTAACGGCAAAGCAGTGCTTATTGATACTGAAGGAACATTCAGACCAGATAGAATCAAGCAGATTGCAGAAGGCATTGGCGCAAATCCTGAAAAAGTCCTGAAAAATATTTTAGTTGCGAGGGCATTTAATTCAGACCATCAGATACTTTTGATTGACAAAATAAATGAAATGATTAAAGAGGGAGAGCCGATTAAAATAGTTATAATTGATTCTTTGACTGCACATTTTAGGGCAGAATTTACCGGGAGAGGAGAGCTTGCTGACAGGCAGCATAAATTAAATAAATATCTACACAGCTTGATGAAACTGGCTGAGCAGCACAATCTTGCGGTTTATGTGACTAATCAGGTAATGGCTAATCCTGCAATGATGTTTGGGGATCCGACAACTCCTGTCGGAGGGAATATTGTGGGGCACATGAGCACATACCGTGTGTATCTGCGCAGGGGAAAACAGGGAAGCAGAGTTGCAAAATTAATTGACTCGCCGAATCTGCCTGAGAATGAAGCACAATTTTTTGTGACAATTGCTGGTGTGAAAGATGAGCAGGGGTAAGAGTAGATTTTGATTAGTGAAAATCCGCAATATATTTTTTAGGTGCTTAAGACATCAGGAATTCTATGGAAGAATTCCTGAACGAACACGCCCCGGAATTTATTCCGGAGTTCTTGACAGAAATGATGCTATTTTAGGTTTTTTATCTTTTTTCATTTTACAGAGAATTCTGAAAAAAATATGACTTAATCATCAGAATTCTCTGTCTAATCAATTCTGTTTAAACGTGGTACAATCAACAGAATTGACTATAATAACGATAGGCGAGCGGGGATTTGAACCCCGGTCAGCTCCTATTCACGAGCTATTTATTGATAGAGTTCATTAGTAAAATGAACTCGCTCACCGCAAGGAGCTATTCTATCCGGGCTGAACTACTCGCCTGTTGCGATTTAGCAAGATTCTTTAGGTTTTTAGAATTAATGGTTAGGGTTTTAAAAATGCTTGTCTAGTTCTTTTGTATATTTATGCAGTTCAGAATTGTCAAACCAGAGAGAGATTTCCCGCTTTGCATTTTCCACGCTGTCTGAGGCGTGAATTAGATTGCGGACAACCCGCTTTTTGCTGTCTGCGAGGGCATAAGATTCAACAATTGCGAAATCTCCACGAATTGTGCCTGGAGCAGATTGTTTTGGTTCTGTTAAACCCACCATTTTGCGGACTATTTCAACTGCATGAGGAGCTTCAAGAATAAGAGCTATAACCGGTCCTTCTCTTAAAAATTTTATATTCCATTCTTGTATTGTTTTACCCATCTCCAAATGGTTGTTATAGGGCATTTTTTTGCCTTCGTCGTCATAAACTCGCTTTGTTTTTTCATAGACCTGCTTTGCCCACATATCGTCTAAATGATAATGCTTTTTTGCAAGCTCTTCGTCTGCCCAAAGCATTTTCATACCAACAACTTTTAAACCAGCGTCTTCAAATCGCACAATTATTTTTCCAATTATTCCTCTTTTAACAGCATCTGGCTTTAGCAAAACTAATGTTTGTTGCAACATATTTTTTTAAAGAAAAAGAGAGTTTTAAACGTTACGGCTTTTTTTAGAGTGCTAAACAATTCTTTTTTATTTTTAGAGGAATCATTGATGAAATGAAAAGAGATTAATACCCAATTAAAGTATAAATCTTATGAAGAAATTGAATCAAAGAGAAATAACTGCAAGATATGATGAATTTGCTAAAAGATATAAAATTGCTGAATTCTTTACGAATATTATAATTGGAAGATTTAGAAAAAGGCTCTTGGAGGAGGTTAGAGGAAAAGTCTTGGAAATAGGAATTGGAACTGGGGCAAACTTGCAATATTATTCTGTTGATTGTAAGGTTATTGGAATAGATATGAGCAAAGAGATGATTAAAAGAGCTAAAATTAAAGCAGATAAAATCGGAAAGAAAGTTGAACTTAAAATAGGGGATGCTTCTAAATTGCCTTTTGAAAATAAAGAGTTTGATTATGTCATAGATGCCTTAGGAATGTGCAGTTATCCTAATCCTCTTAAGACGCTGAGAGAAATGAAAAGGGTGTGCAAGAAAAACGGGAAGATTTTATTATTAGAACACGGAATGAGCAATAATAAATTCATAATGAAATTGCAAGAGGAAAGAGAAGAAAAGCATTATAGCAAAATTGGGTGTTCTTTGCTTAGAAATTCTGAAGAATTAGTTAAAAAAGCAGGATTGAAGATTATAAAGTGCGAAAGAAAGGTATTTGGAATTATTTACATAATAATCGCAAAGTAATTATAGTGAAAAACATAAATAATTAAGCAAAATTGTATGTTTTTCCCTCAATAGTCAAGACCTTTTTGCTCAATTTATTAGGTCATTGGCTATATCAGAATTTAATCTATAAAGCCTCCGATTCAAGTAGAGATAGCCATAACATCAGTTTAAATTCTCTATAGAGGATTTGTAAAAACCCCAAAATCCTCTAAGAGCTTTGAAAACCCTCGAATACAGAAAACTGCGTAGCTTGTAGCACATTTTGTACGCAGTTTTCTGTCTGGAGAACTGCAACACGGAGAGCTACAAGTAATGCAGTTATCCATAAAAAGGATTTTGCCGTCGGAGTCTAAAGATGCTTTTTAAAGCTTATGAATCTAAACTAAAGATTTTTCTTTAACAAGCTAATAATAAAGGGATTTCATAGAATAATTATGAAACAACAAAAAGATTTGATGGATAAGCATCTGATGCAGTCCAGTGATTTGAGTTATGGGTGCAGGGATGATGTTTTTTACGAAAAAATTATATTATATGAGATAAAAATAAATACTCAAAGAGCTGAAAGGGGGTGAAAATAAAATGAAATCTAAAGAAAAGACTGTGGTAATAAGGCGTGCAAGGCAAGAGAAGGAACGGAAAAATTTTTATTTTGGATGTTATTTGCCCAAAGAAGACGGGATAATAGCTTCTTGCCAGATGCTTAGACCAAATATACGATAAAAGTTATTCACAAACTATTTTTTTCAATTTCATATAATATTGCTGGTCTTTTAACTTTTAGTGAATTCTATTTTCAGATAAAGATTAGACAATCCCAAAGCCTTAAATAACATAATAACTTATTTTATTAATTATGAAAAAAGAGTGGTTTGAAGCAAAGGAAGGAGAGGAAGGCTGGCATCCCTGCTGTTGGCAAGGCTGGATAGTAACCTTAATTTACATATTATTAGTTATTTTAATTCCAGTTATGCTAGAAAATAAAAATTTAGATGCGCCAGACAAGCTTCTTTTAATATTAATTGCAATCTTTATTTTGACAGCCGTGTTTATTCTAATTGCTTATTTGAAGGGCAGGAAATCTTCCTAATAGTTTAAAAATGAAAGAAGAAAGAACATTTGTAGCTATCTCTGCCCTTATTGGAACAATAATTGGTGCAGGTTTTTTAGGCATTCCTTTTGTTGTAATGCAATCAGGTTTTAAAATTGGTTTAATTCATCTTGTATTTATAGCTTCAATAGTTGCATTGATTACTCTTTATTTAGGCGAGATTGCGCTAAGGACAAAAACAAACCATCATCTCCCGGGATATGCTGAAAAATATCTAGGAAAAGCAGGCAAAAATTTAATGTTTTTTGCAGTTGCTTTCGGTGTTTATTCGGCGCTTTTGGCATATTTGATTGCTGAAGGAGAATCTCTAAGCTACATTTTGCTAGGAAACACAGATTATAGTTTGTATATGAGCTTGCTATTTTGGATTGTACTTTCTTTATTCAGTTATTTTGGAATAAAGTCATTGAAAAAAGGAGAACCAATTGGAATGACCTTAGTTTTTATTCTATTTTTTTCCATTTGTGTTTATTTAGCGAACAAGGTCGATACTGCAAATCTTTTATATATAAATTTGAATAATCTTTTCCTTCCTTTTGGAGTAATTCTTTTTGCATTTTTGGGGTTTACAGCAATTCCAGAAATAAAGATGCTTTTGGGAGAAGATAAGAAGCCATTAAAAAAAGTAATTATTTTATCTTATTTGATAGCTCTGTTAATTTATATTTACTTTACATTTTTCGTTTTAGGATATGCAGGTGAAGGCACGCCTCAATTAGCTACGATAGCTCTTGGAAAGCCATTTGTTCTTCTCAGCACGATTACAATATTTACTGCGTATCTCTCCTTGACTACTTCTATGACTGATATTTTAAAATTAGATTTTGGAAAAACAAAAGCAAGAGCATGGCTTTGGGCGATTTCAGTGCCTATAATTTCCCTGTTTATATTTAATCTGCTCCACAAGTCGGAATTTATCAAAGTACTCGGCATCGGGGGTGCAATTTCAGGAGGGCTAACAGCAATCCTCATTATTTTAATGTCTAAAAACGCAAAATTATACGGAGAGAGGAAGCCTGAATATTCAATGCCCCACTTTAAAATTCTAAATTGGATATTAATTCTGATATTTTTATTCGGGGCTTTGATGGAAATAAAGCATTTTTTAGTTTGATAGCATTATTTTAGGGCTTAAAGTAGTTTAGAGGGGTTTAAAAAAGAAAGCCTGCAAAAAAACTAATTGTGTTAGCTAAGAAAGCAATTAACAAAGATTTCCAATATTTTGACCTAAATAGAATCATAATCAGGAGACTTTCTAAAATAACAACTCCAATTTCAATAATTAGGAGATTATTATAAATATCATAAAATAGGTTTGCAATTGGCCAGCTGAATAGATTGATTAAAAAACAATAAGTCAAAATCAGCAGGGGTTTTTTTCTGAAAAATATAAGCAAGACGAGCAATTCAAGTATAAAGGTTAAGATAAATTGGCTAATGGGATTCATTTTTCTTCCTGAAGATAAAATATAAAATGGCAAATAGTGCAATAATTGGAGCGATTAGATAAGCATAAACTAAATTGTTTCTTTGAACTTTTGTATTATCGGGGGCAGCTTTTTCTTCAGTTAATGAAGCAGAATATTCTTTTGAAATTTTTTCTTGAGTGCTGGAAATAGGAACATTTATAGAAGTGGAAATTCCAGTTATGACTTCTTTTGCTTTGGAAGATGAAAAGAAATCTTGAAGGTATTGGTTATAAACTTCTCTGTCGCTTTCATTCATTTTATAAATGTCGCTTTTTATCAAGCTGGCTTCATTAAAATAAAATCTTTTAATAGCATAAACAGAATGGCTGGAAAACTTATATGCCTCGGGAATAAGACCGTCATTTCCGATTAATTTAATAATATAATATTTGCCCGGGTGTTTTTCAACACTGACAAAAACATAATCTGGAAAATCTTGGAGATTTGTGATTTTATTTTCAACAGTGATGACTTTAAAGCCAGTAGGTATTATATCAGCACTTACGAAAGGCATTACAAATAAGAGAGCTAAACTGATTATTAGTATCTTGTTTCTCATAGTATTGATAATTCAACAGGTATTAAAAACTTTTCTTTAGCTTCCATTGTAATTGAACTCTACCTTTTTACTTCAGCAATTTCTGCAAAATTTCTTTCGCGACCTTGAAATCTGCTCTTTTCTGCGTGGCTTTCATTATTTCACCTATTAGAAAATTTAGTGCTTTTTCCTCGCCTTTTTTGTAATCTTCAGAAGCTTTAGAATTATTTTTAATAACTTCTTTAGCAATCTTCTCTAATTCTTCGAGATTGCTGATTTTGCCCTCGCCTTCTAGAGAAGGCATAAAGCTTTTAGGATAAAACTTGTTTAATATCTCTTTGCCTTTCAAAGGAGTTATTTTTCCTTCCCTAACAAGATTAAGCAAGGCAATGAAATGCTCTGCATTAATCTCCACTTGATCCAATTTTTTGCCATTGTAATTCAAAAATCTCAATAATTCAATAGTTACCCAGGATAAAGCAAATTGCGCATCGACTTTTTCAGCAACTTTCTCAAAAAACTCAACAACATCCACATTCTTAGCCAATATCTCAGAATTCTTCTTATCAATCTTGTATTTTTTAATTAATTTCTCTAACTTCTTTTCAGGAGATTCAGGAATTGCTTTTTTTATTCTTTCAACAAAGTTTTTACTCAATATAATATCCTGCAAATCAGGGTCAGAGATAAATCTATAGTCTTCTGCGTCCTCCTTTGAGCGCATAACTTCTGTTTTTCCAGAAGAATCATCATACCTTCGAGTTTCTTTTATCTTTCCGCCTTCTTTACCTTGCCTTTCTAATTCGTAATTAATGACTCTGCCTATGTTTTCTAATGAATTGACATTTTTTATCTCTACCCTCTCGCTCTTTCCAGGAATGCTTACATTTACATCCACCTTTATTCCCGCATTAGAATCAACGCATTTCAAATAATCCAAATTATGGAGCAATTTTTTCAGCCAATCAACAACCTCTTTTGCTGTTGTAAAATCGGGCTCTGTGATTATCTCAACCAAAGGCAATCCGCTTCGGTTATAATCTACTTCTCCTGTTTCTGGATTCCATGAAGCTGGATCTTCCTCAAGATGAATGCTTCTTATTTTTATTCCAAAGAATTTCCCATTTTCTCCGACAGGAATTGCATAGGTTCCAGACAGCGTATTTTGATAGCCCTTTGGCAAATCAGGCCAATTGTAATGTTTTCTCTGCCATTTTAGTGCTTCATTAATTTTGCATCCAAACATAAGCCCAATTAGAACTGTTTTTTCTACTGCGCTTTTATTAGGAAGCATTGGTTTTGCGCCTGGTTGTCCTGTACAAATGGGACAAATATGAATATTAGGCTTCAATCCCCGCTCTCTGCTTGCTTTGCAAAGACAGAAAAGCTTTTCTTTAGTAACAAGGTAAGTATGAATCTCTAATCCAATCATCCCAGTTATTTGTTTTAATTCAGCCATATTCAACAAAGAAATAAGATGTTCTTAAAAGTTGCGCCAAAACGGCTTTTAAGCCGGGAAAGTTCTCCTTAGAATTTTTATAGGCGATTGTTTTCAAAACGAAGAAACCTGCTTTCTCATCAAAGACATCTTGAGAAATGGGAAGGTTTTATTTTGGGATATTAGAAAAGAACAACTTACTTTACCGAGAGAAAGTTAAATCATAACCCTATATAGTATTAAGAAGGGAAAGATTTATAAACTTATTTCCCTACTAGTTTATAATGAATATTGAACAAATAAGGGAGTATCTTATAGATTTTCAGAAAAAAGAGCTTCCTATAATGATTGAAAGAGAGTTAAAGATAGATACTTCAAAGAAGATAAAATCTCTTATTGGCCCAAGAAGAGCAGGAAAAACAACGTTTATGTATCAAAAGATGCATGAGCTTATAAAAGCAGGAGTCAAAAAAGAGAATATTATTTATCTAAACTTTGAAGACACTAGATTAATTGAAATAAACTTCAAAGAAATAAGAGAAATAATAAAAATACATTGGCAGATTTTTCCAGAATCAACAAAGAAGGAGATTCATGTTTTTATTGATGAGCCACAAAACATAGAATATTGGGAGAATGCAGTAAGATCCTTGCATGATGATGGCTTTGATATATATTTGACCGGCTCAAGTTCAAAATTGCTGAGCAGAGAAATAGCAACATCTCTTAGAGGCAGAACCTTATCATATCTGTTATTGCCGTTTTCCTTTAATGAATTCCTAAAGATGAAAAAATACAAAGATAATATAAATCTGCTTGACTCAAAAGAAAAGTCAATTTTATTAAGCCTCTTGGAAGAATATTTAGAGTTTGGAGGTTTTCCAGAAATTATTTTAGAACAAGACAAAGAAAAAAAGCTAAAAATAATAAATGAATACTTCAGCCTAATTGTGTATAGAGATATAATCGAAAGATATAAGCTTAAAAATACTTTATTGGTTAAATGGATAATAAAGGCATTATCTTCTTCATTTTCAAACGAGTTCAGCGTTAATAAATTATTTCTAACTCTTAAGTCTCAGGGATTTAGAGTGAGCAAAAATACACTATATTCATATGTTTCTATTTTAGAAGATTCTCTCTTTTCTTTTATGCATCCAAAATTTAATTATGCAATAAGAAATAAAAAGTTTTCTATAAATAAAGCGTATCTTTGTGATACTGCATTTGTTAAATTAGTTGAAAATAGCAGAGACATTGGTAGAAAAATGGAAAATATGGTCTTTCTTCAATTAGAAAGGAGAAAAGGATCTTTAACAACAATTTCTTACTGGAAAAATACTCAAGGTGAGGAAGTAGATTTTGTCATAAAAGAGGGAGTAAACATTAAACAATTAATCCAAGTAAGCTATAATATCTCTGACAGTGAAACAAAAAAAAGAGAAATTAGATCTCTGTTAAGAGCATCTAAAGAACTAAAATGCAATAATCTTATAGTTATAACCTGGGATTATGAAAAAATAGAGGAAATCTCATGGTTTGGCATAAAAAGAAAAGTGCATTTTGTTCCAGTTTGGAAATGGCTTCTCAAGACAACTTAAAAAAAGGCAAATCCGACCCACTCATTAAAGACATCCTAAGAAATGGGAAGGTTTTGTGCTGAAATATTAATGCAAAAAATCTGCTTTTATAGACAATTCTGTTAATTAGATTACACAAAACAGAATTGTCTATCACGGGAATTCTAGACAAATATCTGCTCTAATTACCAGAATTCACCATATTATTGTTACACTATTTTTGTGCTTCTTAATGCTTTATCAACCAACAATTCTATAAGCAATAAGTCAATATTTTTATAGCCTTTTGAGATTCTAATCGCCAGTTCAGCTTTTGCTTTATTAACAATCTTTACTCTAATATATTCGGTATCCTTTTCAGAAAGGGGTCTGTTTAAAGGATTTATTTTTTCCCGATATTTTTTAGCTATTTCAAAACTTGTTGTTAGCTCCTTTCTATACTTCTCAGCCATAAGCTCCTTGCCCACAGCTCGCTCTAGAACATCATGAACAACTGCATTAGAAATATTACCGATGAATAATTCAATTAATTTACTCCTATTCTGTGCCATGCTCTATGCCTCTAAGTATTTTAACAAAGGTTTTATTATATATTAATTTATACTTCTTTAGAAATTTTTTTTTGTCTATAATGTTTTGCTTTATCTTCTGAACATCAATTTCAAAGCCTTTCTTTATTTCTTCATCGACTAATTTGTTGCTTATCTTTTTATTCTTTAAATAAAGATAAATAGCAATCATGTTCCTAACTAAATCATATTTTTCGCTTCCGCTTAAAATATCAAAATTATTCGTTAAAGCTCTGCTCTTAAAAAGATGCAAATCTAAGAGCTTATAATTCATAGTTTGTTCTGTCTTGTAGATAAAACGCTTATTAGCTATGCATCTGCTAAGCATCATCTGATAGAGAGGGTCTGTTTCTAAACCCTTATTAAGCTCTTTATTATTCAAAGTCAGAATATGCGCCTTTACGCCTACTTTTCTCTCTATACTCGGTTCAATCAAACTAGAGTTGATTTTATCTTCAGCCACAATAAGAATGTCTATATCATTAAAGTGAAAACCTTTATCCAAGAATGAGCCAATGACAAATAAATTCTCATAACTATCAAGAAGCTTATCTATAATTTTTATAACCTCATAAACTATTTCTAATTTCAAAGGTTCTATTTCCTTAACGCCGTAAAAATAAAGCTTTTCAACAGGCTTTTGTTTTTCCAAAGGTTGGACTATTACATAATTTCCAATAGAAAGACCAGTTCTATTCTTCGGGATGTAAACCTGGTCCATCTTGCTTCCTCGGCTGACTCTTCCTATAATCTCCATAGTACGTAATTGTACGTAACATTTATAAAGATTTCGCTTTTAAATTTTTCTGTGTCATTGCCTTTTTGACCATTTCATCAAAGACATTCTAAAAAATGGGAAGGTTTTATTTTGATATATTACTTACAGCAAGTTATAGGGTACCTAGCACCGCATATCCCAGCTAGCTTTAGAATATAATTTCCGTTAGCTTGATAATATAAGGTCTCTCCATAATTAGCATTGGTATTTCCCATAGTGAAACCAACACAATTATCTGAGTGAATATCAAATACAAATGCTTCAAAATAATTAGGTTTAGAAGGAATTTGATTAGTAAGAGCTAGCCTCTCTATGTCTATAGCTGTACAAATATGACTACCAGCAAATTCACTATTACACTTGTTATTCGCGCCAACAACGCCTCCTAAATCTCCATTATAAATCTGCGAGGTATATCCTGCAAAAGTTACTGCTCTTGTTCCCCCGCCACTTCCACCGCCAAAGTATGTAATAATAATTTTACCGGTGCCCCCGTTTCCAAAAACTGATGAAGCCTGACCTGCGCCGCCTCCACCTCCTCCAAGTGTACCATCTGTAACCTGAATGTCAGGACCAACACTACAAGTAGGATGGACAAATCCTTTACCTCCAGTGGAAGGCGTATAACTCGCGCCTCCATCTCCTCCATTTCCTGGTTGCGTATAAAATCCTGCATCGCCGCATCCAGTACCAAAGGCACTAGTACCTACGCTGCCTGCAACTCCAGGAAACTGGAAAATACTGGTCGCGCCTGTTCCAAGAGAAACAGTTCCGCCTGCTCCTCCAGACAATCCCGAACCACTTCCTCCATGACGGGCAACAACAAGATTACTGCCAAGAATTGAATCCAAAGAAGCACTTCCTACCTGAACAGAAAGTGAAGAAGTTCCAAAAGGAAGATTAACAATTGCTTTCACATAACCTCCACCACCTCCACCGCCTCCGCCTCTATTCGAAGCCCCAGGAGCGCCATTTCCTCCTCCACCCCACATTTCAACAGTAACCTGCGTCACACCAGCAGGAACTAACCATGAGGTCACACCTGGAGTATTAAACACAGCCGTTCCGCCACTTCCTCCCCCTACTCCATCTTTCAACAAATCCTGAACAGTTTTCAAACTCCCATCACTCATTTTAACAACCAATTCATCTGCACTATGGCCGAATGTAACTGCTTGAGTTGCAGTCCTATCAAAAGTATAGTCACGGAACTAAATAACTGAACACATTATGCTTAAAAGGTTGTTTTCTCCAATAATTCTGTAAGCTCTCTGATAACTCCCCTTCTGAATTGTGCGATACATAAGTTACATTATCTCTTGTTTGTCTCCAGCATTCTTCAACAGGATTAAGGTCTGATGCTCCAGTTGGAAAGAACATATAATCGATTTTGTTTTCTTCAAGCCAGCTCATCACAAAATTATTCTTGTTCCATGTTGCTTTATCCAAAAGTAAAAGCATTTTATCAAACTTCATTCTTAGAAGCTTTATGTTCCATAAAACTTCTTCTTGTACTTGCCTTTTCATCTCATAACTGAAAAATTCTCCAGTTGAGGAATATGCTCCGCCGACATTAATTCCTTTCTTTGAGCCATTCTTGTAAAGGACGGGAGTTGTTCCTATCTTTGCCCAAACTTTTCTTACATCAGCGTCAATTGTAAAATGTGCTTGGTCGTATGTAACGATTATTGTTTCTTTGTCCAAATTTGAAAGTTTTTTTTAAATTGCTTTTTGAATTCATCGACGTCATTTTGGTTTCTGCTCTTGTTTCTTGGTCTTGGGACTTTTAAGTTGTATCCTAATTTGCGGAGTATCTTCAAACAATTCCTTGTCGTGTAATTTCTCTCAAATTTATTTTGAATGAACTCTCTCACGTCTTTTGTCTTGAATCCTCTCTTATATCTATCTTTCATCTGCATGCCTTTGTCAATAGCAGATGAAAGTTCTTTCAATTGCTTATTACTCAGTTCAGATTTTCTTCCTCTTCCTTTTTTGTCTTGCAATCCTGCAAGACCCTCTTTTTCAAATCTTTGTTTCCAGTAAGGCACCGAACCAAGACTTATACGCAGAAGTTCAGCAACACTTCTCGTATCTCTATTTTCTCTTAGATAAATTAATAATTGCAGACGTTGTTTTACTTTAATGTCATGTTCATCTTTAAAGTTCTTTTCAAAAAAATAAATTGAGTATTTTTGTATTTGCATAGTTTCACCTCCTTACCAATAATATTGTAAGGAAGTATATAAATCTTGTTCAATTAATTAATTCTTATAGTATATTACTGGTATCAAATGTTTGTGTCCTGCACATTTATTCACAAAATAAAACCTCACTTTCTTAAGATTTCCTAAATCTTATTTTTATTTCTCTTTATTCATGAATAATTTCACATCTTCAATGTCTTCTTCCTTAATTGTTTTCCTTCCAAAATAAAAAGCATTTCTTACTGCTTTCTTGGAAATATGTTTTGCATATTCATCAATAATTTTTAACATTTTTTCTGACGCTTTTTTGCTAACCATTTTGACCCCCTCTCTCTTTAATAATCTCTTCATTGAGGAAATTGATAAAATTTTATTTTTCATGTTCGCTTAAAAATTTTTTTGAAGCTAATCTGTGCGGTATAAGAACTGGAATTTTAACAAACTTAATTTTTCTTCTCTCTAAAAAATCACTAATCTTCTCTACGTTATTCACAGGAGCTATTATAAAATTATCTGAAAACTTGTATGAATCAAAACTTTCTAATATTCCTTTTTCCTTTCCTCTTCCATGCAAAGTATAATAAAATGTCATCCTTTCTGAATTATTCATCCCTTCTAAATAATACTTAAATAGCATAAAACCTGAGAAACCAAACATTGCTGACAAATACTTATTTAGTTTAAAACTGAATCCTTCAAAAAGTATTCCTTCGCGCCCAAGAAAATTAGGACTCAATAGCTCTTTATAAGAAATACTAGTGATATCAACCTTAAATCCTTCTTTTTCCAATTTTTTCCTAAGTTCATAACTAAAATTAATATTATTTTTAAATGCGTATAAAATAATCAAATCAATGTCTTTTGGCTCATCTTTTCCTCTTATCACTGAACCAAATAAAATAATATCTAATATGTCTTCTTTCTTCAATCCTTCTTCTATGATACTATAAAATTTCTTGTTCTTCAATAATTCTTTCAACATTTTCTTTTATTTCATCACAAACCTCCTTTTCAATACTTCTTGTATATGAGCTTTGATAAATAGGAAAATACTTGTCAGCAATTAAATAAAATTCAGAGAATTCTTTTTCTAATATCCTAAATCTTTCTGAATGATCTTTCGGAATAAATCCTTTTTTTCTGAAAACAATTAAGTCTAGAATGCTGAATAATGCCTTGAAATACAAAATTGTGGCAGAAGTATAATCTTTGACCTCATAAATCTTGCTGGCGGAACTTGTGAAATTTTTTATATTATTAATTAAACTCTTTTCTGTTTCCCCAGCTTCATCTGCTTCTTCTTTTTCTTGTTTTTCTTCTTCGTCTTTCCAATTGCTTTCCATTTTTATTCTCTCTTTATTTATCTTTTCTTTTTCCATTTAAACATATATATTTGATTTGTTTACTCTACAAACAAAAACCATATATTTAAGCTTTTCGGTTTGTAAAACAAACACACCTTATCTTACCTCCTAAATGCACAAAATCATTAGATGAATTAAAGTAGCTATTATCAATTTGGAATGAACCCTATAAAAGATTTTTTAATTATAGTATAAGAACTAATTAATTGAGCAAAATATATAAAGGGTAACAACTTT
>JBBSYR010000124.1:0-280 GCA_038045165.1 Nanobdellota archaeon
GACTTTATAAGTTGCATTACGGCTTGTGTCTAAAGTGGCATTAGCAGCCCCAGCAGTGACTCTGCCAGAGCCCCAATCAATAACATCAGTGGTAAAATTAATAATAAGCCCAGATTCAATAGTTAAATTTATTTTTCCTGTTGATTGATTGCCTGCTGCAAAGCCAGTAACTATTCTATTGTAAAAATCATCAGAAAAAAGATTTACTTTTACAGCGAATACGGAAACAACTACTGCAACTATTATTAAAGATACTAATGTTTTATCAAATTTCATTTGC
>JBBSYR010000124.1:380-2286 GCA_038045165.1 Nanobdellota archaeon
CCTCATCTGCAGGAAGCGGCTTTTCAACAATAATTTTTATATTTCCATTAGGCTCTCCTTCGTTTGAATTGCTGTTTCCTAGAACTTTCCATTCTGGAAAATAAACTTTGACAACAATTGCAATAGTTGAGAATACCAATGCAATAATTAAGAGAGCAATTATTATCTTATACTTTTTTTCCATCTTTTTCTCTTAAGACCCAAAGACGCAGAAGGTATATATAAACTTTCTCTCAAGCAGAATAACTAAGCTATCTCTGCTGTAGCAGTAATTGTATCTGTCAATTCGCCAGTTAAAGAGCCTGAAGGAATTCTAAGAAGAATATCAATTTTTATCGTGTCTCTTGCATCATTAATGTCTAGCACACTGCAAATTTGGATTCCACGAGTTGTTGTATTGAGGGTTGTGGCATTTACCTCATAATACTGCCCTAAAGTAACTGCAGCAGCGGTGCATGAGTTTGATTCATTATTAGTAACATTAAATTGATATGCTGGATTAGTGCCGCCTATAAATTGAGTTGCATTTTTTGCCATAGAAATCCAAATACTTGCGTTCAGATTCCCTATATTTTCTATAACAAGACCATTAGTTCTATTTAGATTATTAAGATTAATCCAAGTCCAATTACCATTTATGACCTTATTAGCTTCATTGCGGCTTGTATCTAAAGTAGCATTATTTGCTCCCGGGTCAACCTTGCCGCTTCCCCATACTATCCGGTCAACTGTGAAATTGATAATTAACGAAGTTTGCACACTAACATTTACAAGACCGGAAGTCTGATTGCTTGTTAAAAAGCCGGTAATTCCAAAATTGTCTAAAGTTCTAGGAGAGAAAATTGTAAATCCGGCAAAAAGAATTGCTGTGACTGCGAGCATTGCTGACAAAACCAAGAATAAATTATCAAATTTCATTTGCCCTCATCTGCAGGAAGCGGCTTTTCAACAATAATTTTTATATTTCCATTAGGCTCGCCCCCGCCTGAATTGCTGTTTCCTATAACTTTCCATTCTGGAAAATAAATTTTGACAACAATCGCAATAGTTATGAATACTAATGCAATAATCAAGAGAGCAATTATTATCTTATACTTTTTTTCCATCTTTTTTCTTCTTAATTTATATATCGATTCAATTTATAAACATTCCGCTGATTTATAAACATTCCGCTGATTTAGGCTTTGCGTGAGATTCAGTTAGCTCTCGCAAAGTAAGACAATCTTCTAAAATTATGTAGTATAATTCGTGCAGTAATCTGCACGAATCTCGCAGTATAATTTATCTTTGTAACCTCTCCATAAACTCTCTTAAATGCTGAATGAAAACTCTCTGAGTGAGATCTCTGATGATATTCTTTTAACCACATCCAGATATCCCATAAAAATTCCAAATACATATATTTCCAAGAATCTTTTCCATTCAGATTATTGATAGATTTTGGATAAATATATGGAATCATAAAAAGTTTCTCGATAGCTTCTGTTAATTCTCTACTATTAAACCCCGCATCGAGCCTGATGCTGTCTCCTGAAACTATTTTTATCAATTCAATCATTACTTCACACTCCCCGCTTCCAGTAATATCAAACGCTTGAACAATTTCTCTTGAATCAACGATTGAAGTCATGTACCATCCACCATAATTTTTCTTCTGAGATTCATAATTTTGTTTTCTTGTTCTTTCAAGTCCAGTTCCATCACCAGAGAGAATCCTATCAGATTCTCTCGTTGCTAAAAATATCTCATAAAGAATTACTGCTACTTCAGGTCGAGAATAAGCATCTCCAATAACCCAATCATCAATTTTCTCATATATTCCTATAAACGGACCAAGTACTTCTGTCCATCCTTCAGACTGTCTTTCTGCACTATGCAGAAATTCAGAAAGCAATACAGCTTTAGC
>JBBSYR010000125.1:0-8742 GCA_038045165.1 Nanobdellota archaeon
TGAGATGCATCTGTTACTTGTGGCTGGTCCCATGAGGCTTTCCTGATTTTCTGCCTTAATTCTTTATTGGCTACAACCACAAATTTCCAAGGCTGTAATCCAAAAGATGAGGGGGCGAGCCTTAAAACTTCCAATAAATTTTCAAAATCTTTCTCGGGAATCTTTTTTGAGCTATCAAATGCCTTTGTTGCATATCTCCAGTTCATTGCGTCGGTTAGATTTTTTGTTTCCATATCGTCGCTAATGAAGCATGGATTATAAAGCTTATTAAAGATAGTTTTTTATTTGAATTGTATAGATTAAATGGAAAAACAAGATAGACTAACGCAGGAGCAAATTTGGGATGCAATCGCTTCAAACTGGCAAGAGTTCAAGAAAATACCTTTTGAGGATGTTGAAGAATTTTTAAGAGGCAAAAAAGGCAAAATTCTTGATTTGGGGTGCGGTTCTGGAAGGAATTTCTCAATAATGCCTGAAGAGGCAGAAGTTTATGGGGTTGATTTTTCTGTGGAAATGCTGGGATATGCTGAAAAACAAGTTAAAGAATTAGGATTAAAAGCATTTTTATCTAAAGCAAATGCAGCATCTCTGCAATTCAAAGATGGTTTTTTCGATGCTGCGATTTGCGTTGCAACTTTGCATTGCATTGATTCTCAAGAGAAAAGAGAACAAGCGCTTAAGGAATTGTTTAGAGTATTAAAGCCAAAAGCGCAGGCGTTTATAACTCTCTGGAGCAAAAACCACAAACGAATAAATGGAAAGGCACAGGAACAGATTATAAACTGGAAAAAAGACCGCATTGATTACCCAAGATATTATTATATTTATGACAAAGAGGAAATTGAGGAATTGCTGAAAAAAACAGGCTTTAAAATTTTAAGCTCGAAAGAAGATGATAATATTGTAATTGAGGTTGAGAAGTGATTGTTGTTTAATTGAGAATTAGACATCCCGCAGCTCATTTAATTTTTCAACAGCCATTTCCATAAAGGAATAAACTTTATTTTGCCTTCGAGATCAAACCATTTTACATTCTCTTCATGTTCATAGTTCTCAGTTATTACTAAGAGTTCTTTGCATTTCAGCTCTTTTCCTGCTTTAAGCAGCGCTCTTATTTCTCGGTCTTTGGTTTTTGGTTTTTCTACATTAAAGCACACTTGAATGAGCTGCTTTATTTTCAAATTCTCCCGAACAACAAAATCCACTTCTTCCTGCTGTTGATTTTTCCAATAATATATTTCACACAATTTATCCATTTCTTTTCTTTTTAATTCCTGAGCAACCACATTTTCATAAATTCTGCCAAAATCAGAATTTATTTTAAATGCCTTTGCATATATCATTCCATTATCAAAACAATATATCTTCTTATTTGATGAAACCTGCTCTTTTGCCTTATATGAAAATCTTTTCAAGCTGAAAAATATAAATGACTCCTCCAAGTATGAAAGATACTTTTCAGTAGTGTGCGAGCTTGCCAGATTAGCTGTCTTTGTTAGTGAGTTGTATGAATATTCACTCGAGACATTCGCAAGCAAATAGAACGCAAGGTCTTCCATTCTTTTTGAAGAGCGGATATTATGCCTTTTTATTATGTCTTTGTATATTACTGAATCAAATAAGTTGGATATGTACTCTTTGTAGTCCAGATTTTTCACCAAGGGCTCTGGATAGCCCCCGAAAACGATATACTGGTCTAATTTTGATTTTATTTCTGAACTGGTTAATTCTTTTTTATTATGCCTGAGAAATTCTTTAAATGAAAATGTTAAAATATTTATTGGGGTGTGCCTTCCGGTAAGGTGAGTTGCAAGCTCTTGGCTTAGAAGATTTGAATTGCTTCCAGTAATCATAATATTTCTTCCCTGCCTTTGAAGGCGATTAACAAATAGCTCCCATTTGGAGATATTTTGAATTTCATCAAAGAAGAGAATCTTTGGATTATTGTACAGCACATCTAATTCTGCAATTAGCTCATTATAATTTTCAAGCTCAGCTAGCTTTTCGTCATCAAAGTTGGCATAGCCAAAGTTTCCTCCCTTGCCCAAACCCCCACCCAAATAATGAAGGGCGAAGAATGATTTTCCTGCTCTTCTCGGACCCATAATTACTTTTATCAGGGGGCTGTTTATTTTTAAGGCAGGGGACATTCTTTCCACGTAAGGCTCTTTTAGCTTTCTTTCTATTTCCCTTCTCTGCAATATCAATATTTCTTTTATCATGTTATTTTTATCATGTCATTTCATGCCCTTCCTTTCATGCCATTTCGTATCGTCGGTATGTTTTTGCTATCTGTATTATGATGCAAGATAGTTTATAAATATTTGCATTATGATGTTTTTCCTGCCCACAACATGCTTTGCTATCCCCGTCTGCTACCCTCGCCTCCAAAGCAAAGCCCTCGCTCAAACGCGAGCTCCCCCTCGCGCCGATGGAAAAACTCTCCCTCTCCAAAGACATCAGATTCAGTTTAAGCAAGAGAAAGGATGTTGAAGAAGAATAAGTTTGAATGAGGGGAAGGATGATGAAGAGGTTTGAGATTTAATTTATCTCCCTGGGCATAATTTTTCAATCGCAAAGTATATAAATAGTATCCTTTTAGTATACTTATGGAAAAAAAGGCCAAAGAAAGCAAAGTCTCCCTTGTGAAAATAGACTCCGAATTATATATAGAAGCAAAAAGCATAGCAGACGCAAGCCCTATTGACTTCCCCAGCGTGAAAAACTTCATTGAAACAGCTCTGAGAAATTATATCCGCTCAATTAAATACAACATTGAAGGAATTGACGAGTTAGTTTCCAAAGAAACTGGCGCCTTAAAGCCCTCTTTGAAAAACACCACTCTATGCGATGTCTGTGGAAAGCCCTTTATGAAAGACAAAAAAGACACTACTCCAATCGGCCGAATCTGCCAGAATTGCAAGCACACAATTCTTTTCTTTTCCAAACTCCTCGAGACGCATGATAAGAATTTCAAAAGAATGAAAAATAATCTAACAATTGATTATGAATAAAAATATGATTTACAAACCTAAAGACAATAGAGAACAAAAATTAAAAGAAATGTTTGATACAACAAAAAGGATACTTTCTTTTAATCTTTCTGAAAAATTAAGAAAAAAATTGATTGATATCTTAATTTGGTGCATTTCTGAGGTTGATGGGAAAACTAATTTAAAGTATAGGTCTAAAGGGGCTTTAGATCCAAGAAATAAAGAAGAATTAATACATGAACACGTTTTTACAAAAAAACAAATTTACAACAATCTAATAAAAAGCCCAGATAAAACCGAACAAATTCTAAAAAAGATTGTGGCCTGTGCGGTAACAAAAGACGAGCATGACAAGTTAACCAAATTTGATAAGTCTTTTTCAGGATGGGAAAGATACAAGCAAGCGCAAATAGAGGTTTATGATATCTCTAAAGAACCCCCGCAGATAGTAGATTTAGATGAAAAGATAAGTCTGAGTAGACTAGAGGAGGGTTTATAAAAATGGAACTTAAAATCGATTTAGGGATAAGAGAGATCGTAAAGATGTTTAATAAGGGAAAAATTGATAATGTTTACGAAAAAATGTACTTTTTAGCTGAAAAACTAGCAATGCACGAAACTGGTTTATATATGAACAGATTATTAGGAAATGAAAATCCTCCTCTTAATGAAAAAACGATGAGCCTTTGGGAAGCGATATGGAAAAAGAGAGAAGAACGACTTCAGCACCATTTGAACGAAATGAAAGAATTATTAAGACTTTACCTAAAAGAAAATAAAGTAATCTCAAGAAGCTGTATGTTAAAAAGTTATCCTTCCCCCCGCCTCGTGATTTACTGCTTTTTAAACCTAAAACTGCTTTGCGTAAATAGTCCTTAATTAAGACTACTTTTTACACAGAAATTGAAGAAAAGCCCCGCAATTTCCAGATTCTCGTATAGCTATTAACAATGCAACCAAAAACAAAATCCTTATCTTAATTTGCCAATATTTTTATTTAAGATTATCACTTTATCAATCCCGCTTCTTTTAATGCTTTCAATCTTGCCTCGTGTTCTTCCGGAGTTAATTGCTTCTCTTTTTCTCGTTCCTTTCTTTTTCTTAGTTCATCTTTCAATTCTTTTTGTCTATTTTCAATATCTACTTTTCCAGCTCTTCGTCTTGATGATGGGATTGCCATAGCCATAATAAAAACTCTTCATTTTTAAGATTTGCTGTTAAGGGTTTTTTATCTTTCCCCATTCCTCTCCTGCCCCCTCTTGCTCTTAAAACCCCCCATTCATCAACCGCCCATATCAAAAGCAGACTACAGCTAATAACTTTTCCAGGCAAATCCCAAATCATGTGACTACAAACTCTCAAAGTGTAGTCATATCACTTCTTTAATATTTTCTTCAGCGCTTTGTATTCTTTAACAAACAATTCAAGAGTAGGTTTTAGGTTATGCTTTTTTTCATATTCCTGCAAGGATGCATAATATTCCCCTCTATTCTTAAAGTCTATATTAATTGGCGGCAAACCGTGTTTAATTAAAATATTATTTAACAATATTCTCCCAACTCTCCCATTTCCATCTCTAAACGGATGAATGTTCTCAAATTGATTATGCACAACAGCAGCAAGTATCAGGGCAGGATATACTTTTTTGTTTTGATTATACCAACAAACAAGTTCATTAAGCAAAGCAACTACCCTTGATTGGGGGGCGCCTTCGTGCAGGATATTTCCCATTCTTCCCATAACAACAACCTCTTCACCAGGTTTTCTAAACTGGCCGGCAAAATCTTTAGAATTTTTAAATACTATTTTATGTATTTCTTTAATTAGCTCTAAAGAGATATGTTCTTTTGTTTTTCTAATAAATGAGAGTGCATCATTAACCCCGTATGCTTCAGCTATGTCTGACTTTGATTTTTTAGGCCATTTATCCTCATTTAAAACTTCTTTGACTTCTTTGCTGTTTAATTCTGACCCTTCAATTGCATTAGTATTGTAAGTGAATAGCTCAGAGAAGGCAGTCCATTCATTTTCAGACAAATGCTTAATTTTAACAGGAATGTTCTTTTCAAGTCTTTTTACGAAATTTATTTCTTTAATTGAAAGTTTTTCAAATAACGGGTCTTTAATAATCTTATACCTGTTAATCTCTTCTAAAATCAACACTTTCATCTTTTCTTCTCTTTCTTTAAGCACATTTTCGCTTAAATCAGCTCCGAGATATTTTCTGATTTTATGGACTTTGCTGCCTTCTCTAAATGAATGTCCAAGATAATATTGAATCCTGTTATTTATTTTTCTTTTCTCTAGATACATAATAATATAGTATATGACTACATATTTAAATGTTTCTATAATTAATGTCTACAAAGGATTTCCTCTCCTCTCCCCACCCCCTTTCTTAAATCCCAAAACCTTAATCTGCAATTCTTCGCCTGCTTTCTCAATCTTTTCAGTAACCTCCAAATCCTCTGAGATAGGTGTAGGATCTCCAGAAGAATGATTAAAAATATCAAGAACTCCTAGCTAAATCAGGGAGGTTGCGCAAATTGATTTTTTCAGTCTCAAATTTTGATCTTCTTTTTTAAAATTTTACTCTTACTGCAAGTCTCAGAATAACTTCTGGCTCAAATTTTCTACGGCCCTTTGAATTTAATTGTATATTTGCTCCAATCGAAAATCTTTTTTTAAAGGTCTTTGCTAATTCAATCTCCTCGTATGACCATTGCGCACCATGAGCCCCGGCAACATTTACTTCTCCGAAACCCCAAAGTGAAAAATTATGCGGTAAGTCGACTGAGGCAGAAAGTCCAACTATCTGCTTATTTCTTATGCTTTCTCCCTTTGAGTCTATCCATAAAGGTAGATAACTTATTTTGGCAAATAGTTTCTTTGATGTGGGCAAGACATAACTTAATCCTAATCCTACTTGAGAAAAAGGTTCATTTAACGCTAGTGGCAGGAATCGAACCTGCGAATCCTTCGGCAAAAAAACGCCCGGACCAGGATTTGAACCTGCGAATCCTTGCGGCAAAAAACGCTAGCGGCAGGAATCGAACCTGCATATCCTTGCGGAAACTTGCTCTCCAAGCAAGCGAGCTACCACTGCTCAACGCCAGCACATTAGATACTAATAAAAAACGATTATAAATCTAACGATTTTTTAAAATTATGTCAATACGATTCTGAATACTTGAATATACTTCTTCAGCTATTGCGTCAATTGTCTTTAAAGAGCCAAGAGTTTTATCCGGGGCGCAATCAATGTGTCTCCAATTAAATCTTTCCGCTAATTCAAGATAAGTGCTTTCTGCATTCAAAAGGTGTTCTGGATTTGATTCGTGGCCATCAGCGTTTTCATGCCTGTTTTCGCGTAATTTATCAGATTTAAGCAATTAATTTTCCGCTGGTGATATTTGCTGCTAAATCTCTTATCTGCGTTTTTTGTTCATTGCTAAAATTCCAGGTTGGTTCATCAGCAAGTTCTTCTAATTGGGGAATAATTAACGCTTGAGCTATAGTATCACTGCTTTTCGCTCTTTTTATCGCTGGCTCCTCGCCCAAATTTATATACTTTTCAACGCCCTTTGTTGTATAATCTTGACCATAGATATGCAAAGAAGAGCTATAATCGCTATAACTTCCAACTCTGACTTCTCTGCTCATTTTATCTGATAGCTGTTTGGCTAAACATTGCTGCATAAAAGTTAAAGCAATAACATTATCAGGCCAAGCCTTGTATAAATCTCGTGAGCGCCATTTTGTATCCATATGCAAATAAATCTTGCCCTCTTCTTCTGTACAGCGCAATTGAACTTCTCTGAGACAGGGCATATCATCTTCTAATAAACAGTCGATAGCTGGAACAGCAGTAGATGCAACAGCTCTTCTAGTAATAGGATTATTAGCAAGTCTATCTAACAATAAATTCATTTGATTCAGATTAGTTCCATCACTTAAAGGATAAGCAAACAATCTTTGATGATAACTATAAGGCCATTCAGTTGCTTCTAATTCTCCTTTTTTTAATTGGGTTATTAATTTATCATAGGGCAGCACAAGATGATCTTTAAAACCCATAATTTCAGCTAGATATTTTCCAATTTCACAATAACTTATCACGGGATGTCTTGGTTGATTAAAAGGATTTGCTACTTCTATTAGTACTTTAGCATCTTTGCTCGGCGGGTCAATAAAACTTTCATCAGGATTTTTTCTATCATATTGTGTTCTTATAGCTATTCCGTGCTCATGAACTGCTTTAGTCGCTAGATAATGTGCTTGAGGAATGTTATCTGCAGAAATATGCAAAGTGGGTATTACTCCTATTTTTCTTTCCATTAAATTCATAATTATTGAGCATATTTAAATAAGATTGTAGCTGAAAAGATATTTTTATTTGCCTAATAAAATATCCTTTATAAAAGACCAGCTAACTTGCGTCCATCTTTCAACATTACTTTCTGGATTTGATAGCAAAGAATCTGCTTCTTCAGCATCATAAAACCTGCCAGAAGCCATATCTTCAGCAGGCTTCACTTCGTCTTCAGTCACAGCAACTGCAACAATTCCAAAATGAACTTCTTCCACGCCTTCTCGAAGATTGATAAAACCTATTATTTTAGGGGTTGGATAATTATCCATTGTTACTTCTTCCTTTAGCTCGCGCATCATGGCTGAAATGACTGGATTTGCTTCATTTTTCTCTGTCTTTTTGTCTATGTGTCCGCCTACTCCCCCTGAATATTTTTCATATAGCCTGCCTTCGTTTCCAGTGACATCTCTTTTATATAAAAAAACTTTTTTCTGTTTCTGATTGATTATCCAGATATATGGTATAGGCTGCTGCCATGCTCCATCTTCTTCTAATTCAGATGTTCTCTCCCTATATTCAAAATTATTAAGTATAATAAAAAGATAATTTTTTTTTTCAATAGGCAAGAAGCCTTCGAATTCGCCTTCTTTGAATAATATTTCTTTTTTCACAACTAGTATATCATCGCCCATGCCCATTAAAACTTTAACTAAAGAAGATATATAAATATTTAGATGATATTCATTTTTTTAAAAAAATGCTGCCAAGTGGGCTCTAAGTTTAAAGTTTTAATTTCTTTTTGAGAAAACCAGCCAATTAATTTTGCTTCGTTGTTTTTTCTTTCAAAACCGCTGACGTCACACTCAAAAACATACCAGTGATGATTTGTCACACCCTTTTTGCACCAGTTATTGTATAAGGTCTCTTCAAATATCAATTTGTAGCCTGTAATTGCAAGACCAGTTTCTTCTTTAATTTCTCGAATAAGCGCCTGCTCAGGTGTTTCGCGCGTTTCAACATGTCCTGCAGGACAAGCAAAACCTTCTGGCGGGACCGCTCGGTCTATCAAAAGAAATTTATTTTCTTTTTTGATAATTGCTCCAACTGAAAAATGGACTATTCCTTTTGGAGAGTAAGCGACCTTTAGAATTCCCATAAAGAATAGTGATAATTTAGGTATAAAAAGATATGGTGTTTTAATAAATACTTTCATATGCGCATGAGAAAACTCAGATTATTATGCATAGTTTAAAAAATTGATACTAAGAAAATTAAGTTTGCGCAAACTCCCTGCTTTAGTTCGAGAGAAAGCAAACTTAATTTTCGAGGCTGAGGAAACTGAAAAAACCTTTGGTTTTTGAGGTGCTCAAGACATCAGGAATTCCATGAAAGAATTCCTGAACGAGCACGCTCCGGAATTTATTCCGGAGTTCTTGA
>JBBSYR010000126.1:0-2919 GCA_038045165.1 Nanobdellota archaeon
TGTTGAATTTGACATGGTTAATAAAATAATCAATGGAGTGCATCTTCAATAACTTTTAATAACCCCCCTTCATATTAATTTTTATGGATTATAATAAAATAGAATTAAAATCAGGTCTGGAAATACACCAGCAGCTTGACACGAGCAAGCTTTTTTGCAACTGCCCGAGCTATTTAAGAAGCGATGAACCGCATTTTTCGGTCAGAAGAAAATTGCACGCTGTTGCGGGCGAGGAAGGAGAGATTGATGAGGCGGTTAAGCATGAAGTTGCGCTTGACCGAGAATTTATTTATCAGGGGTATAATGATACAACTTGCTTGATTGAATTGGATGAGGAACCTCCGAGAGAAATTAATGAGTCTGCTTTGGATGAAGCTTTGAAGATTGCTTTGCTCTTGAATTGCGAAATTTATCCTGTTACGCAGATAATGAGAAAGACAGTTATTGATGGAAGCAATACTTCTGGATTCCAGAGAACTGTTTTGATTGCGCATGATGGATTTATTGAGACTTCTTTTGGAAAAGTTAAAGTTGATAGTGTTTGTTTGGAAGAAGATGCTGCAAGAATTATTGAAAAAAATGAGAAAAGCGCTTCTTATAAATTGGATAGACTTGGAATTCCATTAGTTGAAATTGCAACTGCTCCTGTGCTTGATACTCCTGAAAAAATTAGAGAATGTGCTTTGAAGATTGGGGAAATTTTGAGGGCATGCAAAGTTAAAAGAGGAATTGGGACAATAAGGCAGGATTTGAATATCTCTATTAAAGGACATGAGCGAGTTGAGGTAAAAGGATTTCAGGATCCAGATATGATGATAATTAGTGTTGTGAAGGAAATAGAACGGCAGCAGGAAGAACTAAAGAATAAGAAAAAAAGCGGAGAAGTAAGAGGAGCAAAGCCTGATGGAACAACTGAATTTCTTAGGCCCATGCCTGGAAAGGCAAGAATGTACCCTGAAACAGATTTGCCTTTGCTTAGAATTGGAAGAGAGAAAATTAATGAACTAAAGAAAAAACTGCCGAAGTTGAAACATGAAATTAGAGGTGAGCTTAAAAAGAAAGGGCTTTCTGATGAATTGATAAATCTTGTTCTCGAGGGAAATTTGGATGAATTTGAAATGCTTTTGAAAGTTTATGATAAAGATGCAAATTTAATTGCAAAAATGACGACTCTTTGGAGAGCTGAATTTGCTTCTAAATTAAAGAAGAGTTTTGAAGAGGTAAAAGAGATATTAAGCGAAAGAGTATTGGAAGAAGTTCTGGAAAAATTATCTGAAGGAAAGATTGGTGAGGGGGATATAAAAGAAATTTTGCTTAAAATTGCTTCTGGGAAGAAATTTGAAGATGCTTTAAAGATTGAAAGAGGAGATGACAATAAATTGGAAGAGCAGATTTCTGCTATTGTTCGCGAAAAGCCAGGCTTGAGAGCCAATGCTTATATGGGGCTGGTGATTGCCAAGCTTGGTTCTGTTGATAAGAGAAAAGCGATGGAGATTTTGAACAGGGTTGTAAAATGACTGGGGATTTGGGAATTTGAGATTGCATCTTAGAATAGCTGGAACAGGAAGATATTTGCCTGAAGAAAGAATAACTAATGAATTTTTTGAAGGGCTTGAAAAGCTTTTTAGATATGATGCTTCTGATAATATTACAGAAGTTTTTGAAGGTAAGCGAAGAATTACAAAGGAGAAGATATTTGAGATTACAGGCATTAGAGAAAGAAGGCGCACATCGCTGGGAGATTTGCCTTCTGATTTGGGATACAGGGCTGCTTGTGATGCAATTGAAAAATCTGGAGTAAAAGCAGATAGCATAGTGGGAATTATTTTCAATACTTTAACTGAAAAAAGAAATATTCCGAGTGCAGCATGCAAAATACAAAAAAAACTTGGAATTAGAAATTGTTTTGCTTATGATATAAATAATGCTTGTGCAGGATTTCCTGAAGCTATAGGTCAAGCAAATTCCCGTGTTTTAAGGCGA
This sequence comes from Nanobdellota archaeon, assembly GCA_038045165.1. GTDB lineage: Archaea > Nanobdellota > Nanobdellia > Pacearchaeales > GW2011-AR1 > VGKP01. The sequence goes on from JBBSYR010000126.1 coordinate 1,984, forward strand.
GAGGGAAATTATTTAGTTGTTGCAGCTGAATGTTTGACAAGTATTGTTGATTACACTGATATAAATTCAACGTTATTTGGTGATGGGGCAGGTGCAGCAGTTTTAACTCCAACTGAAGAAGAGAGAGGTATTTTAGCAGAGTATTCAGTAAGCAATCCTTTTGAAAATAAGGTTAATTTTATTTTTCTTAATTCTAAGGGGGTTTTAAGAATGCCATATGGAAAAGAAGTAATGAAAAATGCAGTACGTGAAATGTTGGAATCAGCGAGATGGCTCAAAAAAGAACTTGACTGGGAGAGAGCTGATGTTTATATTCCTCATCAAGCTAATGGAAGAATTATTGATGCTATTAAGAAAAGAATTTCTGAAGAGGGTTCAGTTGTTTATAATAATATAGCAAGATATGGAAATATGTCTGCTGCAACTTGTGCTATTGCTCTGGATGAGGCCTTAGAAGATGGAACTATTCAGGCAGGAAAAAAAGTTATTATTACAAGTTTTGGGGCGGGGCTTGTAACTGCCGCAGTAGCTGTTGAGTTTTGATTTTCTATAATGTTCTGCAGTTTTAATGATTATAGATTGTTCATTGCTCGTGATTTTTGAATTCTATAAAAAGCTTGTCTTGATTTACTGTAAGGCAGTTTATGGGAAGATTTAGGGGCAGGTTGTTGACATAGACTTTTTTCTCGCCGATTGCTTTTATTTCATAGCCTGATTCTAATTTTGAGACGAAGATGTCTTCAGGAGAAATAATCCCCGGGGTGTTCAATTCATAAATTATTCTATCACCTATCCTTTTTACACTTGTTTTTGCAATTGTTCTTGGCAAAGAAGACATTCTTTTGAGCTGTTCTTCACTGATATTTCTTATTGTTGGAGCGGCTTTTTGTTTTTGTCTTGCAGGAACGCCGATTTTTATTTTTATTCCATTCGGAA
>JBBSYR010000127.1:0-3302 GCA_038045165.1 Nanobdellota archaeon
CTATTGCAATACTTTTTAATTAATCCCATATCGTGGCTGACCAATAAAACAGCCCCGCCTTTTTCAGCAAATTCCCTAATCTTTTTAGCACTTTTTATCTTAAATTCTTCATCACCCACTTCAAAAACCTCATCTAAGATAAGAATTTCCGGATTGCAATGCATAGCTATGGAAAATGCAAGTCTTTGCATCATACCATTTGAAAATTGATAAAGTTTAGTGTCAACAAAATTCTCAAGCTCTGCAAATTTAATTATTGAATTAAATCTCTTCTTTATATCTTTTCTGCCTAAGTCAAAAAGTGCACAGCATAAAAAGATATTATCGCTCATTGTTAATCTTTGCTGCAATCCGATATTTAAATTAATCAAAGAAACCACTTTTCCATTCATTATAACCTTGCCATTATCTGGAAAATACACTCCAACAATAATCCTCAATAGTGTACTTTTTCCAGACCCATTGGGCCCAATAATTCCTAATATCTCTCCTTCATCAGCACTAAACGAAATATTTTTTAAAACCGAAATTTCTTTTTGAGGCTCTTTTCCAGAAAATAGATAAATCGCCCTTGCCAAAGCACTCTGGGATTTTTTAAATCCTATTCTGAATTTCTTCGAAACATCCTTAACAATTATTCTTTTCATTTTATATCATCTCCGCAAATTTAATCTTCAATTTATTAAAAACATAATTTCCTGCAAACAGAAACAGCAAAGCATAAAACAATGCCCCTCCAATGAGCCACAATTCCGGCATCCTGCTATAAATTATAGTCTGCCTGGCTATGCTAATAAAATAGTAAAGAGGATTAAAAAGATTTAAAACAAATAATTTAGTCTGCCCTTCAATTGAATAAAAAATAGGTGTTGCCAGCCAAAGCAGGCGGACAAAAAAAGCCCAGATATTGTCTAAATCCACAAAATAGACAACTACTGAAGATAATAAAAGAGCAATTCCATAAACAAAAATGCAAAAAATTATAAAAATCGCTGGATAAAATAAAATTCCTAAGAAAGAACCTTTAACGACAAGCAAAACAGCTGCTAAAAGCACTATTTCGAAAATATGCTCAAATATTTTCTTAAAAAGGATTGAGCCAACAAGCGCCTTTTTGTCAAAATTAATCGACTTTATTATTCCTCCATATTCTTTTATGCATTTTGTTGACTCTATAGTTATATCCTGAAAAAAATTAAACATAATTATGCCAAGCAAAAGATAAATTGAATAATATGGAATCTCTTCTCCAAGTCTATCCTGAAATAATAAAAAAAGAAGCGCAAAGAGAAGAATTGGATTAAGCAGATACCAAAGAATGCCAAAATAACTCCCTTCGTTTCTCAGCTTAAAGCCTGATTTTGCCAAAACCAAGCTTAATCCCAAAAACCTTCTGATTTTGTCAAGCTTAACCATCTTTCTTGATAGATTGCTGGAGTTTTAAATATTGCCAATATGCAACAATATAGAGGACTTTAAAAAACTCCAAAGTCCTCTATCGAACCGCTTTGAAAACCCCCTCATAACTACAAAATTGGGGGGTTATTCAAAGCTCTCTATACAAAATAAAACTGCAGTTTTGTGTGCTGTTCTTATTGTTTATATGCGCATCATTAAAGTTAACTACATTACTTCTTAAATAATTCCTTCTAATTGGTCGTATGCTAAAAATATTACTATTCACGATAAAAATAAATGCTAAGAATTAATAATTGATACTCGTCGATTAATAAAGAATATTCAGTAAGTAATTTGATGGTAAGTTTTATGGTTTAGTGTAGTTAAAAGCGTTCATTGATAAGAATACTTGACTTTCTTGAGGAATTTTAAGGCTCCAATAACCATTTCCATGCAGGAATAAGTACGATTGTTCCTTCCTCGAATTTGATTTTCCTCTCTTCATGTTTTGTTATTATCACTCCCTTTTTTCTATCAAATTTTTTCATAAATTCTCGTAATGGTTTAAAATCCACACCCTCTATTTTTTCTTTATATTTAACTTCGATAGGTATTTCATTGTGAATTAAATCAATTTCATTTCCATTTTTCCAGAAAGACGTTGCCTGCATTTTATTTACAATAATAGTCTCAACCATTCTTCCTATAAAACCATCTTCTACTTTTGGTTTGTACAGATAGATAAGGGCATTATCAGTAGGATAAGCTCTTTTTTTCTTGCGTAAGGTAGTTATGCTTCCTTTTCGATAATTTCCAAGTAGGCGTATTAAAAATGATTCTTTGAGATGGATAAGATAATCCTTTACTACTCGCCGGTCTTTATCAAACTGTTTACTTAAAGACTGATAATCTATGTACATTCCAGGATTTGTAGCAATTAGTTCAAGCAACACGCGCAGAAATTCAGGGTCTTCTATCTTGAACATCTTAGGTATATCCTTATAAACTATTTTATCAACGACTAACGCTCGTATATATTCCTTAAAATCTTTCTCGCTTTCGAAGGAAAAAGTTTCAGGAAATCCTCCTTTTTCTACAAAAGTAATGAAAAAAGGCTTTATTTTTGTCTCATACTTAAAATCCTCTTCTTTTATACCTTTGAATCTGAGATATTCTCTAAACGTAAATGGTGTAAGAATAAATTCAAAAATCCTGCCCGCTAATGTTTCTTTCGTCTTTTTTATTATAAATAATGATTCTGAGCCGCTTATTATGAACTTAAACTTTGGGTAAAGGTCATAATATTTTTTAATTTCATTTTCCCAATTAGAGCATTTTTGAATTTCATCAAGAAAAATGTATACTTTCTCTTCTCTAAAGTCTTTTTTTTGGATTTCTTTGTAAGTTTCTATAACTTCACTCAATTTCGCCTGCGTTTCATCAAAAGAGAAAAAGAGAATATTAGCAATGTTTGTTTTTTCAGCAATAAGTTTTTGTATGAGCTGATACATAATAGTTGTTTTTCCGACTCTTCGCAGTCCTACTAATGCTACGATAAATTTTTTTTCAAAATGGCTTTCTATTTCTCGATAGTTATCTCGCTTAAAAGGCAGAGCTAACTCTGTATCAACAGTTCCTTTTATCCACCAATGATTGAATTCTTCTAGTTTTGCTCTTTCCATATTATTATGTATACATTAGAATGTACATATTTATAAACCTTGTGGTCATCAGCATGCACATATTTATAATTGTTACAGTATAACATAGCGTTATATGACATTTTGTTACGGTATAACATAACAATAATACCCTTACTTTGATTTATTTTTTGGCATTTTTTAGCACTTCTAAAAATATTGACTCTCCTTTCAATATAATTCCTGTTTTGAGTATATTTAAAA
>JBBSYR010000128.1:0-1184 GCA_038045165.1 Nanobdellota archaeon
CCACCCCCGCCCGACGATAGCTTCAGAAAGCTAAGCTCTTACGATGAATAGAAAGGTATATATACCAGTGATACATATGTATATACATGATAGAAGTAACTTTAAAGAAGTGGGGAAATTCAATGGCAGTTATAGTTCCAAGCGAGATTGTAGAAAAAAAAGCTCTTAAAGAAAATGAACCTTTTTTTATAGAAGTAGTCAGGAAAGCAGATGTTTCCGAGATATTCGGCTCAATAAAAAAGAGAAAAATGTCAGGGCAGAAGTTCAAGGATATGATTAGAGAAGAATGGAGCAGATAGACTCTTTCTTTTTTGATACTTATGCATTGTTTGAAGTAATAGAGGGAAATCCAAACTACGAAAAATATACGAAAGGAATTTCAATAATCACTTCAAAGCTCAATTTAATGGAACTTCATTATGGCCTTTTAAGAATAGAAAGCAAAGAAATAGCTAATAAATATTATGATTATTATCTGAAATTTGCAATTGATTTTAGTGATGATGATATTAAGAAAGCAAATGAATTAAAATTGCATATGAAAAAGCAGAATGTTTCATATGTAGACTGCTTAGGTTATATTTTAGCTAGGAGGTTGGGAATTTTATTTCTTACAGGTGACTGCAAATTTGAAGGCTTGGAAAATGTGGAATTTGTAAAGTAACAAGAAAGAAATTTTTTTTGAATTTAATTCTGCGATTGTTCAGATGAAGGAGTTTGAAGGGATTGGGCGAGAAGAGAGAATTGTACGATAAAAAAGCTTTAGAAATAATTAAAAACTCGCTGTTGATAGAGATATTATGAAAAAGAGGGTTTTTGCTGTTGTGTTTGTTTTGGCTTTGTTATTTGCGGCAAGTTTTGCTTCTGCATTTTGGCCTTTTACAAAACAATCTTCTTCTTTGAATGCCCAAGTGATTAATCCTATTCCAAATAATGCTGCTTTTTCAAATAATGCAAACTGCATTGATTCTGATGGAGGCACTTTTTCTGAAATCGCAGGAAACGTGAGCAAAAAAACCGCAATGTGCAGGCTCATGTCTAGCAGACGTTGTTTTGCAATTTATTCTGATTATTGTATTAATTCAACAACTCTTTTAGAAAATTATTGTGATGGAAGCACGAGAAAGTTTGCGAAGATAAAGTGTGAGGGGGGATGTGAGAAAGGGGCATGTGAAAAAGAGCCT
>JBBSYR010000129.1:0-253 GCA_038045165.1 Nanobdellota archaeon
GCGCAGATTCTAATAGACGGGAAGACTCTAAGATTAGATTTTTATTTAGGTCTGCAGATACAAAAGAGGAGCTTAATTCTGTTCAATGGAGAGGGCCAAGTGGAGTTTTGTTTGATGTTAATGATGCTTCTACCAGTTTTTCAAATAATAGGCAATCAATTGGAGAAGTTCATAAAGGAAATCAATGGTTTCAGTGGGCAGCAATATTTTTACCTAGCAGCACTAAATTAAGCAGTCCTGTTTTGAATAAAGT
>JBBSYR010000129.1:263-5788 GCA_038045165.1 Nanobdellota archaeon
AATAAAGTTGAAATAGGATATTACGGAGGAAGAGACAAGCCGCCAGTTGCTGCAATAAAGTTTGACAGCGATGATATTGCTGTTGGAAGAGCAGTTGTTTTTGATGCCAGCCCTAGTGAAGGCGGGGGAGAAGGAATAATTACAAATTATAAATGGGAGTTCAGTGATGGAACATTGAGTTCAGGAGTAAGTACGAGCAAGATATTTAATAATCCTGGCGTTAATTCAGTATCTCTTACTATAACTAATGAAAATGGTTTAACTTCAAAATTCAGCCAGTATTTTACAGTTGCGCCTTATGATTGCTTTAAAGCTGATGAAGTTGCTGGAACACCTAACGCTGGGCTATTTCCTGAAATGAGTGTTAATGAAAAAAAAATTCTTAAGGATGATGTTCTTAATACGTTTGCTGGTGCAAGTGGAATTGGTAAAGAATTTATTGATACGCCTGAAGAATATATGAATGCTGCACTTTATTGGACTTATACTAAAATAAGTTATCGCTCTGATGAAGAAATTATTCAGTGTGTTAGAAATGCTGGAAAAGACCCCGATAGTTATCTTTATTACAATGGTGGGGTAAGTCTTCCTTTAAGCAAATCAGATGTTGATAACTTAAAAACTTATACTGAATTTAACAGCGGAAATTGCGCCTGCTCAACTCCTTATTGCGGTGATTGCAAGAGATTTTCTATTCTTTATACTACAGTATTAAGAGCAATGGGCATAAACAGCAAATGCATTTATACTGCTGTAACAAATAATCACGCAGCTAATATTGTTAATTATCGCGGGAAATATAGATTAATTGAGCCGCAGGTTCTTTCTTTGGATTTTGCAACTAATTCAAAAATTTTAGAGCTTTTCACTAATAAAGTAAACATACCTGAACCTCATACTGAATCATCTCTTTTTATTAGCAGTGTAGTTAATGACAAAGTTGGAAATCCAGGCTGCACATTTGGCACTTCATCTTGCCCTTTAATTGTAGGAGATACAGGAGCGATATATCCCCAAAGTAATGTTGCTGATACTTATGTTAGAAATTATCCTGGCGCTAATGGTTTACCTGATTCAAACAAGAGATGCGAGAATAAGTTGGACAGAAGCAATCATCCAAATTATGCATCAAGCGTAAAATATTATGGGATGGAAGGTTTTGGCAGGAATCCGCCAACACCTTGGACTTGGGATCCTGCTACATTATTTGAGGATGTTTGTCCCTAAAATGAAAGATAAATATAAAAAAGAAAATTGCATGCCCTTGCTTATGGGAAAAATAGCGATAGCTTTATTTTTATTTTTATTTTTATTGCCATTTGCACGCTCTGCTTTTTATAACGGGAATGTTTCTGTTACAGATATAAGGATTAATATTAATATTTCTGGCGAGGATGTTAAAATAAACTCTGATTATACTCTTATGAATCTTGGAAATGCAGATGAATCTGTTTTGTTGACTTTTCCAGGATATCCTGCTGATAAAATCGTCAGCTTTAATGAGGCTCAATTGAAGGACGCTTTGCTGGTGAAAGTTAGAGAAACTAAAATGGTAAGTGTTTCTGCAAATTATAAATCTGCTGGAAGCAATAAATTATTGAATTATAATCCGACGATTTTTATTAATGGGGAGGGTATTATTAAGAAAATTAATAAAATAGAAACGCACTTGATTTTTGCAAGCACCAATACAAAGATTACAAATAGCGAATATGATTTTACTAAAATTCCTGCGGCGAGTGGACAGCATTACTTGTCTTCTGAACTAAATACCTATCCCACAAGTTCATATATTGGATGGGTTGAATCAAGCGCAAAACTAAATGTCAGCAGAGTTATCTCAGAGGTGACTGGCATTGGAAGTAATTTCACAGCAGTTGTGAAAGTAAAAAATCTAGGTGGGGAAAATGTTGCGAATATAAAACTGAAAGATTCGCTTCTTGCGAGATATTTTGGCTCTCTTCAACCAGCAGGAGATTTTGTTTTGGTGAGCGGACAGATGACTGACAGCTCTTATTCATGGGAAAAAAGCATTTCTTCTCTAACACCTGGACAGGAAGTTGTTTTTCAGTTCTCTGGCAAAATTGAAAGTTTAGAGGGAATTAAATTTGAGCCATTAAGAGTTTTAGTTGGAGATGCACTTCTTATGTTCTATGAGGGGCCGGAGATTCTTGTTAAGCTTGCTCCAAGAGATACTCTTGAAAAAACCAGCCCTATTGTTAAAACAAATGACAGCATTATTATTCCAATTATTGTAAAAAAAGATGAAAGCCCAGTGATTTCTTCTCCTGAAAATTTATTGAACGCAACATCCAGCCAACCGCTTTTGAATCAGGATGATTATAAAGAACTTAGCAAGAAAATTACTAATGAAGAAAGAGCAAAAACTTATTCTCGATATTTTTATGCATTTGTTATTTTATTTTTAGTTGTGATGGTTGTGATAGTAATTATTTATTTAGCTAAGATTATAAAAAAAGAGGAGAAGAAAGATGACTTACAGAGCATATAACATTTTAGGTGTATTTTTAATTTGTTCTTTTCTGTTAGCAGCAAGCGTAGAAGCGATAGGTATTCATCCTGCGCCGGCAAGCGAACCTAATTTTTTTGCAAAGCTGTTTGACAGCACCATTGGGGCGGTTTATAAAAATATTATTGTGCCTATTGTTGATGCTATTATAGGTCCTGAAGGTTTTCTTAATGGAAAAGCACCTGACCCTGCAACTTATCAGATAGTTATGCCTGGTCAGACTGCTCGGGATGAAAACGGAGATTCAATAACAGATGTTAATGGTATTCCTCTTGAAAATAAAGGCAGTGCTCCTGCAGTGGTTACTAAAGTTAATAGAGATAGCGGTGGTGCTATTACAAATGCTCAACTTTGGCCAATAACTAGCTCTGGAGGACAATTAGTTTATCAGAACATGCTTGTTAATGCTGAAGCTCGCCAAGAGGGAATTATTTTTTATTCATCGAAATACGAGCAGATGGTGCCTCGGGAGATTACTCCATCAGCTTTGGCTCTGGCTGTAGGCTCGAATTTTCTTAGCCTTCCTTTTGGTACAACCATAATCGCAAAAGAGCTTTATAATGCGATTATGGGTGATGAAGTTTCTGCTCCTGAAATTACTAATCCATTTACACCAAGTGCTATAAGTTCTCTTTTTCCAGATGAGAGTTATGTTATATTTCCTGATGGTAATGGAGGAGAGAGCAGAATTAGTTTAAGTGCTTCTGGTGCACAAGATATTTTATATAATAATCCTACTACTTCAACTCTTTTTGTTCCAGCGGGAACGACAAGCCAGCCTATTACATTTAGTGATATACAACTCTCAGGCCAATTAGCGGCAGGCAGCACAATTTATTATGTTACTGCTGGGAGCACAGATTCTCAAGGCAATACGCAATTTTTTGTGAACTCTTATAGAAATGAGCCAGTTGAATATTATAATTTTGTTAATCCATTAGCTGGATACATCCCCCCTCCTTGCAGTTCTATTTGCGGTAATGGAATTAAAGAATGCAGTGAGCAGTGTGAGCTTAATATGGATTCATTAAGCTTTGAAAATAGTGCAGATTGCCCTCAGAGTAATTCACCTAACTACGGCGAGGATGACGGGCATTTATCTCAGTCGCGAGATGGATTTGGAAATTGCAATCCTTCTATAGGGTGTAAGTGTGAGCCTGATACTTATAGTGCTCCAGCATGCACTCCTGATGTTCGTGGCGCGCAATGCACACCTAGTGAAAATCTAGGCACTAGTAATCTTAGGTGTACTGGCGCGAATGCTGGGAAAATCTGCGGAAATGATTGTACGTGCGGGAGTTTGTGCGGTAATGGAGTCCTCGATGGGGGAGAGCAATGCGAGATTGCAAGAGATTGCAAACTTCTTAATGGTAATACAGACGACACTAAAAAATGTTCTGGATGTCTTTGCGTTGCTAAAACAAACTGCGGAGATGGGATTGTCCAGAATCCAAATGATTATGGGCAACCTGAAGCATGTGAGCCTAAAACTATAAATCAGGGAATTGTTTCTCAGTTATTGGGGGAGGGAAGTAGCGATTATAAAATTCAAGAACAGCCTTTGTTTTATGTTTATAATAAAAATGGAAATTATGAATCTCCTGATGGACCACGAGGGCAGTGCACAGTTGGATGTTTAAGTTGCATAGATGGATGTCTTTTAGATCGTTCTTTTGAATCAGTAGGGCCTAATCCTACAGGAGAGATATGTGGAAATGGTTGGGATGATAATTGCAATGACGAGGTTGATGAGGGGGAGAGTTGTACTTGCACTCCTGGAGAAACTAAAGCTTGCGGGGCAAGTCCTGGAATGCTTCAAAATATTGGTGCGTGCCAGAGTGGATCTATGATTTGCGAGAAGGATGTAGATCTTGCAGGCAAATTTTTGAATAGCGGGCACTGGGGAAATTGTTTGGGAGGATTTTGGCCACGTTTGGAGACATCCAATGGAATAGATGATAATTGCAATGGAATTGTTGATGACTGCGTTTTAGCAGATATAACTTCCACAGAAATAACTACGACAAATAATAACTTGGTGCATAGAGGAATTTATTTTGTTAATGTTCCTATAAATTTCAATGTTGAACAATTAATTTCTGGAACTTCAAAAATAATACCTCCTCCAGAACCAACTTGGGAGATATTAGAAGAGCCAAGTTTTACAAATAAAGCTGAAAATTTTAAGCATACTTTCACGACCACAGGGCAGAAAACAATAACTCTCACTTTGAGAGATTCTAATAATAAAATTGTTGATGAATATCAGATAGCTATTCTTGTTGTTGATAATTCTGCAGGTATGCTTGCTTTTATAAATAAGCCATTTCATAAACAAATTGTTTCTATAGATACTATAACAAATCAGGATTCTTCTGTTGAATATAGTGCAAGTGATAGTTATGCAATAAGTGTTTCTACTACTGGAAGTTCCTGCGCACCAAGTATAACCTGCTTAGCTGGAAATTGCCCTGAAAAAAGTAAAACTCCCCCCCTTAATTGCGGAGAAGTAATTAATGTAGTGGGAGGCAATAAGGGATTTAGTGCTTTTAATTTCGATTGGGAGTTTGTTGATTTGCAGGGGCAAGATGTTAGCGGTTTAGGTCAAGTTTCAGGGAGCGTTAATTATTATAAGTCTTCTGGAAATAAAGTGATAAATTTATTATTGAATTATGATAATTCTGGCGTTAATATGCAAAAAGAATTTAGAAGAGAGTTTACAATTATTAGAAATGGGTGTAGTTTCGATGGGGGAACTTTTTATGAATTTGATGCAAATGGAAGAGTAACTGCCAGCTTTAATACTCAAACAACAGCTGATAAGTGCAAAGGTGTTGATAATACTAAAGGCACAAGTGATGACTGCTGCCCTAGCGGGAATCTTTGCGGGATCTCTCCTGAAAACCCAGCAGTCACAAAATGCATTCCCTCTAACAAAGTAAGTTGCGCAGAGTTTTCTGGCAGTAAAACAGAATGTGAAGAGCAAGGAAGTAAT
>JBBSYR010000130.1:0-7336 GCA_038045165.1 Nanobdellota archaeon
TGTTCGCCTTCTGAAACTAAAAAATTAGGCGGAAAATGCCCTAAATGTGGAAAAGGATTAACAATTGGAGTGGATTACAGAGTTGAAGAGATTGCTAAAGAAAAATCAGGCTACAAGCCTGAAAATGCCAGAGTTTTTTATGAACTTATTCCATTGCATGAATTAATTGCTTTAGCTTTGGGTACAAGAATGGAAAGTGCAAAATCTTGGGAGATTTATAATTTAATAATTGAGAGATTTGGAAATGAATTAAATGTTTTAATGAAAGTTTCACGGGAAGAAATGCTGAGAAATAAGATTAATGAAAAGCTTGTCGAAATAATTTTACTGGGGCGGGAAGGCAAATTAAAAGTTAAGCCCGGATATGATGGAGAGTATGGCGTTGTATTGATGCCTGAAGAGCAGGAGAAATTGTTTTAGAATTTTTCTATTCTCGTGATTTTTATGAACTTATAATGTGCATCTTTTGTCTGCTGATTGCATTTAGGGCAAGAAGATTTTAAGGTATAAATTGGAGATTCGTGGGAAGGGCATTTGCGGAGTTTCATTTTATAAAATAAATTCTCTATCTTTTAATTTTTGAATGTCAGTTCTTAATTCTTTATAATCTAATAATTCTTCTTTTGCAACCCATTTTAACTCTGAGTGGTCGGCAGGATTTAAAATAAAATTGCTGTTTGCAACTTCAATTAAAAAGGGGATAATTACCCAGTGTGCTTCCTTATCTTCGACAAAATATGGACTGCCTGATTTGACTATCTTCCCTTTCAAAGAAGTTTCTTCTTTTAATTCTCTTAAAATAATTTCTTCTGCTGTTTCTTTGGTGTCAATAAAACCAGAAATAAATTCCCATTGATTGGGAGCACTTTTTTTCGTTTCGGCTCTTTTTCCAATCAAGTATTTATTTTTATATTTTATAACTGCTGAAGTAATAACATGCGTGTTCATTTTATTTCTTCATTTCCTTAACCTCAAAAAAAAGCTTTTTTTCTTTTGCTTTTTTTTCTATCTGCTGAAGTGCATCTTCTATTTTTGAATTTGCTTCTTTGAAATCTTTGCCGTTTGCAGTAATTGAAAAACACGAAGAGCCAAGGTACCGCATATCGACATTTTTCTGGTCTAGAATTTCTTTTATCTCCACGACTCCATTTTCAGCAAAGGATTTTATTGCAAACTCTTTTTTTGCAATTTTCTCTTTTTCTTTTTTTTCCAACAGGAGTTTGGCAAGTTTTTGGGCATCTTCTTTTCCGATGAATTGGGCAAGCAGCGAGGGATTTTCTCTGGCCTCATCATAGAACTTCCAAAGCTCGGATTTTTCTTTTATCTTCTTAATTATCAATTCATAATCTTTTGCAATGGTTTTGAATAAGGCTGTAAAAGTTTTTTCCTTCTTGTATCTTTCCTGCATTTCCTCTTTCTCTTTTCCAGTAACTCTTCTTAGGCTTAGTTGAGGAATATCATTAATTATTCTTAAGACTTTGCAGACTATTTTTTTATTGGGGGCAACGTATTCTCTCAAATTTCTAATTCTGCCTGCGGCAACTTCAGACATGACAAGACTTGCGTTGCCGTTTCCTTCTATTTCTATGAAAATAGTTGTTCCTTCTACCTTTCTAACAGTACACATAACTAAGTCATCTTCTTTCAATTCCATAAAACTTCTTTAACTATTGCTTTAATTTTAGTTTTACCTCCGCGTGTTCTGGTTAATAGGTGATTGCACTTGCTGCATTTTATTTGCATTGAAGACTTGCCAAAAACTATTTGTTTCTGCTTGCATCTAGGACAAGCGATTTTCAGAAATTTGCCTTTTTGTTCTGCCATGTATATTAAAAAAGTTAGAGTCTTTTAAACTTTTAGATAGCGGGGTTTAAAGAGATTAAGAGCTTATATCTTTATCAGTTCATTATCTAAAACTTTTTTTAGTTCTTCAATGAATGCTTCTTCTTGCTCTTTCGAAATAAGGCATCCTGCGGCTTTCGGATGGCCTCCAACTTCTCCGCCGAGCTGAACAACCACTTTATTTAAAACTTCACGAACATTTCTTCCCTCTTTGCCTGCAATTCTGGCAGAAACCTTTATTTTATCTTCATTATAAGCAAGAGCAACGATTATTGTGCCTTCAGAATAGACTGGTGAATGAGATATTATGGAGGCTACTGTTCCAATTATTGTATCTTTTATTTTATTTCTCGCATTGATTATAGTATAATCTTTTCCAGATATTTTTTCTGATTCTTCTATGTATTTAAGGGCAGCTACAAGATGTTGCTTGTATTCGATATATATTCTTTCAGCCTCCTCTTTGCATTTTTTGTTGCCAAGGCAAAAACCGAGTGAAACTGAAGAGCAATCCATCCTGCTGCAGGCATTTATCAAAGCTGAGAACTCTCGAGCATCCTCTAATTTATTGAAGAATTTTACAAGATAGAGGTTTCCAATTAAATCAGCTCCTTTTTTTTCACGAACTGAACGCAGCAGAATGGCAGTAATAAGTGAACTCATTTCTTCTTCCGTGAGTTCGTAAAGCGCCTTGAATCTTCCCTCTTTTTTTGTTATATTAGCTTCACGCAAAAGGTCCAGCACACCTTTGTATGAGCCTGTAACCCCCGGGATATATGGATTTGATGAGTATTCTAAAGCTTTATCAAGCGGGCGGGTTGAAGGATAGAGCAGCAATCCTTTCTTTATCATGGCTTCTGCATCTTTAAGGATTTCATCATAGACTTTTCCCAAATCTTTTTCTAAAGCGTCGCCCACCATTCCAATAATTGCCAGACTGGCAAGGTCTTTATTTTCGCTTGAAAGAGATTTAGCAAAAAGATAACAAATTCCTGCTGCAGACATTGGCTCGAAATTTGATGTTAGCGGATTTATCATAGTTACATTGCTTGGAATTTCTTGAATAATCTCGTGATGGTCAAAAATAAAGATTTCAGTTTTTTTGTTTTGAAGGGCATTTAAGCTTCCAGAAGCTAAATCAAGAAAAATCAGAACTTCATTTTCTGGGAGATTTTTTATAAAATCTTCTTCCATGCCTTTTACTATATGCAATGAAAACTTTTTGTGCCATCTTTGCAAGGCTCTTGAAAAAATAGCTGCCGAAGTGATGCCATCTGTATCATAGTGGCTAATAACTCTCAAGTTTTTTGATTTACTCAATTCGTTAATTCGGTCTATAGCGAGTTTAATTTTATTTAACATTCTCTTTTTTATAAGCAGTGAGCTTATACTTTTCTGACTAACCAAAGCTTTTTGGTAAATGCTCTTTTTGCAGTATAATCATGCGCATTTTTTGAAATGTGCTTTTCCAGAGTTGCTATTTTCTCTTTGGTTTTTTCCTCATCTGATTTGAAAGGGATTTTGGCATCTTTCAATATTTGAACTATTTTTTTGTTGATTATTCGAACTTTGGGAACTCCATGCTTATCCCTAAGAAAAAGGCCTATTTTGGAAGGGGTTTCTCCCTGCTTAGCTAAATCGACGACGATTTTTTCAATTTCTGAAGGTTTTAGGCTTACCCATTCAGGTTTTTCTTCTGCTTCCATCAAAGCTTTTTAGAAAAGAAGTATTAAAAAGCTTGTGGTTTTGCAGCTGTGTTGCATGATTAATGCAATATAGCTGTTTTACTATTGAAATCAATGACAGTTATACTTGCTTTGTTTTTTTTCAAGACTGCAAGCACTTTATTTTTGTCCTTTACATTAAGTATAATTACCCCATTATTCAAATACTTGTGAGGTATTCCATCTAATATTCCCTTACGAATATATTGATATTTTTGATTGTATGAATAGTCTTTATAACCGTTTATTGCCCTTTGAATAGCGAGTTTTTGTTTAACCTTACATTTTTTTAATTCGTAGCTTATTATCGATAACTTTTCCATAGGTATGTTATATCTCAATAATACTTAAATATTGCTACTGACTTATATAAGCCAGTATAATGGCATATAAAAAAAGAAAAAATAAGTATATTGACAACCGAAATTGGTCAAAGTACAATGAAGAGTTGGTGATGCGGGGCTATTTTTACATTAATCCCTCTTTTCTTCTAACTTGGAATGATGAATTAGAGCAAATGAATGCTGGAAAAGTTGGAGAACCTTACCTTTATCCTGAATCTATGATAAAATTTTTTGCAGTTTTACACTGCAAGGGATTTGACTATCGAGCATTAGAGGGACTTATGAAATCATTGTCTGAGAATTATAAATTTCAGTTCCCAGTAATAAGTTATAGCCAAATTTGCCGTCGGATAAATGATTTGGATATAGACTTTAAGATACTTGAAGAAGATACGAAAGATTATCTTGAAGTCGGTGTTGATGGTTCTGGAGAAAAGTCAACAAAAAGAGGCGGATGGATGAGAGAAAAATGGAAAGTCAAAAAAGGTTGGATAAAGGTTGTAATAATGGGTGCTAAAAATAAAAATAATAAAAAATATGTTATAGATATTAGAGTCGGAAATGAAAAGTTAAATGAAAGAGTCGTTGCAAGAGAGATGATAAGAAACAATCATGAAAATATAGGAAAATTCGATGCAGATGGATTGCATGATTGCAAGGCAACATTCAATCTATGCCAAAAATATGATATTCCGACAGCAATTAAGATAAGAAAAAATGCTTCTGTAAAAACAAAGAAATCTCCAAGAAGAAAAGAAGAGGTAAAGATTTACAAAAGTATGCCTCATGAAGAATGGGTAAGAAAAAAGGGATTCGGAGATAGACGGCCTATCACCGAAGGTATATTTTCAGGTAGTAAGAGAATATTTGGAGAATATGTTTCTGCAACAAAGAAAAGAAACATGTATCATGAAGTTAAGCTGAAATTCTGGGCTTACAACCAAGTTACTAATCTATAATTGATTAAAGATAGAGAGAACTCTGCCAATTATAGTGATTCATGCAACACGGCTTTTCACGCACATTTCCCAACCGCTTCGCTAACATTTTTAAATCCATCTTTTTTCAAAAGCTCAGCCAATTCATAATTAATTTTCCCAATCAAGCCAGGCCCTTGAAAAACCATGCCCGTAATCAATTGCACTAAATTTGCTCCAAGTTTAATTTTTTTATAAGCATCCTCCGCAGAAAAAATCCCGCCGCAACCAATCAAA
The DNA here is from genome assembly GCA_038045165.1 of Nanobdellota archaeon. Classification (GTDB taxonomy): domain Archaea; phylum Nanobdellota; class Nanobdellia; order Pacearchaeales; family GW2011-AR1; genus VGKP01. Next base: position 5,125 of record JBBSYR010000130.1, read on the forward strand.
ATAAATTTCCTCTTCTTTCCCCGCATTTTTCTATAAACATCTCCAAGCATCTCATCTGATTTTTTTTCAAGAATTTTTCCAGAAACTCCTCCCTTATTAAACTGATGATGCTTTGTTAAATTCGTGCAAATAAACCCGCTTATGCCATACTTTTCAGATATCTTCAAAATACTATTAACATTTTCTTTATCTAAGTCAGGAGAAAGCTTGACAAAAATTGGCTTTTCAATTTTAAGTTTTGCAATTGCCTTCATTAATTTTTCAAATCTTTTTGGAGAGCTAAATGGCTGCCCCCCATAAGCATTTGGGCAGCTTATATTAATAGTCAAATAATTCCCGATATCTCTGAATTTCTCCGCAGAAAAACAATAATCCTCTATCGCCATATCGTCCTCAGCAGTTTCTCTGCTGTTAGTTCGTGCAATGCTGACTCCAAAAGGAATTTTAAATCTCTTGTTGCTCAGTTTCCTATACACCTTCTCAGCACCACAATTATTCAATCCAAGATTAATCCATAAACTCTTCTCTTTAATTAAGCGCTTCATTCTCTGCCCCGTATTTCCTTTGCTGGCTCTTCCGCTAATGCTTCCAACTTCAGAAAAGCCAAATCCTACATTTTCCATAATACTAATCATTTCTGCATTTTTATCAAAACCAGCAGCCAACCCAACTGGATTTCTGAACTTCACTCCGCAAATTTCCTGCTCAAGGCATTTATCCTGATAATCAAAAAACAAACCAGTCGCCTTCTTCGTGCTCCAATATTCCCCAAGAAATTTCCCAATTTTAATAAAAGCGCTATGCATCAATTCAGCATCAAACATAAAAAACACTTTTTTAGCAAAATTTGTGTATAAATATCCTACTATCTTCTGCCTAAAAACAATTGACTTTTTCATAGATAATCATAAAAACCTGCCTTTAAATTACTTGCCAGTCCCGCCAGATTCTTCTTTTCTAAGTGCAAGCCAAATTGCAACAGCTACAACCGCTAACAAGAGCAAATTGCCCATTATTGATTTATTGCCTGTAAAGAAATCAGATATTGCATCAAAAGAATCAGTTATATATAAAACAGCAATTACAACAGCAATAAAGGCAACAATTCCAAAAAAGATTCTTAATCCGTTGCCGATATCAAAATCTGTTTTGAAAAAGAAGGCGGTTAATATCAAAAATGCAAGAATAATAACAAGGCTGACTGATAAAAATGGTGCCAACTTAGTTATAAGATTCATTGCATAGCCTGCCCCTATTGCCAGCAGAGCTACAGATAAAGCCACAAGAGCATCAATCTGCTTCTTTCCCTCTCCAAGTATTTTGGATTTCTGCAAGATTGCAAAAATAATAGTAAATACCAGCACAAACACAAGCACTGCCTGCCCCAATGCGCTGGAAAATATAGTTACAAAAAATTGTTCATCAGCCATTATTTATAAAAAGAGCAGCAATATTTAAATCTTCCCCCTTCAGCCAATAAATAGTTCTTGGGTAAGAAGTCAATTGACGCAGCGCTTCTATAGAGTGCTTTGAATAACCCTCCAATTTTTGAGTTATGGATAACTGCATTACTTGTAGCTTTCTGTGTTGCAGTTTTCCAGACAGAAAACTGCGTACAAAATGTGCTGCAAGCTACGCAGTTTTCTGTATTCGAGGGTTTTCAAAGCTCTTAGAGGATTTGAGGGGTTTTCCAAATCCTCTATAATTTTTTAATTTTACCAACATCATACTTTACTTATTATCAACAATAATCTTTGTCTTACCAGTAGTGATTAAAAAAGATTTTTTTAGGGTTAAAAATCAAAACTAAATCAGCTCTTCTTCAGCTGAAGCAGCACCCTCGCCAGGCACGATATCCAAAGCATCCTCTCGCATAGAAGGCAGCATTGTTTTATTAATAACGAAAACATCCCCTATCGCCTTGACAAACTGGTGTGGAATAACAACTCCTCTTGCTCCACCCAAAGCGCCGGCAAATCCACTGCCAATCCTAATTTTCCATCCTTCTATCCTATTGTCAACTAAATTAACTTCTTCTATCTGCCCGAAGAAATCTCCTTCAGAAGTATACACCTTCTTTCCAATCACTTCACTGATGTTTTTTACTTTCAACATAGAAAATTCTAAATTGTCCAGTATTTATACTTTACGTTTTTCCGGCTTTGCGTATAAATTAGCCCTTCTTAATCTTCTTGAAGTATGATAATCTTGC
>JBBSYR010000131.1:0-3037 GCA_038045165.1 Nanobdellota archaeon
CTTCAGACTGTCTTTCTGCACTATGCAGAAATTCAGAAAGCAATACAGCTTTAGCTAATAATTTTGGACTTGTTGCATTGCTTCTTACTTTTGGTGAATAAGACGAGTTTATCATATTTCTAATAAAAATCAGAGTTTCTTTTACTTGTTTTATCTGAGAAGTTGTGTATGCATTCCAATTAATTTCTCTTTGTTCTTGAGGTTCATATATTTCTTTTTTGAATTCAGGATCTCGGGTAGATTTAACGAGCTTTCTGAATTGTTCGTTTGGCAGGGCTTCAACCATAACTTAATGTAGTGACTAAGGTTTATAAGATATTGTGGTCTCTATTATATATAATCGAATAAACAAAGGTTTATTAATAGTAGTGACTATCAATTCGATGATGTTCATTAGGGCAAAAAAACAAAAAGGCAAAACGTATTACTGGATAGTTGAATCCATTAGAATAAAAGATAAAGTAATTCAAAAGCCACTAAGATACATTGGTTCAGCAGAAAACTTATTGGATAAACTGGAACTTTTGGACAAAATTAGCAAATAATATTATCTCACGCAAAGCCGCTGATTTATAAACATCCACTGATTTATTTTATAAACATTATCTTCTCATTTTTTTCTTTCGCAGTATCAAAAACCATAAGAGGTTAAGCAAAACAAGAAAACCAATTATAATAATAAGCATAGTTGTAAGCCCGCTGCTTTTTGAGGAAGATTCAGAAGAAATAACATAACCAAGACCAATAACATTGATGCTGTCTTGCTTCACGTCAAGTTTTAAATCCTGCTGAGTCTTCTTTTCAGCATAATATAAGATAACATTTGCATTGTACACGCTGACGTTTATTCCCTTAGTGTCCCAATAATAAACCATTTCAGTCTGCATCTGAGAAGGAATATCATATGTTGAGGATTTTACATCAGCAATCTCATGCATATCCTTGTCGAGAACTCTCATTTCAGCATAAGCCTTTGTAATTGGCTCATTCCATTTGTTTTTCACAAGCATATTGAATTTTGCAATTCCTCCCAGCTTAAAATCCTTGACATAAATCTGCAATAAATCAAGTACAAATTCTCCAACTTCAAAATTATTCTCAACATAAATTTCTTTGTTGTCATAGTTAATTATTGCTTTCGCGTTGTATTTTCCACTGGGAACATTAGCATTCCAGGATGCTGCAACCTCTCCTTTTTGCGCAGGATTCAAAGAAATCGAATTTGTTTCAATCTCTCCAACTTTTTTCTTAGAAGCATCAAAAATCTCAATAGTTGCTTTGACTTTTTGTATTTTCTCACTTCCTCTATTAATCATAGAAACACCAAAGTTTTTTTGATTTTCACTGCCAGAAACAGCTAATTGCGCTTCAATATACTGCCCAGGATAAGGAACATAAACAGCAATCTGAGTTGCAACTGCGAGGTCTGCGCCTAAATTCGCCTGCCCATTTGCAGATTTACCAGATGGCTGTGTAACAACAACTTCTGCAGTATGCAAGCCAGGAGACAAAGTCCGAGGCAGATTGATTGAAAAAGCTAAATTCTTTTCTTCTTCTTTTGAAGACATTTTTATTTCTTTTTGCTTCAGTAAAATACTATCTTTCAATTCTCCCTGAACACCAACAGAAAGCACAATATCTGCTTTCTGTGAATTAATAACTGTTACTTCAATATCTTTCTGCATGCTTGGCTTAAAATCTAAAGTTGTTCTGCCAGGAGTTATTCCAATAGCCATAGCATTTGATGCAGAAAGCACAAAAGCTAAAGCGAACATCAAAAAGATACAGAAAACTGCGTAGCTTGCAGCACATTTTGTACGCAGTTTTCTGTCTGGAGAACTGCAACGCAGAGAGCTACAAGTAATGCAGTTATCCATAAAAAGAACCGAACTATTCTTCATTTTCCATCCCTAAGAATTTAGTTGCTGAGATATTAGTGCTTTCATCAACATCAAGCACAACATAGCCAATAATGCTGGTATTATCAAAAACATTAACGAGCAATCTTGTATTCCCAGCATTTACAACATCGTAGCTGTTGTTTTCTAAGTTCTCTCTGAATTTTAGTTCAATTCTTGACTCTATTGTAAATTTTCTGACTTCGCTCTGCAAAACTCCCCCTATTTTCCAATAATAAGTTCCAGGCTTCAAATTAACAGCTAAATTATTCTCAACATAAATTTTTTCAGGTGAAGTAAATTCAGGATTTTCATCTATTAAAAGATAGCTTGCTTTGTCAAATGAGAACAAAACTGAATTATTTGAGCTAATCAGTTCATTATTCGGAGAAATAATCAACGGCTGAGCATACCCAATTAAAAATAGCAGGCTGACAAGGGTTATTCCTATAACAATCAAATCTGTTCTTAAAATTTTATTTATTTTCATTTTATTCTCCTAATATTGACATGAAAGTGACAGTTGCACTCCTGTTGCCTGGCGGCTCAGAAGGTGGAACTTCAATATAAACATCAATAATTGCACTGTCATTGGTATTTCCATATTTCAACAAAGAAATCCCGCTTGCATTAGTTCCAGAAGCAGGAAATTGCGCCCAGTTGGTTGCAGAGCCTGCAAAATTAAAAGAATTCAACTCTTCAGAGACATTTATCTTAAATTTATAATAATTGTTCGGGTTAGCTAAGATGCCCCAGAGATTTGTTGAGGTAACATTTACATTAATCAGCGCATTTCCATCATTTTGAAGCTTGAATGGCGGCGGAGAATTAAACAATGTATCATTAGAGCCCCCTAAAGAAATTGAGCCAAAAGACACGGAACTAATTGGCATACTCATATCAACAACAGCAGTCATATTGAATGTCCAAGCCTGACTCCAGCTTCCGTATCCGTTGCTGTCATTTGCCCTCACACTCCAATTATACTGATAGTTATTATCGTAAAAGCAAGCTAAATCATTAAATGGAGTAAAGTTCATCGCGCTGGTTGTATTAAGAATATTATCATTGCAAATAGTCAATGGGGAAGGCATAGCTACAGCAGTTATATTGATTTGATAGCTTATAGCATCTCCATC
>JBBSYR010000131.1:3137-5066 GCA_038045165.1 Nanobdellota archaeon
GTTGCATCTGGATTTCTTCCAATCAAATAATTTCTGTTAACACTAACACTCCCGCTCGCAGTAGTTACTGAACCAGCGACATTGTTGATATATACTCGTGCTGTAGACCCATTTCTTGTTCCAACAATATGATACCAGATATTATTAGAAAGTGTAGCCGAGCTGCAAACAGATGTACCAGCTACAACAAATATGATATAATTAGCAGCGTCAGGAGTGCAACCTGCTCCAACAGTGCTTCGTTCAAAGTGAAATCCATCCCATCCTGAACTATAAACACTGTTAGATAATGGTGTTGTAGAACCACTCCAAGAAGAAGGTTTTATCCAAAAAGAGATGCTAAAATTGCCGGTGCCAAACTTGAACCAAGAAAAATTTGTAATATTAATATAATCATTTACTCCATCAAAAACATACGCTCCGCCAACTTTTCCGCTTGTAGTCCGAGCAGGCATATTTGCAGATATACCACCGCCAAGGGTTCCATTATTACTCCAAGTTGAATAATCTTTTATTGCTCCAGATGTATTCAGAGAAACATTTGTGTTGAAAGGCATGTTTAAAACAGCAATTGAAACTCCTTGTTTGCGCCAGTCAGTTATGTTAGTTAGAGCATCTCCATCAACATCTGTTTCAGCAAAATAAACACTTAAATTTTCATCTGTGTAATTTGTGCCATAAGTTGAATTCAAAACAACACCAGAAATGCTTGAGGGAGAATTAACACCGCAGCAGATTTTATTAGAATACTCTGTGCACGAACCAAGATGAGCATCTGTCTGATTCAGAGTAGAAATATTACTTGAAGCCATGCTTGCTAAGCAAACTTGATTCGCAGAGCAAGATGCAGAATAACTGCAAGAAAGAGTTCCAGGCTCGACAGACAAGCACGAGCTGTAAGAGTATATAATAGAACCACCGCTATAACTTCCCTGCTGGACATGAGCATTTGTCCAATTTGAAAGCTTTATCACAGTTGCCTCGCTGCACGGCTGGGTTATGCTTAAAGTTTCATCTGAAGAGCAGCAAACAGAGTAATTGTAAATCGGAGCATATGATGTGATAGTTGCATTCTGCGCATGCGCATTCCAAAAACCATTAGTCTCATTCATCAATCTAAAAACACTGATGTTTCCTGCACCTATGCAGCTGCCTGCACTAACAATGCTGCAATTAAAAGAAACTGCAGATATTCCTTCAGCAATTAAAATCACCAGAAAAATAAAAAATAGAGAAATCATTATTGACTCTAAAACAACAGGCAAACCATCATAAATTCCTTTTCTTCCAAAATTGTATTTTTTCATAGTTCAATTCCACCCTTTAAAACAATTCCGCTCAAACTTTCATTCAGCAGATTTTTATTTACTTTATTAAATTTTCCATAAAAATTGACAACTATTTTTTTCCCTAATGCATCTTCAAATTTTTTTAAATCTATAATTCTTTTCTTAGCAAAAAAGAGAGCTATAGGGATATTTGAATTAATGCTATCTTTGCCAAAGGCATAATCCCCAAAAAGAATAATAGTTGCGTCTGGGAAATTTTCAGAAAGGAACGAAAATAATCCAGAGGAAAAAATCTGCCCAAGATTTTCAACCCTTTTCAAAGAAATAACTTCTGGATTTTCCAAGCAAAGCGCAATTGAAAGCCTTTTCGTCTCCTTGTCTTTCTCAACTTTTAGATATCCTATTTTTTCCAATCCTTCAATAGCATTAGAAACTGCGGTTGGTGAAACTCCGAGCGCCCGCGAAAGCCCTCTTTCAGTAAAAAACATTGCGGTTTTCATAAAAAGGAACCTCAATATTTCCTGCTGAAGTCCTGTAAACTTTAGTTTATATATCTCAATCACACTTTATAGCTATAAACTAAAGTTTATAAATCTTTCTTTTTGATGTTTTTGCAGTTAGAAATCCTAAGGCAAAACAC
>JBBSYR010000132.1:0-1561 GCA_038045165.1 Nanobdellota archaeon
CCAGTTATTAGTTAAAATTCTGCCTTCACTTTGCAACCTTTGATATAGTGGAGTTCCTGGAAAGGGAGTGTAAACTGTATATCTGGGTAAGTCAATATTATTTTCTTGTACGAAATCTACGGTTCTCTTAAAAACATCTTTATTATCTTCATCTGATCCAAAAACAAAACAACCATTTATTGCAATTCCATGATCATGAAGCCTTTTAACCTGATCTTTATAATCTTTAAAAGAGTTAAAATTTTTATGCATATTTTTTAAACTTTTTTCACATACAGATTCTAAACCCAATAACAATCCCCTACAGCCACTTTCAGATGCAACTCTCAATAATTCTGGATCTTTAGCAATCCTCATTGTACATGGACTCATCCATCTTTTCTTAAGTGGAATCATTGCACTATAAAGTTCAAGTGCATAATCTCTATCTTCTATAGGGCTAACATCTACAAAAAGTATATCTCTCCCATTTATTTCTTCAAGCTCTTTTACTACATCTTTAACAGGTCTAAAGTACATTTTTCCTTGACAAACAACAGGAGCTACACAAAAATCACATCGATTGTAACATCCTCTAGTTGCTTGAACACTATGGATGGTTACATATCCTTTTTTTTCTAATAATTCTCTTTTAGGATTAGGCAAATTAGCTAAGGAAATATCTCTCCTTTGGTGATAAAATTCTTTCATCTGTCCTTCTTGAAAATCCTTTAATAATTGTGGCCAGCTTTCTTCAGCAAAACCAGTAACAACAGAATCTGCATGTTGTTTTGCTTCTTCAGGCATTAAGGTTGGATGAACTCCTCCAAGAACAACTGGAACATTTCTCGATCTAAAGTAGTCAGCTATTTTATATGCCCTTTGTGCATGACCGGTAATAGCACTAATTCCGACTAGATCTGGATCTTTTAAGGGTGGAGCAAATTGTTCAACCCCTTCGTCAATAAGCTCAATTTTTGCTTCTAAGCCTTGAGGCAATAATGCTGCGAGAGTGGTTAAAGTTAGAGGAGCATACCTTATTGGTTTTCTAAATATGCCTGAGCCATATCGATACATTGGTCCTCTTGGTTGAATTAATAGCATATCCATAAAATACTCATATAAAAAGAGATTAAAAACCTAAGTTTTCCCTAGTTTTTATACACTACACCTAAAGCGCCTAAAATATCTTTTTGTTTTGGCTTTAAAGGCACTATTAAATCCCATTCAAAATTATTTGTTTTATCAAATAATTTTACTTTATATCCATACTTCAAAGAATCTAAAGCATCTATTGCAGACACTTTTATTTTTTTTAATTTGTAATTCATTAAAGATAAAATTGCATAGGCAAGATAACAAATCTTTATGTGCCCTTCGATGTGGTCTCTAAGCCAAACTCTTATAGGTCTTAAATTTAAGATTCCTTTCATTTGTTTAAATGCTCTTTCGATAATTTCTTTTTCATAATACTTTCTAACAACTTCTTCAGAAGAATAATTAGTATTGTGAAAAATCAAAGAGAAACCTAAATCTTTAGAACTATCCAGTCCCTTTTCAAAATTATTATTCTTTTTTATTA
>JBBSYR010000133.1:0-2210 GCA_038045165.1 Nanobdellota archaeon
ATTACACAAAACAGAATTGTCTATCACGAGACTGAGAAAACCTTTGGTTTTCGAGACCATCAAGAATTGAAAATTCTTGAGGATTCTGGGCAAATATCTGCTCTAATTGCCAGAATTCACCATATATACAAATAAGTATTAACAAGGATTATATTAATCGTTGCAATTTAGCAAACCATAAAAATCCTCAACCAATACAGAACTTGCATCTAAAAACTTATCCATATCTAAATAAAACAAATTCTTTCTTTCACTCTTCTCCCCTGCAAAAGCAGAATATCCTCTTTTTTCTTCACTCCTCATTATCAAATTTAATCTTTCTGCAAATAAATAATTCACTCTTCTATTTTCTCCATAAACGCACACAGAAGGTTTTTCTCTTTGATTAGAAACCACGCTTATAACTGCTCCACATAAAGAACCTAAAAACTTGTTAGTATATACTTCGTCTAAAGAACTAATTATCTCTCTGCCCTTAAAAGACTCTTCAAACTCTTCTGTTTCCGCAGGATAACTCACGAAAGCATCTGTGCAGAAAAAATAAATACCTCGATTATCAGGTAAACTCTCCATAATTCTGCCCAAATCTCTATCATTGGAAGAGAAAACTCTAAGTCTCTCGCTTTCCCCATTCATTTCTTTCCTTAATCCTTGTGCAATTGCTTCATTAACTTGAGAATTCCTCCCTTGTAAACAAATATCCTTCTCAAAATTAAACTCTCTCCTTCCTTCCCTATACATCAATAAAAATTCCGAGCACAATTGCCTTAACAAAGGGTTGCACAAAACAAAGGGAAAGACATATCTTCTCAAATAAGGCTGCAAAGTTGCACACTCACTCATTTTATCCAATCTCCGCCTTTATAACTGCAACTTTATCATCTAAATGAAGTGATAATTCAACCTGCATTGGTTCTTCCCCTTGCAAGTCAGAAATATCCCTATAAGGTTTGATGTATAGAGCTCCGCTATCAAAATCATAACTAATTGGGGCATAATAAAAATCTCCCCTTTCGTTTAATTTTCTTACTGATAAAAATCTATAAACAGAAAGATTGCTTCTCGCTTGCACTCCAGTCCTCAAGATTTTTGCAAGTGTAAGAGTACCATTGGAACCCATCAAAATTCTAAATGCGGATATCTGCTTAAAAACAAATTCGTCTTGCAATATATATTTTGCAAAACACAATATCTATAAAGTTTGATTTGCTTTCTATTTTGTGTTTCTCACCCTGCTAAAAAGTATTCTCCCAGCTTACTATAAACTGGTCCTTGCTCTCTTAATTCTGACTTCATTAATTTGAAATTATTTATTGTAAATCCAATGCTTTTGGCATTTATCTTCTTAACATGCGCCTCGAAACCTTTTTTATCTTTGGTATATTTTATTCTATCAATAGTGAGGTGCCCCATAAATCTCTCTTCAGACCTAAACCCTTCTTTTTCTAAAACATGGCCTATCTTCCTTTGCAGTTCATATATGCATTTGCCTAAAATCTTTATCCAAACAATTTTAGGGTTTCCATTGAAATGAAATATTCTCGTATTCCCAAGTTTAGCCTCGAATTTTCCAAATTTTATCTCTCGTAAAGCATTTTTAATTTCCTCTATCTTCAAATCATCAATTTCTCCCAAAAACTTGAGAGTTAAATGTAAATTCTCCAATTCAGTAATTTTGCCGATAAAATTCCACTTTTCAAGAAGCTCTTGCACGCGTGCAACTTCCTTCACAACTTCATCCGGAAAATCAATACAAATAAACGCGCGCGTTAACTTATCTTTTTCTTTACTTTCGGCAAGCATACTAAATTGCACGCATTCAGATTTAATTATCTTTCCAATCCAGAGCAGGCTAAAAGCGCAAAACATCAGAAGACAAACAAACCATTATCTGTTGTAGCGACCTATCAATCAAACATTAGTTGATTATCGATTTTTACATTTTTAATTTTTCATCGCTTCATTTTATATCAAAAAACCACGAGACATTAACAAAAAGAGTTTCAAATCTCATCAATTATTCGGATTTTTCTTAGTATCACTACCATAAAATTACAACAACCGAAACATTTTTAAATAGTAAATCCCGAACAAAAATATGGAAAACAAAGGAAAATTGACATTTGAAGAATATGTTAGTGCTGATGTTGCTGCTGCTGGTGTTGCTGCTGCTGTTGCTGTTGCTGCTGGTGATGATGCTGGTGCTTCTG
>JBBSYR010000134.1:0-4272 GCA_038045165.1 Nanobdellota archaeon
ACATTCATATAATCATAATTAGAGTCTGTGGATGGCTCAAGAGAGGTATTAATATCATCCCATTGCCCAGTGTTATTAAAGTAATGAACAGGCGCAGAATATATCTGAGCTGTATATGTTCCATCAAGATTAGCATAATGCTTAGAGTCTATTGTTCTCTTTGAAACAATATCTTTCTTATTTAAATCTTCAACAGGATATACTACATAATCAAATTCTACACTCCCCCCATCTATTTGCAGGTCAAATGTTCTTTGTGTATTGCTATTTCCTGACCAAACAGCACCCGTTATGTCAAGTCTATGATTATCTTCTAATATGCTTTGCTCATCATTAACATAATTATTTTTATTATCTATTGCCTCTCCTATTAAATCAGAATTAAGCGCAGAGGACCCGCCCCAGCTTGGAGTTGAACCCAGATGTCTGTTAGGACGCGGCTTATCAAACCGTTGTATTACCATCAATGCTTCTGGGGCGTCCTCTGCAACATCGCTAACAATAGAAATGTTTATATACCTGTTGTCATTAAATATAACATCGTCTGTTAGGACATTTTGCATTGCTTTCAATGCTTCTTTTGGGGCTACATCAAAAGCCTCTTCTTCTTTGTTATTAACTATCTCTTTCTGCCCATCATCTAATCTTTTTACAAAAACAATATCATTAGGCAAATCTGAAGATTTGTGAGAATCAAAAATCTGAGAACTATGTCTTACCAAAACTATATCGTTCTCAACGTCAACATCATAAATCTTGCCATTATACGGCACTTTTTCAATTGACTTTATCTTTAATTCATCATTATTTTCATTAAGGAAGTAAACTTTCTTGCCTTCATTATAATCATTATAAACCTCTGTTACGGGCGTTAAAGCGAAGCGATTATCATAACCTTTATATATCTCGCCGTCATTAGCACTATTATGAGAAAAGATATCAACACTTTCATTGTTGCTGACAGTGAAATCTGCCACGGACAGCCCACCTTTAAGGGAACAAGAATAATGGTTTACATAGTTCTTGAGATGCTCCAAGCAGGATACACTATCAAGGACATTATTAACGCCTACCCCTCCCTCACTGAAGGTCACATTAAAGCTGTCTTGGAATTCGCTACTAAGCTTACTGCCAAAGAGAGATTCAAAGCAATTGCATAAAATGAAATTCTTATTTGATGAAAATGTGCATAATGGATTACTTTCATTTCTATCCAAGTTGGGGCATGACGTTAAATTAACACCTAAATCAATTAAGAATGGAGAAGTATTCAAATTAGCATTATCCGAACAAAGATTATTAATAACCAGAGACAAGCATTTCATAGAAGAGCCATTTTCATCCAAAGAGCATTTCGGCATCTGGCTTATTAGGATTGATGCAGGAGATTTAGAATTACAAGAAAAAAGAATTTCAGAATTATTAAAACAACTCTCTTCCGAACAACTCAAAGGCAAGCTCATTATATTATATGAAGAAAGATTTGAAGTAACTCCATTAGACTCGGCAGAATAAATATCTGTTACAGGCGTTAAAGCGAAAGATTTATAAATCTGTGCTGATTTCAGTATATGCACTGAATTTAGTGCAGGAAACAAATTGGCAACAATAACATTATCAATGCCAGAGGAATTTGAAGAAGCTAAAAGAAAATATCCACAAGTAGATTGGAATGCAGTATTAAAGCAGGGAATCATAAGAAGACTTGAAGAAATTGAGAAATTTGAGAAATTAAAAGAAAGAGGCAAGCTATAAATGCCGACCGTAACATTAACTATACCAGAAGAAGTCAAAGCATCTCTAAAAAGATTGGTTTGGGTAAATTGGTCAGAAATATCAAGAGAAGAGTTCATTAAAGAGCAACAGAATCTCGAAGCATATGAGAAATTCAAAAGAATTGTTTCTAAATCTAAATTAACTGAAGAAGACACAAAAAGATTAGCTGATGAAGTTAATAAATCCATGCACGAAAGATATAAGAAGTTATATCCATCATTGAAATGAATGAAACTGGTTATTGATGCAGGGATATTATTTACAGCATTATCTGGAAAAGGAATAACAAAATCCTTAATATTCTCAAGATTTATTGAATTGTTTGCTCCGGAATTCTTGCTCGAAGAAATAGAAGCGCACAAATCAAAAATTGTTGAATTCAGCAAATTATCTTTAGAGGAAATAGATAAATTACTTGCATTATTAATGGCAAAAATAAATTCAGTTCCAAGAGAAGAATTTGAGGCATTTCTCGAAAAGGCAAGTTCAGTCATATTAGACGCAAAAGACACAGAATATCTTGCGCTCTCATTGGCTAAAGGCAAAATGTCTATTTGGTCCAACGATGAGCATTTCAAGAAGCAATCGCTATCTAAAGTATTTAACACTAAAGAATTAGTTGAAGAACTAAAATCATCTGGCATCGATTTAGAATAAACTCTATGTCCCTCGCTAACTTTCATCTCGCTTCCATCTTCAAGTTCAATCTTATACATCTCCCCATCATTATCAAAAACTTGCTTATCGCTCGGCTTCTGCCACTCTTTCTCGCCTGTTTCCTGATTCAGAGTCATTACTTTTTCATCCTTTAACTCAGAAAACAATTTCCATCCCTTTTCAGTCAATATCTCCGTCTCATTGTCATAGCATTGCAAATTATTAAGCAAAACCTTATATGCCTTATCTTCTTTGATATTTTCAAATTCAGCTATTTTCTTGCTACTATTCTTTTCATAAACATTCACAATAGGATTTCCTTTGCTTGCTCTGGCATAAAAAGTTATATCTTTTTCAGCAGTCAGGTTTTGCTCAAATGTTACTCTCAAATAATCCTTGTTATGTATCTCGGTCCAGTTATCATCTCTTGCTTTCACCTGCTCATAAACATCTTCAATAAACGTTCTATTAGAATCAAGATGCTCTGCCTTTACAATTTCCATAATTTCAAATGTCTGATTGCTCAAATGGGGAACAACCCATGATATTAAGTCAATAAAGCTGTCATTATCATAGTCTGAGTATGTAAAAGCGATTTCTTCTTTTACATAAGGATTTCCTTCTTCATCTAAAATAATATTCTGAGCATTATTATTTATAATGCCTGCATCTCGCTCATTTAAAATGCTCTTATCTTTATTGTTTTCATCTTTGCTCTCTTTTCCATCTTTCTCTTCTTTCACAACTTCAAGCTCTTTAACTTCCCCAATTTTTTTTAATTTTGTTGGAGAAATATAATTATAATTTCTCCAGTATATCTTTGTTCTTCCAACAGAACTTGCAGTTAATTTGCTTATAGTTGCAGTAGAAGCGATAACATCAGTATAATTAAGCGAGTCTGGCCCGCTCACAATAACTATCTTCCCCCCGCTAATATTCTTTTCGTATATCCCCGGCTTTTGAGTATAATATTCTAGGATATAATTTGTTGCATTGTCCAATAATGTAATAATAATCATGCTTTGGTTTGCACTTGAAACAATTAATGTTGCATTCACATCAGTTATTGTTCTTCCTGTTAATTTGCTAAATAACCTATTTAACAATTCAAAAAACTTTCCCTTCTTTTTGAGATTTATTTCTGCAGAAACTTTTCCTGAAATAATGCTGCCAGTTATGCCCTGAACTCTAACCATTGCTTCCTTCTCCTCTCCGCTAATCTCCATCTTTCTTACACTAATATTTTCTGCTTCTCTTGGAAGCTCAATATCTATTTCTCTGGATTCAATCAAGCTAACATTCTTTATCCATTTGACCTGCTCTCCAACCTTTATTTTATTTCTCAAAGTAATAATTGTAACATTAGATAAATCTCTCTTGCTAGCATTTAAGTCTATAATAAGATTTGTCTCATTAAGTGTAGTTTTATTAATCTCGGTCTGATTTAGAATAGTTTCATTAACTAATATTTTTTCGTTATCTTCAACATTAATATCCTCTTCAGCAGAAACTATCTCTTTTCCCTCATAAACCAATGAAATCTTAAGCTTTGCGCTTTCAATAGCACTAATATTAAATTTATCTAAAGAAATAACTAAGCTATAACTATTCTTATCTTTCTGCATAAATTCCTCTCCAAACCCTTTTTCAATTATAGAATATCTGGTTTTTACTTTAATTTTCCCGCTTTCCTGCTCTAATTGGATATTTTCATCTCCAATTTCACTTTCATTATGTTTTACACTTCCAGAAACAACGCCTGCATTTTCACCTTCGGCAAGAGCATAATTAAATTCCTCGTCTTTGCTTACTTTTCCATTTATAATATTCTCATTTTCC
>JBBSYR010000135.1:0-11605 GCA_038045165.1 Nanobdellota archaeon
ATTATAAATTTAATAAAATTAATGTTATAATTGGCAAACTTGAGGAATGGAAGGATCTAAAAAATAGCATTGAGAGCACGGCAATTGTTTTATATGGCCGTTATACTTCCGCAGGGATTGCTGGAAAAAAATATCTCTTGTTTTTTTGGGATAATATTAAAAGAAATCGCGGGGCCTTTTTAAATAAATTGTATGGATTTAAAGTAAGAGAGCGGAGATATAAGGGCTTAGTTGAGATTTATGGCGGCAAGAAATTGGGAAAAAGCTCAATAATGATTCCTGCAGAATATAATAAAGAGGTTGTTAAGTTATTAGAACATTATGGCGTGAATGCGCGCATAATTGAGATTTATGCGTGAATTTTTTTGCAAAAAGTCTACGAAAGATTTATAAATAAGCTATTTGTTAATAAAATATGCTAGATAAAAAGAGCAATAGGGGTTTAGGGTTGTTTGTTCTCGGGGTTTTTGCAATATTATTACTTTCGGTTGTTAGTGTTTCTGCTGCTAAACAGCTTACGAATGCTGAAGCTCAAGCGAAATATGATGTTAATAGTGCTAAAGAAGCATTTGATCAGTTCGGAGTTAATTCTTTAAAAGCTGAAGGGTATGATTCATATGAAGGAGCCGCAGCTTCTTCCGCTAGTACTACTTCTACTGCATTGGGAGTTAGTGCTTCCGGTATTGCAGGATCAATTCAAACAGGTATAAATAATGCAATTATAGTAGCTAAGCCGATATTAGAATTGCTTGTGGGGTCAACACAAGGCAATACACAATCAAATTCATCAATTTTTTTCACAAAAGTTCTTTTATTAATATTCGGATTTTCAGTAGTTTATATTGTGCTAAGTTCATTAGCAGGAACTTTTTTTGCAGACCATAAAGGACTCGATGCATTAATAGGGGCAGTAATTGCTCTTTTAAGTGTAAGATTCTTAGAAGCAGGATTCGTAGAAACTATTGTTTCCTCAAACCAAGCGTTTATAGTAGCAATAACGGCAGGACTGCCTTTTGTTTTATTCTTTTTAGTTACCAAAGACTTTAGCGCTACACAAAGAAGACTTGCCTGGGCATTCTTTGCAGCAGTGTTTATAGTATTATGGATAGCAAGATATGATAAGATGACTGGAGTGACAAAATGGGTTTATCCAACTGCAGCTGTTCTTGCACTTATTATGATAATATTAGACGGTACGATTAAAAGATTTCGTACTCGAATTGATATAGAAACCGCAGGAAAAACAAATGCTCAAGATAGAATTGACGAATTAAAAGATAAGATTCTTGAGGTGGATGATAGAGTAACCAAAGGAATTTATACTACTCCAGAAGGCGTAAAGAGGAAAAAGGAATTAGCAAAAAAGATTGACTTCCTTCAAAATACTTAAGTTTCCCTAACTTTTAAAAACATCTGATTCCTATTGTAATAATGAAAAAAAGAGCTTATTTCTATTTGCCCGCACTAATTAGTTTATTCTTAGTATTTTATATCCTAGTTTTCTCTTTCTTAGCAAGAGCGCAGACAATTGACCCTCAACAAATTGTTAATGATAAAATAAACGAAGTTTCAAAAAATGTTGAAGACTTAAAAAGCAAATATCTTGAAAAAGAGTGGAGCGATATGATTGCAAAAAACAAAATACTTGGGCCAATACATATATTCTTGAAAGAGAACGTACTTATCAAATGGTTATTTCTTGTATTATTTAATACAACTTATTCCCTCTCTCCCTTATGCTTTCTGACAATTGTTGTCTGTATATTATTTGCTACTCTTGTTGGAGATAGTTTGAGATTTTATGGCTTTGAAAGGTTTAGCTCTGCTTTAATCGGGCTTAGCGCAATGGTAATAACCGTGCAATTAGGGGTTATAAACTGGCTATTAGTCTCTTTAATAGACTTTATATCTGCAAAAGACGCATGGTGGATGAGAATCCTGTTCTGGGTGTTAGTTATCGTTCTTATAGTCCTAATCGGCAAAACAGAAGGCATTTTATCAAAATTCATGCAAAAAAGAGAAAAAGAAGATAAAGAAGAAGATAGAAATCAAAAAATAGCTGAAGCAGAAGAATTTATCAAGGGCGTGAAAGAAGGGCAAGAGATTTCAGATAAGATAAAAGGGAAAAATAATTAAGAAATACCAATTTAAAACTCCATTTCAATTCTAAGTTCCATCAATGCAAAGACGAATTTGCTGATTTGCATAAAATGCCTCCTTATGCTCTGAGCATCTTTATTTGTTGCTTCTTTCCATTTAAAATGATCATTATAGATTTTGAAATCATTTTCTCCAAATTTTATAGCTGTTTCTCGATCAAATTTGTAAAATAATTTATAATAAATTTCAAAATGCTCTTTCACTCTTTCGGCAAAAGGAAGAATCTCATCTACTCTTTTCTTTGATTTTGCAAGGTGCATTGCAACATACTTGAATTCGTCGCCCAGAAGCTCAAGCAGGAAGAGTGTTGAGAACATAACTGGCTTGTTTTTCTGATTTTAGAGGAAAAGTTATAGCTGTTGATGCTTTTAATGCACTTTATCAATTCTTAAAATTGGATGAACTTAAGAAAAAAAGTGCGCAGAGAAAATTGTTTTAATACTAAATACCGTTTTTAAAGAAGTTTTTTGAAGATGAAATTGAAATAAAATAAACTCAGTTAATTACATATTGCTTCTTACTAGAAGAACTAACAGTATTATTATTGCTACAGCAACACCAATTCCGATTGCCCACCAGATTACTCTCATATTTACTGGAGCACCTGCTCCCCCCAAAAAGCCAGTAATTATGGCCTCTTTCGCAGTCTTTTGGGTAGTCAAGACCCTGAGCTCAGCATTATACTTAGCTTCCTGAGCAGGTTTACTAAGATCATATTTTGTACTAAGATGAGTGATTTGATCCTCTAGCACTTCAATCTCTCTTTCTGCTTGGCTAAGTTGGTTTTGCTGAACATTATTCAACGCGCGCATTGCTTCTTGCTTTCTTATGCTTTTTTGAATAGTTCCGTCTAATACTAATGCTAAAATAATTACAACTAAAGCAATAGGATAAACCCAAATACCCCACTTTAGAGCATCATAGTTATTTACAACATTATACACCCATAAGACTGTAATCATTACTCCGAAAATAATCCAAACCGCTTTTCTACCAACACTGCTTTTTATTTTCGTGGCAAAATATCCCACCACAACAAAAGGAATAACAACTGTTATTAATGCTACAAGCGCGCTAGAAGGTGTTGCCATTGCCAAAAGAAAACCAGCAGGCAAAAATCTAATTCCAATTAAAGAAACTATTACTCCAATCATAACATTCAGTGGCGCTTTAGTTCCAAAGATGTTAGTGTCATTTAAAATACCATAAATAACTATGGTTACTAAAAGAAAAACAAGAAAACGCATTGCAAGTTCGCCAGCAACAGATCCATCTGGAAAACCAACTACTAATTTTAATACAGGTTTTGAAATATCTACTATTTGATTTATAGTTTTTTCAACTGCAGCTGCAATATTGGATGTAGGTGCTGCTTGCGCAGGAGCAATTGCAACTAGAATAGAAATGACAAAAATACCGAGAATAAACAACCCTAAACCCCTATTGCTCTTTTTATCTAGCATATTTTATTAACAAATAGCTTATTTATAAATCTTTCTAGATTTTGATTTTTAACATAAAAATATTTTTTATTTAAATTAAGTAATAAAAATACAATTTAAACTCTAGAGCCAACTTTAAAGCCTGCGCGCCCTGCAGCTTCAGTTTTATCTTTTCTGAGAATATTTTTTATTAGATAATGTGCGCCAAGCCAGAAAATACTGAGGATAAAAAGGATAATAACTATTTTTAAAATCTGCCAAGCGCCTGGAGATTTGAATATTCCTACAATTCCAAAGAGAAAATTGTATACCTCAATTAATGCGCCGGCTACAGAGCCAATAAGGGCAATAATTAATCCTACAAGCTTTGATTTCACTCCTTCGCCAAGAAAAGGAACAAGCGCCATAATCTCGCTTGTTATTGCAACAACCATTAATAGGAGGGCAAATAAAACAATAATTTTTTGCAGGTCAAGTTTTTCATTTTCAGCCAAGCCGAATAGAATTCTTGCAGCCTTCTCAATCTGGGGGGGAATTACGAGCTCTTTTGTTAAAGCACTGGAATCATTCTTGGTTATGCTACTATTTTGCTTGCTGATTGAATTATTTTCGGCAGAGACGAAAAAGATGCTTATTAAAATTAAAAATAACAACACTGAAACAAATACCCCTTTGCTTTTTTGCATGTTTTATAAAAACAAAAGAAGTTTAAAGAGTTTTCTGAATCCTAAATTTGAGCAATCTTTTTAAAGTCTGCTTATTTTAATTAGACATGAATATTAAGAGTAAATTAAAGGCAGTTTTTTATTTTATATCTTTTGCGTTTCTTATTCCATTTGTCAGCGCCTTTGATGCAAGTTCTGTAAGTAACGCAATAACAAATGGCATTGAAGTGTTTAAGGCTTTTTATTCTCCCTTTTTTGAAGCAATTATCGGCACGCCTATAACAAGTGAATTCTTTCTGGCAAAAGTCTTGATTTTGGTTTTGCTTTTCGTCGTTATTCGCGCAATTGCTACAACAATTCCCGCTTTTAAAGACAATAAAACAGTGATATTTATTATCGCTTTAGTAATCTCAGTATTTGCAGTAAGATTTATCTCTGAAAATCAGCTGATCAATGGGATTTTGCTGCCTTATGGAACTTTAGGCATTACTTTAATTACTATTATTCCATTTCTTGTTTTCTTTTATTTTATTCATAAATCAATTGAAAGCTCTGCAGGAAGAAGGCTTTGCTGGGCTTTGTATATCGCAATCCTTACTATTCTATTGTTTAATCAAAAAGACAGTATTAGCAGTGTAGGTGGTTGGATTTATGTCGCTGTTATTGCTATAATAGTTTTGGCCTTTTTGTTTGATAGGCAAATAAGAGTATATTTTTCTATGCATGAAATAAAAAGAATGGAAAGAGCAATTAAAGACAGGGCAGTTCTTGATCTCTTGGATCAGTTAGAAAAAGCGTATAAATGGGAAAATAGTGAATATGGAAAAAGAAGAATCAAGGAAATAAAAGAAAAATTAAAAGACCTGGGCGTTAAAAGAGCTTAAAAATTAAACTTGATTATTTTTCAGCCATTCTTCTGTAGCCCACAATTGTCTTGCCTTCTTTGTCATAAATTGGAACTTCTTTTGGTTGTTTTGAATTTCTGCTGTTGAAAGCTAGTAATACCACGCCTATAACTATGAGTGCCAAACTGCCAATTAAAAAATAGGGCCCTGCTAGTATTGATTTAGGTATAAATGAAAACAATTTTCTTATAAAAGGGACTCCAGAGATGGCTAAGCAAACAATTCCTATCCCTGTTAATATATAACCAATAATCTTATTCATGTTGCTCTTTTTTCTTCTGTTATAACAATTTCTTTATATTTAAATGTTTTTCTTTAAAGGATTTTGAAAAAATTCAAAATGCTTATAAACTACTTGTTTTTGTTTTAGTTATGAGATATGAAGATGCGCCTGATTTAAAAAAGAGGATGGAAGAAGTTGTAAGTATATTAAGCTTGAATCACATAAATATTTCAAGAGTTGAATGCTTGAGAAGCAGAGGCTCTTCTTCCCGTAGAACAATTGCTCGTTGTCATACTTTAGGAAAATTAATGCAAAAAGCAATGAAGACAAATGCGTTTTATGCGATAGAGTTCTTGGAGCGATTTGACAAGATGAGCCAAGATGAACAAGATAAAGTGATAATTCATGAGCTTATGCATATTCCAAAAACATTCGGAGGAGGCTTCAGGCAGCATGATTTTGTTTGTGATAAAAATGTGGAAATTTTTTACAGAAGATTTAAGGTAATTAAAAATAATTCTCCGGAAAAAGAAAAAAGGACGCCTTCAGTGTTTTGCGGTGAAAATCAAAATGAATTTTCGGAAGAAAAGTTGGAAGAATCGCAAAAAGAAAAGCAGAGCAATGCTTTTAAATTTCCATTTTGGAGATGATTAAAGATTCTTTGTTCATTCTTCAAGAAGCCATTTCCAAGCGGGCTGAATGAGAATCTTTTTGCCTTTGACGTTTAGTTCTTCTTCCTGCTCGTAGGTTAGAATAAGCCCCTTCTTTAATTTAAACTCCTTCATGGCTTCAAGCAATCCTGAAATTTCCCGCTCTTTGTTTTTTTCATCTAATTCATAACAGACTTGAATTGCTTGATTTATTTCTTTATTTTTAACAATGAGAAAATCACATTCGGCGCCCTTAGAATAATAAAAGACTTCATGGTTGTTGTTTAAGCAATTAAAGACTAGGTTTTCTAATAGCCACCCATAATCTTTAGTTATTTTATTAGAAAGAACTCCAATAAACCCATTGTCTAAGATATAAAACTTTTTATCATTTATTATCTGTTTTTTGTATGAGTAATCAAATTTATTTATTGTTTTAGCAAAATAAGTCTCTTCAAGATAAGATATAAATTTTTTAATTGTATTAACACTTTTAATGTTAGTAACTTTTTTAAGGGAATTATAGCTGAATTTATTAGCAAAATTGTTTATTAAATACGAATATAGCTGCCTTAGAACTGCCGTATTATTTACTTTGTATCTTACTGCTATATCTTTAATTATAGTATCTTCATAAACTCTTGTCAATAACTCCGAATCATTATAAATCAAATATTCAGGCATACCGCCCTTTATTAAATACTCTTCAAAATACTTTTTAATCTCTACTTTGGTTTCTGTTTTGTAAATAGGCTCTTTCTTTGTGCTAAAAGCTTTATTTAATTCTAAAAATTCTAAAAAAGAAAATGGTCTGATAATAATATCCACATGCCTGCCAGTAAGTTTTGTTCCTAATTCTCTGCTCAATAGGGTTGCACTTGAGCCAGTTATAAAAAATTTAATGCCCTCTTCATATAATCTTCTTACAAATGTTTCAAAGTTAGTTACATTTTGAATTTCATCAAGAAAAAAGGTTTTCTTTTTTCCATATAAGCTTATTAATGCTTCATAAAGCCTATTGAATTCATTTGCTGGAAAATTGAATAATCTTTCATCTTCAAAGTTTATATAATAGAAATCCTCATCTTGATAATGCTTTTTTATTAACTGCCTCAATAATGTGGATTTGCCGCTTCTCCTTAATCCTGTTAACACAACAACCTGGGGCAATTTAATCTTAGACTCTACCTCTCTTAAGATTGTTCTTTCTATGCCGTACTTCTTGCTGAGAATTGTTTCTCTTTGCCTTACAAGTATTTCTTTTATTTCTGCTTCTGATAACATAAAAATATAACAAAAAGGATATTTATAAATCTTTTCATTGCCATTGCACAAAACAATAGCTTTTTGTTCATTACCATTGCACAAAATAATATGCATCTTTTAGAGCTTTCTTAGTACTAATTAGCAGTTAGTATGCTATTGGTAAGTATAAAGCATCGTCGTGGGATATTTCACAGCAAGGTAAACTTAGTAATCACAAAATAATCTTATTGACGATAATAATTATCTTATTCTTCACAATACTTTAAGATAGCTTGAAATTTCATATAACTTATACTTTTCCTATCGACTACAAAAAATAGCCAAAAAAATCTTGTCGTCTATGTTTTATAGATACTGCTATTTGGATAGTACTAATTAGCAGTTAGTATGTTTTTCATGTTAAATCTCAAAGTAATTGTATAAGCTTTTCGGTTAATGCGTTAATTGCTTCTGAATTTCTCTTTTACTCGGTGGGGCTTACTTGAAAACGTCGCCGTTTTCATTGCTCCAGAAGATAAGGGCGGGCGTAGCTTTCACCCCTCAATAAGCCATTTCCAAGCGGGCTGGATGAGGATTTTTTTGCCTTCGATAGTTAATTCTTCTTCCTGCTCGTAGGTTAGAATAAGCCCGCGTTTTAACTTAAACTCTTTCATGGCTTCAAGCAATCCTGAAATTTCCCGCTCTTTGTTTTCCTTTGTAAGCTGATAACAGGCCTGAATTGCTTCTGAGACGTTATTTCCTTGTTTTATAACAAAATCGCATTCTTTTTCTTTTTGAAAGTAAAAAACTTCCTTATTTCTTCTTTTTAGCTCTATAAACATGAGATTTTCAAATATTCTACCAAAGTTTGTTTTAAAAGTTACTCCGACTATATTAAAAAATGCGAGGTCTATAATATAAATTTTTCTAGGAAAAGAAAGTTGTCTTATAGTTGAGTAATCAAACCTTAAAACTTCAAAGAATAAATAACTATTGCTTAAATAAGAGATATAATCTTTTACAGTTATGGCGTTCGAAAGATTTAAGGATTTTTTTAGAGAATTGTAGGTAAACGGCGAAGAGATATTTGAAGAAAGAATATTCACGAGTTCTCTTAATATTTTCTGGCTTTTGATATTATATCTGGAGATTATATCCCTAAAAATAATGTTTTCATAAATTGTTTGGATATAATTTTGGTCTTTATTCTCTAAATATTCTGGAACTCCTCCAAGCTCCATGTAATTCATAAAATGCGCTTTTATCTGCGCTTTTTTTTCGGTTGTAAACCTTAAATCCTCTTGTAGAGGAATCTCTTTTTTAATTAAGAACTCTTTGAATGAAAATGGGTATAGTTCGAACATCTTATATCTGCCAGTGAGTTTGGTTCCAAATTCTTTGCTTAATAAGCTAGAGTTAGAGCCAGTTAAAAAAATCTTTTTTCCATCGTCTTGAATTCGTCTGATAAAGGACTCGAAGTTTTCGATATTTTGAACTTCATCAAAGAAATAATAATCTCCAGAACCATAAACTTCCATCAATATTTCATTTAGTTTTTCAAAGTCTTTAGCTTCAAAACCCAAAAAAGCCTCATCTTCAAAATTGATATAGCAATATTTTTTATCTTGGGATTTTAGCTGCATCATTATTTCTCCCAGAAGAGTAGATTTTCCAACTCTTCTCATTCCAGAAATAATTATTATTCTTTTATCATTTAAAAATTCTAAAATATTCTTGAGAATTTCTCTAGTGACTAGGCTCTTTTTTGCAAATAAATTTTCTTTTTGCCTGAGCAGTACGTCTCTTATTCTATTAGTTTCTATCATTAATGTATTAGGAAGTTATCATTTATAAAGCTTTCTTAGTACTAACTGGCAGTTAGTATGTTCTGGGGAGAGTACTAACTGGCAGTTAGTATGTTTTTCGTGTTAAATCTCAAAGTAATCGTGCTTGCCTTTGGGAATGAGGGATGCTTGAATATCTTCAGGCATAAGAGTTTTTCTGCCGTGAATTTCCATGTTTTGCTTTGCGAATTGGAGTGTGTTAATTAAGTTTTCTTTGATTAAATTTTCCATAAATTCCAAAGCTTCTTTATTTGTTCTTTTAATTCCATTTGCCTTTAACATTTGAATCAGGTTTTTTCTTTTAATTAACGTATTAAGCTTTTTCTTACTTTTATTCATTTTTAGTTAATGTATTAATAGATTGAACTTCTTAAATTTAATTTTTGAATTAATGAAAAACTGTTCAAAGAGATATTCTTCTTCTATAGGGATAAGAAAGACCTGGTTTGCAAGCCATTCACCTTTTTTCTCATTTACTAAACCAGGAGATTTATTTTTCCCCCTTAGGATATTCACTATTTTGACTTTTTTTGAGGGAGATATATTAGTTAGTGCATAGGTAAAAAGAACTTTACTTTTGAATTTTAATGATTCTGCAAAGGAAGAGTTATTTTTTAAGCTGTATCCTTCTCTTAAAAGCGTATTGACCAATGAGGGGGGAGAGGTAAAAATCTCTTCTGGTTTTAAAGTGCTTATATGAAAACCCTCAATAGAATGTTTTGCTTCTTTATTTGTAATTAGGACGACATCAATATCTGATGGCAGAGTTTTGCCTTTAATGAATGAGCCAAAGACTATGATGTCCAGTATCTCTTTATCTTTTAGTAGGTGTTTTAATTTATTCTTTAGAGCTGACAAATTTTTTGAGTTCATAAGCATAGTGTTTTAACTTTAAAGCATCCTCCTTTTTCAATCTTAAATTGTAGGATTCTCTGTATAATTGAAATAAATCAGATAGATTTTCCGATATTTCTTTAAAGTGCGTGTGCAACAAGTCAAATCTTTCCTTGTGATTTTTTGGCAGGAGCTTTATTTCTCTGTAAATCAGATAATCACAGAGATTTGCAATTGCTTTGAAGAAATCTGAAACTGAAGCATTGTACCTTTCCTTTATTAGATTATCTTCTGCTGAAGCAATGAATTCATCTGCATTTTCTAATAACTCTTTCATTAATCTATTAGTAGCTTATCTAATTTATAAGCTTTTCGGTTAATGCGTTAATTACTTCTGAATTTCTCTTTTATTCGGTGGGGCTTACTTGAAAACTTCTCCGTTTTCATTGCTCCAGAACAGAAGGTCAAGAGAGTCGAGGGGAATGCCGATGCTCTTTGAAAAGGAGAGGAACTTTTGCTCTATTTCTTGATAGTGGACTTTATTCTTTATTTTTGTGTCTTTTTGGGTGATGATATTCAATTTGAGAAGATTTTTCAGGATATGGCGGTCGAGAATTGCAATTTGGTTGTGTGATTTGCCTATGTTTCTCAAAAAGTGAGAGGACTCTTTTAAGCCATAGCCCTTTACATTATCAGCTATGAAATTTCTCAGCTCTTTTATGTTTTTGTTATTGTTATCTTTTAAAGATGGTGAGATGATGCTAAAAGAGCGATTTGCTTTTAGAAGATATTTGGCTTTATTGTTGTGAAATCGCGTTTTTGTTTTTAGTATTTCGATTATATTTTGAGTATTCCATTTTTCTAGTAATTTTAGCTGTTCTACAGCTTCCCAGCACTTTTTTGCATTGCTTTGAGGAGTTAAGAGACAGAAAATAAATTCATCAAATTGTTTTTCTCTTGAAAGAGAGCTAAATTCATTCAGCCTTTTTTGAATTAATTCCTGTTTGTTTTTATATGAGATTAGTAGCAATTTCTTCATTGTTTTTAATATTGAATTTATTTTTCCTTATAAAGATTACTGAATTGGAAAAAATTAAAGGTTATTTATGAAAACCCAGTCTTTCAAATTCTATAGCCATTCTGTAAATAAATATGCCTGTGTTGCCCCATAAAATCGGCAACCAAGCAGGAATGCTATAAAAATTAGCAAAGGTATATTCCCATATTCCTATTTTAACGAAATAAATTTCAGGGATAATGAAAATAACAGCCATTACTGAAAATGTCGCTATCGTCAGGGGGCATTTCCAAACAAACATTGATAATATGGCTAATATGCCTAACAGAATACAAGTCAGAATTGCATTTTTGAAGAACAATGCAATAACCAGAAGATTCAATATAGCAAAAAGCAAGTTCAAGATAATGTTATTGGTTTCTTTCTTTAAATTCCTAAATAAATGCATATTAAAAAGAATATTAGCTTCTATAAAAACTTATCTAGAGGTTTTTAGATTGTATAATCCAGATGCCTGCCCCCATTTTTTTGTAAAGAGCGGAAGGAGGGAGTTGAACCCTCGTCTCAAGAGCCACAGTCTTGCATTCTACCGTTAAACTACATCCGCCATTGTTTTTTA
>JBBSYR010000136.1:0-15733 GCA_038045165.1 Nanobdellota archaeon
CTGCCCTTGTGTAGACTGAGCGACTCTGGAAAATGCAATTTCTGCAGGAACGCCATCACCAAGGCGATTTCCCAGCTGGAATAAAGAGTTTGTGAATTCTTCTTCGAGCTCTTTTGTATTTTCTC
The DNA here is from genome assembly GCA_038045165.1 of Nanobdellota archaeon. GTDB lineage: Archaea > Nanobdellota > Nanobdellia > Pacearchaeales > GW2011-AR1 > VGKP01. The sequence goes on from JBBSYR010000136.1 coordinate 126, forward strand.
TTGATTTTATTAACTCCCGGGTTTTTAATTTATACGATGTTAGAAAAAACAAGCCAATTGAAAATGGAATAAAGAGGCTGAGAAGAACTCCCAAGGGACCGAATGGACCGACAGTATGGGATTTGATAAATGACTTAGAAGATACCGAGGTTGACTCATTTATTGTTCTGAAATCAAAAAGTTTTGTATCTGGAGAAAATGAGAAGCCCAGCTGTTCAAAAGTCCAATCGCTTTGCAGCCCGAGCGCATTTGTCAGCGGGTGTATTTGAAAGATAAACGGCAAAAATCCCAGAATTAAAAAGGGAATCGCTATTATTGCTGCCTTCGCCCAGGGCTTGCGTGATTTGTATTTATAGTAATCTGGATTTAGCTCTAAAATGGAGGAATCTCCATAGCCGCCAGGCCTTTTCAGAAGAATTTCAGAAGTCATAAAGAAAACCAAAAATGGAATTATTATATTAAAAAGAATGAAAAGATGATACCATTTAATTGCTCCCTGAAGAAGTGTTGAAGCAAGAGGAACAATCGCCAAGCCAAGAGTTGGAAGAATAATTCCAAGCATATAGACATTTGTCAGCGGACTGCGGATTGCTCTTGAATATTTCAGCATTTTTTCGTAAATTCCGTCGAGAATTACTTGCAGTGCTTTTTCCAGAATTTGGATTCTTCGGTTTTCTGAAGGCTCGTAAAGAGAAGATTCTATTAAATGAAAAGCTTCTGCAAATTCCGGAGCGTATTCCAGCCATCTTTCCAAGTAATTATCAAGAGATTGCTTTATTGTTGAAAACTTTGCAGTTTCTACGTCATAAAATATCTTCTTGAAATCAAGAGCAAGCGGACCTTCGAGATGCTGGGCAGCAAATTCCACTGCTCTTTCTAAATTAGATGTGTGCTTCATATAAACAACTACGTAAAGAATTGCAGGCACCATTTGAGAGGAGGCTTTTAATTTCCAGGAATTTGCCAGACGCTGAGGCATACTATAAGTGTAATAAAAAATAAAGATGCTTGCGAGTATTCCTAAAAAAAAGAAAGCTGTCAGCGCAGGAGACAATGTCACGGCGGAAGTTATTAAGTAGATAGATATTGATATGAGTATTGTGAGTAGGAATACTGAGATAAATGAGATTGCTGCGAGAGTTGTTGATTGAGCTGGCGTAACGTCAATGTGCGCTTCTTCAAGGTATTTTTGAATTTTTGCCTCATCTTTTTTTGACGGGTTTATTTTTATAAAACTGCCGAGAGATTTTGCCCAGCGCTCGTAGCTTGAAATTTCTTGAATCATATCTTCTTTGAACTGAGTGTAATCTTTGGATTGCTCGCCTGTGAGCGGCGAGCTGATTTCTGATTCAATTTTCCTGCTGTATTTTTTAATTATATCTTCTGCTTTTACCATTCTTTTTTATGAATTAGTATCGCAGAAAGATATTATAAATTGTGCGGTTTGGTGCATTTGGGAAATAGCCAGCAATTGCATTCAAGAACAAAGCGCGGACATCTGATGCCTCTCGAGACTCCTTGTTTGCACTTCGGGTAGATATGTTGCGCCTATCATGCTTAAACAAAATTGACGGGGTAAAAGCAAGATTAATCCTATCCCCACCCGACGGCGCGGAGAAAGTCTTAAATACTTAAAATATTCCATTCTATAATGGTTGCAGAAGAAGTTGTTGTATTCTTTTGGGGCGGAGGGATATTTCTTACATTGCTTGGAATACTATGGTTAGCATTTCATAAAAGTCCCTTCCTTTATCAAGCACTTAAGCGAGATAAACATGATAAATCAACTTATTATCAAAAATATGGTGAAGATTCCGCAATTAAAGTATCTTTAATTCTTGGAATTGTATTGTTGATTGCAGGTTTGGTGCTCTTATTCTTAGGTGTTGCAAATTATCTTCAGTGGTTCTGACATTTTATGTCGCCCCCTCCCTAATGCTCACCAGCCATAAATTCTAAATAAAAGCATTTGCGATTACGCTCGAAGTCGGCTGAGAACGAACTTGAATACTCGGGACGCTTCGTGTTGGAATAAATTTTATAGATTAGTGAAAAGAACATTACTTTTTAGGAATTATATAATATGAACGAGAGTAAACTTAATAAAGCGCAATGGGATAATAGAGCTATGAAGCGCGGCTGTAAAAAGGGGTTTATTGGTTGGGATTTCCTGATTCCGTTACTTTTAATGCTATTTGTTGTGGGGATTGTTGTTTATATCGCGATTATTCAGAAAGATAAGGGAACAGGAGCAATTCAGTTTATTAAGGACTTTTTGAGGTTTGGGAAATGAGAAATAGGCGAGGAATAGAAGCTGTAACTGTTATTATCTCATTGGTTATTGCTTTGGCTGTGCTTATGCTTGCTGGAAATTTGATTGCAGGACCTGCCAAAGGTACAATTATTCCCTTTTTTAAGAACCTGCCTGATTTTAATTTGACTAAATCTCTTGCAGAAGATATTGGTTTGTTCCGCTATCGCATTGCTGAACAAACGGTGCAATATTATACTGGAACAGAGTGGAGGGATTTTCAAAGCTATGAATTTAACAAGAAAAGAGCAGAAAGCGCTTTAATGAAGGAAGATTTCAGGAGATTTTATTTTACAGAGAGGGAGGGAGCAGTTATGCAAATAACGGAAGCTGGAGGAAATAAAAAGTATGTGCGTATAGATGGGCCATTTAGCAAGCCTGTTAAAATCGGAGCTATGTTTTTTGCTGATTATATTTCTTTGAATGGGGGAGAGTATATTTTTAATGCTGATGGTAAGCTGTATCAACGAGAAGATAAAACTGAAGAGAAGGTTGTTGGAGAAATCTTAATTGATGGTCTTAAGAGAAGAGTAATAAATATTCCTATTGGTTCTGGCTCTGTTTATGAAAAAAGCAATTCTGCAGTTAAAGTATATCTTGGGAAGATAAATGGAGGCGAGATTAGTATTTTGGTTTTGAAAAAAAATGCTGTAGGAGGAGATAGTTGGAATGCCAAGATAAATGATAATTATGAACTTGTTTGTGATTACCACAAGATGTGGATTGAGCGGGTTTATAAAAAAATAGATGGAGCTGTTGCAGATTTAACAAAAGTTGGAATGGTTGATATTCCTTGCACTTTAAACTATCTTAATAATGATGCTGCAATTTCGAATATAAATATTGTTTTAAGAATAAACGCAGCAACAAAATTAATAAATAGCGGAGAGATTAAAACTCTAGTAAAAGCAAATGAGGAAAAGTATGATTTGGTTTCTGGTTTTAGTGCGCAGGAAATAATGAATAGTATTGAGAAGTGGAGAGATAATGTTTTGAGCGAAGCGAATAAATTTAGATATTATGATATAAAAGATAAGAAAAATCCAAAACTTAAGGCAAATTATTTTAATGTGACTAGAGTTGATAATGATTTAATTGTTGATTTGAATAAACCTGTCGGGGCTGAGGAGAATTAAAATGATGCAGAACAAGATGAAAAAAAAGGGGTTTGTTGGAGAGACATTGGTTGATGCACTTTTATGGATTATATTCTCTATTGCTATAGGTTATGGAATTTATTTGATTGCAAAAAATTTGTTTTTTAGTTATATTCAAGGACTTAATTAATTGAGCAGTTTGGTCATTGAATGTCAAGAACTCCGGAATAAATTCCGGAGCGTGTTCGTTCAGGAATTCTTTCATGGAATTCCTGATGTCTTGAGCACGTCAGAAACGAAGTTTCTGAGCACTCTCAGGAATTTCATTCCTGAAGCCTCGAAAATTAAGTTTGCTTACTCTCGAACTAAAGTAGGGAGTTTGCGCAAACTTAATTTTCTTAGTATCGAGGGAAAAACATACAATTTTGCTCAATTATTTATGTTTTTCACTATATTTAGTGTTCAACGAAATTTTTTCTTCGGCTAAAATTTAAATTTCTTATTTTCCAAACCCCTGCCCAATGGAAAAAGCACGAAAGGTTTTCTTTCAGAAAACAGATAGCCAAAACTTTCAGTTTTGGAGTTTAATAGTGTGATGGGGCAGACGAAAAAGATAAAAATTTTTGCGGAAGCTTTAAAAACTTGTTCTGAAATGTATATATTAAGATGAAACAAAAAATAATTTTACCAATAAGTTTAATGCTTTTAGTTGGACTGTAGTTTTTGTTTCTGCATATAGCGAAGATATAAACGGAGATGAAGACAATATCATCTATACTGCTTCAGCGTTTCAAGGATGGAATGTATTTAATGGGGGCTTATACACTTTATCACAGATAACTTCTCAATCAGATATTCAGAAAGAAGATATTTTAGCTATATTCTACTATTCTCCATCACAGAAGAAATATATTAGAATACATCCAAATTTAGAAGATTCAAAATTTCAAGATGAGGAAAATTATTATGGTTCGGACAGGAGCCCTCTTTATTCTTCATCCGTCTGGGTTTATGTTAAAAGAAATGGAATGATTCAATATCAAACAGACGATATGATTCCAACTAGTCAAAGAAACTTAAAAAGTGGATGGAATTTTATTTCCGTAACCCAAGGAGCTTTGGGAAATAGTTTGAATGATTTGAAAGGAAATTGTGACATACAAAAAGCTTACTATTATTTCAAAGAGTATAAAGATTTAGATTTGAATATGAAACTTCCGAGCGATATGGCAAGTCATGGATTATTAATCAAAGTTGGAAATAATTGTTCTTTTGTTGATGGTTCAAGTGATGGTGGAATTAGTCCTCCAAAATTACCTGGAAATAGTGGGGCTGCTACATCAGGAACTAGAGAAACTGGATATGTTGAAGAAACAACAAAATGTGAGGACAGTGATGAAAATAACAAGAATATTTTAGGTATTATTAGTTATCATTCCAATAGGTCACTTTACGATAATACTTTTACTGATGAGTGTGATTATACTTATTGGAATGAAATGATGGGAGTTTCATATAGAGTTGGTGTTGTTAAAGAAGGAATTTGCGAGGGAAATAGTGTTTTTAAGATACTAGCTATCAAATGTGACGAAGGATATGTTTGTAGAAATGGTGCCTGTATACAAGGAGATTCATCACTAGCTATTTGTTCTGATAGCGATGGAGGAAGAGTGGTGTCACAAAAAGGAAAAGTAAGTGGAGATAGGAGTGGAGGAGAAGATTATTGTTTTGATAAATCTTTTAATGGGGGTCAAGGAGGTTCAACTTCAACCTGTTCAGGCAGTAATTGTTTTGTATATGAGTTTACTTGTGCTAATGAAGATTCTGCTGCTGAACTTATAGCATGTCCCAATGGATGTAATAATGGAGCTTGCAATTAACTTAAAATGATAAGATCAAAAAGAGGAATGAGCGTATGGACATGGATTTTAATAATCTTAATTCTTGTAGCCGTTGGAGTTGGAATTTATTTCTTGCTTTCAGGAGATGGAACTTCAATAATTCCTGGCGGAAGCTCAATACCCCAACCTCCGGCATTGCCATCTGGATAATTTATCTCTTATAAGCTTCGTCATGATGCCCAAAAAAGATAAAACAGACTGTCTTTGTTGCCTCATTAACTTCAAATTTTAAAACAAAACTTTTCATAATATGGGCTCGTCTTTCTCCTGCTAAATCATACCTTAATGGCTTATAGTGCTGTGGATTCTCTAAAATCTCTTCAATTTTTTTCATAACTGCTTCATATGTCTTTTTATCCTTTTTAGAAAGTTTACTAAGAATTTTTTGTAATTCTGGCTTTATTTCAAGAGCATACATTTTAACCCTCTATAATCTTTCTTAAATCAGCCACACTCTTAAACTTTATGCTTTTTTCTTTTTTTATCTTATTTATTTTTTTAATAAATTCTTCTTTTAAAGGCAATTCATCGACAGGATGCCAGTCTATTTTCTCGCAGAAAGCCCATTCCTCATCAGTTATATCTCCTGTTTTAATATAATTTTCAAAGATTAACTTTTTTATTGCCTCTTCTCTTGCTATTTCGCTCCAGTTCACCCAAAGAAATGCCTTTAACTGATTCCTCATTTCTTCGCTTACAGATAAAGTTAAAGAAGCCACCTTATATTTTCCCTCTGCTTTTTAACTCTTCAAATTTTTTCAATTCTATCATTCTTTCTATAAATCTTTTTTTAAGATATTCTGCCCAATTTATCTCAGGATGCTCACCTATCTTTTTCTTTAATTCTTCAGGTATTGATATAGTAAAAGTTACCATTTTGTTTATATATTTGATTTTAGTATAAACACTATAATTAGTATATGTATTTAAACCTTTCCATTCTGTCGTGAGCGGGCAGATACTTATCGCGAGTTTGTTATTAGTAATTGTTATAAACCTTGGTTTCTTTGAGATTATATGCGAAAGAGAGGGAATAAAAAGGCGGAGCTGACATCGACGCAAATTGCACTTTTGATTTTTGCTATTCTGGGATTTATCATAGTTGCAATTTTTGTTTCACAGCTTGGCGTTGAGCAGTTATCTGAGCAGCAGGTTTGCCATATGTCAGTATTGACACGCGCGACTGTTCCGTCATCTGCGCAATCTTATGTTCCATTGAAGTGCAAGACGCAGAAAATTTGCTTGAGTGATAGCGGGGGAAAGTGTGCTTTTTCTTTTGCAGGCGAGAAAATCGCCACGCCAATTGCATTAAATAAGGATGATTCTTCTGCAGCAAGCCAAGTTGCTGATGCAAATGCAAAGGCAATGTTCGAATGCTGGAAAATGATGGGTGAGGGAAAATTAGATTTATTTCATAGCCTTGCTACGATGGAGGGATTTGAGGCGACCAAGTCAGTTTGCGTGATTTGCTCGAGAGTAGCTATTGACAGCAAAAGAGTTGATTTGATATTAGATAAAGTGAATATGGGTGATTTTTTGCAGACGCATCAGGCGCCAGAGAGCAGTTTAACTTACTTGCAGGCGTTTACTGACAAAGCTGTATCTTCTTATACTAAAATTGATGATGGAACTCTTTTGAGTAACTTTGAAAAATTAGAAAAAGATAAAGCAAAGCAATTTAGTTTTGCAGGCACAGAGCCAGAGAGTGCAGTTATCTTTATGCAGATTAAGCCTGAAGATTATGAAAAGGTTTTCACGAAATTGATAGGGCTTGGAGGGACTGCTGTTGGTTATTCTTTTATTTTTGCGCCAATGACAACTGCAAAGGGAGTTTGGCAGATGGCAAGGGGAGTTGTAAGGTATCCAATTATTACTGCAATTGCTGGGGGTGTTGCTGCAGGTTATGTTTCGCTGAATGTCCATCAGGGAAGAGTTGCTGCTGCGGGCAAATGCGGAGAAGTGACGATTCCTGGAGAGGGAAACTCCAAGATAAATGAAAAAATTTCATCAAAGACTGGATGTTCAATGGTGGAAATACTTCCGTATAATGCCAAAGAAATCAACAAACTTTGCGATTATATTGAAAGCATACCATGAGAAGAAATAAAAAAGGAACTTTGATTATGGATTCTGTGCCTGGAATTATTATAGCTGTGCTTTGCTTGCTTATTCTTGGAGGAGTCGTTGTTTTAATCTGGAATGCTTTAATGAATGATGAATACCAAAGAGCGCAAACTGCAATTAATTTTATAGAGAACAAAATGAATGCTTTGAAGGGGAATGGGGAGAGCACTTCATTTAATGTTCAGAGCCCGTGCAAAAAAGCAGACGAATGCGATTGGTTTATTTTTTCTTTTAGCAAAAAAGAACCTGTGGGAAGAAAGCCCGAAAGATGTTATTTTGAGAGTTGCATATGCATATGTAAAAAAGGAAACACAGGTCAGATGTATGATTCTAATAAGAGGATGCTGCATGAAAATGTCTATGGGAAGAATGGCATTTGCCAAGACCTCAAGACAGGCATTTGCAGAAAGCTTGATATTGAAAAAGTTGGAGTTGCATCCATTGATGCATCTGGCTCACCAGTTCCATATATCTCTTTAAGAGCGCCATTGGTCGAATTAGTTATGAAAAAAGATAAAGATTTTGCTCAGATTTATTACCATTCTGATTCTACGAATGAGAAAATAGAACTGAAGTATATTGAAAATCAACAGGCGCTAATATGAGATATTTGAGCAAAATGACTTGGAACAAAAAAGGAGATTTGAGCAGTTTTCTTACCAGCAATGTTGTTTATATATTACTCACAGTATTATTTTTAATTTTTATTTTAGCTGTTATCAGCCAGAACAGAAACGGAGCAGGAGTTTGGGAAGATTATTATGCAAAGGAAATTGCAAGGGCTGTTGATTTGACTAAGCCAGGAGATGAAGTTTCAATGGACATTCATTATGCGAGTGTGATTGCTCAGAAAAATGGGTTTATGGATTTTCAGAGAATGGTGAGGTTTGACAATGCAGCCCATGAAATTATTGTGCAATTGAGAACTTCTGGAAATAGCCATTTTTCTTATTTTAATGATGTTAATATTACAGATGCGCGAGTTGAAGTTGGGGTGCCTACAAATGTTTTGAAGTTCAAGGTTATTTCAAGAGATGAGAAGGGAGAGGAGAAATGAACAAAGAAGGAGAGACAGTTGGAAGCCAAGTGATGGTAATCTGGTTTTTGTTTTTATTAGTTATAGGGGCAGGAGGGCTTGCTTTAGGCATTAGAATATTTTTTGGGGGAGATTATGATTTTCGCGAGGCAGAGGCGAGTATTTTAAATTATCGCATTCAGGATTGTTTGGCTTACCATCTAATTGATTTTAGCAAGCCAGAGATGTTTTATGCGACTTGTGGATTGAGCAAAGAAGTCCTTTCCGAGAGTTTGAATGAAACAAGACTTGCAATTAAAATATGCGAGAAAAACTGCGAAGAGGGGAGAATTTTATTTCAGCTGGGAAGTGATTTTGTTTCGTGCGATTTAATTGGAAATAAAGAGTATTTTGGAGGATGCAGCAAGGGTTTTGTTAGCAAGGGGGATGAAGATTTTCAAATTATAACTAAGAGCAACCATCAAATTAGGAGAGAAAATGGCTAAGACTTTTGGGAAGAAAGCTCAGCTCGATACGTTTATAGTCGGATTTTTAGTTTTTTTACTGCTGACTGTTGTTGTCGGAGCGTTTATGATTTTTTCAATTTCTCTTTCAAAAATTAAGAATAGCAGGGAAATAATTGGCACGGGAAGTTTTGGCAGTTCTAATCCGCTTCTTCAGCAAGTTGAATTTTCCATTGATGGAGAGAAACAAAAAATGCTTCTTGCAGATGCTTTGATTTTTCTAAATCGCAACGGAGTTGATCATGTCAATGCTCCAAAATTTGAAGGCTTGTTAAAACAAATAGTTAATGCTGAAAAGCCCTGCCTTGCTTTTGTTTATTCAGATAGTGCGAAACCTTCAAAGAGGCTGAGAGGAGCACTTGATATGGACGGCGCTCCTTCTAATTATATAAAAGTTTTTCTTCAATATGAAAATGGAGAGGCGGTAAGCTCTTCTTTTCTTGAAAAAATAATTCTTAGATATTCTGAAAATAAGATGTTTCACTCAACTTCTATAACTCTTCCTTCAGGAAAAGGAAGCAGTAATATTTATGTGGATTATTATTATGGCCCATGCCTGGAGGATGAAAATGCTTAGGATGAATCGTAAAGGAGCAGCGCCTGCAATGACTTTGCTGTTTTTTATTATTTTCATAACTTCGCTAATGCTTGTTTTTTATTTTATTAATTTTAATTCTTCAATTGGAGATAAATCGAGTGAGATGGCGAGTGTTTTGGAAGAGGTTGAGTTCAGCCAGCAGTATATGACTGCAGAAGCGACGCTGCTTGCACAGCAGAGCATTTTAAAGGAAGGAGATGTGAAGGAGAATTTTAAGAGTTTTGCAAAAACAAGGGATTTCGGAGTTGAGAGTTTTGGGAATTTTTATGGAAAAATCAGAAATGGCGAATTTGAAATCAGGGTGAGCGAAAGCGGTTATTTGCTGGAAATTAAGAATTTATTTGCTGCTTCACGACGAGGAATGAATGATTTGAAGAGAGATTTTAATCTTACAATAGAATTTGACGGGAAAGGGGCAGTGCAAAAGATTTATAAATAGCAAGATTCTTAAAATATTAAGATGGTGATTAAAGATAAAAAAGGGGACACGACTGCATGGGGAGTTATTATTAGTATTGTTTTAGCATTAGTAGTTGTTTGGCTTGTTTATTCTTTTATTACTGGAAGTTTTAATCCTCTTATATCTGCTACGAAGAATCTTCCGCAAGAGGCGCAGATAGCTATTAGTGCGTGTAATCTTTTGTCTGAAGCAGGTGATACATTAAATAACGCTTATTGTACGCAGACTAGAAATGCACCGACAAGTGATAAGAAAGTTACTTGCAGCTATCTTAATGAAGAGAAATTGCTGACAAAAAGTTTGACTTGTACTGGTACTTTGGATGAGGTTACTAAAAAAGCATGTGTTGCAGATTACCAAAAAGATGGAGTTAATGCAAAGCTTTATGTAAATAATAAAAAATGCGCAAATTTAGTTACGTGTGATGATTTAGGCGGTAATCAAGTCAGTGCATCAAATGATTGCGTAGATAAAAAAGCAGTAACGGGATTAAAAGATTTAGCAGGCTCTGCTTCTGGTTCTATTTGCTGCATTTAAAATTTTTTAAAGTGTTTTGATTATTTTGTATGTTTTATTACATATGTGTATGAGAAAGAGGGAATTAGAAAATAATATAAAGCTGTTTTTCTTATGAGGTTTATGGATTATGGTATGCCTGAAAGAAGGAAGAGCAAGAATGACAAGAAAGCTAAAGCGAGGTTTAATAAATATAAGAAGGGCGGGAAATATAGAGTGCAGAATTCTGTGGCGAATAAGAACTAATTATCGGCGTTTTTTGTTATCTGCCAGTAATTAGAGAAGGAGGGGCTATTGACTGGCCTTTTAAAAGAAGAAGAATGAGCAGAGAGCTTACTATTAACAAGAGAATAATCAGCTCAATTATTACTATTTTTTTGTGGAACATTTTATAGTGTTATCTATAATCCTGCGCGTTATATTTAAATAAATGTGTTATAGAGCGATATCTAAATTATTTGTGCATTGCTCCGTTGAGAATCTTTATTGTATAGATTAGAATTAATGGACCTATGATGAAGCCGAAGATGCCGAAGACTGGAATGCCGCCTAAGACGCCTATGAATCTGATTAGGGGGTTTATTTTAGTTTTTTCTTCAACTATTTTTCCTTGAAGATAGGTTTCTATTAATACGCCGAGGATAAGCCCGATAAATATTACTCCTATTCCAACTAAATAGTCTCCAGTTAATAAGTGAAAAAGAGCAAGAGGCACCCAAACAACGCCCGGGCCTAAGCCAGGTATGAATGTAAGTATGGAGATTATTGAGGCAAGAAGAAGAGATGCTTTTATTCCAAGCAGATAAAATCCGACTGATGCGATGACAAAATCCAGGATTGCGATTATGAACGTGCCATGAATTATTCCCTTTGTTTCAATATCTATCTCTTTAGACACTATTTCTTTTTCCTTGAATGGAAGATAAGTCTTCAGGTTAAATGAAAGCTCCCCCCAATTAAGAAGAATATAATAAACTCCCCAAAGAGTTATTATTACTGAAAGCAGCATTGCTGGAAGAGATTTTATTAATGATGTGAATAGCGAGATGATAAATGCAATAAACTCTGTTTTTATCTGCTCTAAGTCGATGCCTGTTTGTTCTAGAGATGAGTCGGATGAGATTTTATTCAATAGTTCTTTAAGACTATCATTATTCAAGGCAAGATGCGCTTGTTTAATTATCTGACCAGCAACTAAACCAAGGGGAATAATAACTATTAGCACAATGAGAGCAACACAAAGAAATGCTGAAATTTTTTTGTTCAATTTTTTTTCAAGATAGTTATACAACGGCTTAACCAGATAGGCGAGTATAAACGCGGAGATTAGCGCAATGAGATAGGGTTTTAATATCGAATATGTTAAAATCGCAAGAATAACAATTACTGCCCAGAAGACATAAATTCCAAGCCTCTTTTTATCTTTTACCATTTTATTGCTTGGGCAAGAAGGTTAATAAATATTAGGTTTTTATTGTTTATATGGAAAAATATTATTTTTTATTTGGAATGGCTTTAATCTGGATTGTTTTTGCGGCTATTCAGGATTTAAAAAAAAGGGAAGTTGCCAACTGGCTTAATTTTTCTTTGATTGCTTTTGCTCTTTCCTATAGGGCTTTCTATGCTGTTGTTTTTAAGGATATTGGCTTTTTCTTTTATGGTCTGCTGGGTTTTGCGGTTTTTTTTGTTTTAGCATATGCTTTTTATTACGGAAGAGTTTTTGCCGGCGGAGATGCAAAGTTGCTGATGGGAATCGGAGCGGTTCTGCCCTTTGAGAGTTATTCTGGGCTGCTGTTTGATTCTTTATTTTTTCTTTTTCTTTTGTTTTTTCTCGGCTCAATTTATAGCCTTTCTTTTAGCATTTATTTAATCGGCAAGAATAGGAAAAGTTTTTTGAGTAATTTCAGGAGCAATTTGAGAAGAAGCAAGCTGCTTTTTGCCGTGGCTGTTATTGCCGCAGTAATTCTATTCTTTTTTACTCCTAAATTTGAATATTGGCTGTTAGTTGCTCTGCTTTTGGTGTTTTTACCGCTGCTGTATTCTTATTTGAAAGCAGTAGAGTCTGCATGCATGATAAAATTTGTTTTGCCTGGGAAAATCAGCGAAGGAGACTGGCTTGAAAAAGATGTCAAAGTCAGAGGAAAATGGATAAGGAAAAGCGTTCATGGCTTGAGCATTGAGGAGATTAAATTGCTGAGAAGATACAAAAAGGGAGTTTGGATAAAGGATGGAATTCCGTTTATTCCTGCGTTTTTGCTTGCTTTTTTAGCTATGGCACTTTTCTTTTTTGTTTTAAAGATTCGAGTTGAGCAGGTTTTTCTTTCATTATAATTGGCTCTGGCTTTCTTACTGGATTCAGCTCAATAATTATTTTTTCAAGCTCTTCTTTTGATGCTTTTTTTCTTGGAGATTTCAAAGTGAGGGGGGCATCGTAAATTGGAATTAGATTAATAATTTTCTCGCCGAATTTTGTTTCTGAAATTATTTCGACTTTTTTTGCTCCGAGCTCCCTTACTATTTTTTTGGAGAGGGACTCTGCAAGTTCCTGCGCTTCTTTTGGAATTTCTTTGTCTTGGACAATTTCTTTTGGAATGATGAGCATGTGGCCTTTAGAGATAGGATTTATTTCGAGAACAGCCAGCGCTGAAGAGTTTTCTCCTGCTTTGACTGCAGCGACTTCTCCATCAACAATCATTCTGTAAATTGTTTTTTCAGTGCCTGAGCTTCTTTCCTGCTGCTGGCGGACGAGATCTTCGAGGGCTTCTGCGGAGAGGTCGTCAATTTGCTTTTGGGCTTGAGATTTTTGAGGCTCTTGGAGGTGCTGAATCTGCTCTGAAAGCTGGGCTTTCAATTCTTTTACTTGTTCTTGTGTGAGGGACATGATTTAGAGAAGAAAAAAGGGTTTATAGATTTTTTTGCGTTTGTATTTGCACACTAATTAAAGAATCTCTCATCCAAATGCTCTGCTCGCATTCGTGCTCGTAATATTAATTAAAGAATCTCTCATCCAAATGCTCGCCTGTAATCTTCTATGTTTGCGGATGAGACATGCTCGATTTTTGCCAATCCGTCTTCGATTATTGAGGTGTCTTTTTCTTCTGGCCAAGCCATTTTCAGCATGATTGCATTTAAGCCGAATGCGATTGGCCTCTCTTCAGATGAAATATTCATTGCGCCTTGTGCTTCTAGAAAAGATTTTGCAGATTTTTTTATATTCTCAAGGTTTGTTTCTGGAGAGTCAGGCATTATTTTTATGATTATTGCTACGGTTGTCATATACTTTTTTGAGAGAAAGAGGTTTTTAAATGTGGTGTTGAGCGTACATTGTTACCTTAAAGGGACTTGGAAAAGTAATTTAAAAATTGGAAGGTTATTCAAAGCTCTCTATATCAGTTTATTTTGCGGTAATCGCTATGCACGAGGTATATGGTTCTTCACCGCTAAAATTATCTAAAATTTCTAAAAAATATTATATTTTTTATAACAATCAAATATAAATACTAGCTCTTTCTAATTTTTTTAATTAAATACACAAAAAAAATTGAAAGGAGGTATAAAAAAAGATATGGTACTTGATTTTGCAAAAGAAGCAATACAAAATGCAGCTACCCATAGCATAAGTTTTGATGATCTTCGTGCTGGAAAGGCAAACATCAAAGTTTTTGGCACGGGAGGTGCAGGATGTAATACGATTACTTGGCTTTTTAACAAAGGTATCAATGGAGCGACTATCTATGGAGTAAACACAGATGCATTACACTTGAGCATAACGAAGGCTGATGAGAAAATTCTTATAGGAAAGGAATTGACTCGTGGGCTTGGATGCGGCGGCTTTCCTGCAAAAGGCAGAGAAGCTGCAAAAGAGTCCTTGTCTGAGCTTAAAAAAGCAGCCAGCGGAGCAGATATGGTATTTATCATTTCTGGCTTGGGTGGAGGAACAGGAACAGGCGCAGCACCTGTTGTTGCGCAATTAGCAAAAGAATCTGGAGCTGTAGTTATAGGTGTTGTAACAATGCCTTTTGAATGCGAGAAAGCAAGACAGGATAAAGCTGAGTTTGGTTTGCAGGAATTAATTGAAGTAGTTGATACTGTTATTGTTATTGATAACAATCGACTGGTTGACATTGCAGGTAATTTGCCAATGGAGCAGGCCTTTGCAGTAGCGAACGAGCTAGTCAGTACAATGATTAAAGGCATAGTGGAAACTATTACCTTGCCATCATTGATTAACTTAGACTATGCAGACGTTAGTGCTATTATGAAGAACGGCGACGTTGCAGTTATTGGCGTTGGTGAATCAGACACAACTGCAAGAGTTGATGAAGCAGTCAGACAAGCTTTGACGCATCCGTTATTGGATGTCGATTACAAAGGAGCAACTGGAGCTTTAATTCATATCACCTGCGGTCCTGACTTTAAACTTGAAGAATTCGCAAATGTTGGTGAACTTGTCACAGAGAACATTAGTGCAGATGCGCAGGTTATTATTGGTGCGAGAATCAATAAAGAGTTTGCAAGCAGAGTGAGAGTCATTACAATTATGACTGGAGTTAAATCCCCTTATGTCTTGGGAAAGAAAGCTTATCGCCAGGAAGCCAGCATGAAGTCAGAAATGTCTGAATTAGGCATAGAAGTCTTCAGATAATCAAACAGGCAAGAGTAATTTTTATTTTATTTTTTCTCTTGCTTTTTTTCTTTTTTTATTCTGTTTTATTCCTTATTCTAAAAATAAACTCAAAATAGCTTATAAGATATCTTTGGAGGTGAAGGGTAAGAATTTCTTATCTGCTCCAATTTTCCAAGAATATCTTTATTTCTATTTCTTATTTCAATTAAAATGGAAGTATCAAAGACCAAACCCATTTCTAAACCCCTTTTCTTTTCTCATTTTTTTTAATGTTTCATTCATTTTTTTAGCTTCTTTATCTGAGATTGTTTTTTCTCCGCCAAGAATCAAATTCCAAAGAGAATCATCTTTTTTTGAATAATCTTCAATTATTACTTCGAATATAGTCATGGAACTAAATAATTGAGCACATTGTGCCTGAAAGGTTGAGTTTTC
>JBBSYR010000137.1:0-5911 GCA_038045165.1 Nanobdellota archaeon
AAACTCAACCTTTCAGGCACAATGTGCTCAATTATTTAGTTCCATGACTATAGTTAAATTTTCGCTAATAAAACGGTAAAAAAGTATGCCTAAAACATATTGCTTAAAGTCCCATCCATCGATACTACCTCTTAAATTGGTTGCAATTTGCCATATAGTTCGATGCAATTCTGCTCGTTCTTGTTCTTTAGTCGCCATATCGGTATTTAGCTATTCCTCCCTCTAAAAGTTTGTTTATTTTTATCCTTGCTTTAGCTTCTTTCTGCACCATGTTAAACCAATGAAACCGCACCTTAAAAAGTTATTCTTGGAATTACTTTATTCCCTCAGCCATCTCAATCAACAAAGGCTTAAGTTCCTTGACATATGCATCAAAGTCATCTTTATTGAAGGGCTTTATTACTATAGGGCGAACTTCACTATATTGGAACTCTAAGGTTTGAAGTTTATCTCTTGCCAAAATAAGATTGTCTTTATATTTTTCATAGCTGTTTATTGAATACATTAACTTCTCTTTTGTTTCTTTTAGAAAGTCTTGAGGTTTTATTTTAAACTTTTGATAAATGAATAATAAGTCAATAGCGTCTCTTGATTTAATGGTTTTTCTTGTTAATATTGAACGGAATTTCTCTGTTACAATTTCCCTTAAGTCATAAACTTTCATATTTATTATTTTATAAAAGTCAAGAAATTCCTTAAAGTAAACCTGATCTTCTTTCGTAAACGGAATAGGTTTGATTAATGGATTAAGTTCTTTTGTTTGTGGAGTGAATATTATCTTTTCCAAGAAGTTAATCTGAATTTTAATAAAAGAAGGCTTTCCTGTTAAAACAGAATCATAATATACTTTGAAAGTTACTAGTTTATTGTTATTGCCAATTTCAACAAAGTTTCTATCTGCCTTATCAAATTTAAAATCAAAGCCAACATTCTTAAGTTGTTCTCCAAAGGCATCTATTTTTTCCTTACAAACTTTCTTTATGTTTTTGGTTGATTTTCCTTCCCAGAGTTTTTGATTTGCAAAAGTAAAATCAAGGTCTTCTGAAAATCTAAAATAATCGAGATATGCTTTAGCCAAGCAAGTTCCTCCCTTGAAAACATATTCTTCAAAATTAAGTTTTGAAAGCAGAATATTAAGATAAAAATCCTTTTCAATTAGTTCTTGAGCAGTTATATTTGTTTTATCCTTAACCGAATTTAGAAAGTTCTTGAGTTTGTCTTTATCTATTTCCATTATAGCATCTCTTTTATTTTCTTTTTGACTATTCTATTATATTTATTTGATTCCCTAAGAAAAAGCGATTTATTAAATTTATATTCCTTTAGGTCTACCTCTTTCTTTAAGTAAATCATATCCAAAATAGTTTTTTCTATATTGCTGTAATAAAGAGATATATCGTTTGCCGTGTTTTCTTTCTTTATATCAAAAAATAAAGAAGGCTTTAATTTTACAAAAAAGAAACTTGAACCAGCTATCTTCATCGGTTTTGTTCGGTTAAACTTATTATTAATTACGATGTTTACTGGAAAAACTTCGTGTGTTAAGCCAAGAAACTTTAATGCAGTATTCAAACCAAAATACCACTTAACTCCTCTCTTTTCTAAGCCTAAAGCTAATAACTCATAAGAAGAATATTTTAAAGAATTTAATTTCTTTTCTTCGTAATCTTTTAAATAATAAACTCCTCTAAAGATAGTTATAAGATAACCTTTGTTTAGCATAACTCTCCTTAGTGTATCTTTATCAAATTTATACTTAGTTGCCAAGCTATCAAAATCTTTTCTTGTGAGGATTTTACCTTTTGCTTCTCTTAGGATTGTGTCTATTTTATTCATAGTTCAATTCACCTTATTAGGTGAAATATAATATGTTTATAAATGTTTCTTTTAGTTTATTCCATTACTTCGTTATTCGCTCTAATATGAGTATAAGAGTATTAACGGAAGCGAAGCCCACTCCCCCCTATGCCCTATCTCCGTTATTCAGCAGAAATGCCGACTAAAAAGCTTCAGGATAGAGATTTATTTGATTTATTTTTGATTAATTCCAATTGAAGCGAAAGATACTTAAACTATAGTTACTATAGCAACTATAGGAATAACATGGAAATTACAACTATACAAGTCAGCAAGGAAACTAGAGATAAACTTTCTTCATTTGGAACTAAAGGCGAAAGCTACGAAGAAATTCTTAAACGAGTTTATTCAATGGCTGTTAAAGAACAGTTAAGAGAGTTTTTAATGTCTGATGAAGGATTTATTCCGATTGAAGATGCCATTAAAGAAGCAGACAAAAAATGGTCCAAGTAACTATTATAGAAACTTTAAAAGACGAAATTATGAAGAAGTTTAAAGAAGAATCTAAAATAATCTTTAGGCAAATGTATTCTTTAGCAGAAAGTCCTCGTAAAGGCAAATTATTAGGTCAAGTTGGAGGGATTGTTATAAAAGAATTGAGATATAAGAATTTTAGATTTTATTTTATTACTGACGGGCATAAATTGAAGATAATGGATGAATCAAAATTAATTGATTTATTAATAAGATTTGTAAGAATGTCTGATAAAAAAGATCAGCAGCAGACCATAGATGAGATTAGAAAAATATTAACAACTTTTGGTCCTGGGGTTTTCGATAATTAATCTTTAAAATGTTATAATTCTCCGTCGAATTCTCGTCGGCAAAAAGAGCATAAAAACTTAAATACTCCAGCCTTCTTTGAAGAAT
This sequence comes from Nanobdellota archaeon, assembly GCA_038045165.1. Classification (GTDB taxonomy): domain Archaea; phylum Nanobdellota; class Nanobdellia; order Pacearchaeales; family GW2011-AR1; genus VGKP01. The sequence continues at coordinate 2,728 of JBBSYR010000137.1, forward strand.
ATGGAAATAAAAAAAGAAGTGCAGGGGACTATTGTGCCGTCGCAAAATGGACAGGGAAAAGTAAGCGAAGAGGAGTTTTATTCTGTTCTGAAAATGATTTCTCCAGGAACAAATTTAAGAACTGCTTTGGATGGAGCTCTAAAAGCAGGCAAGGGAGCCTTGATTGTTGTTGAAAATGATGGGCTTCTTCCTATTTTGGACGGAGGGTTTAGAGTCAATTGCAAATTCACTTCACAGAAACTTGTTGAATTGACAAAAATGGATGGTGCAATTATACTTTCTAGAGATATGAAAAGAATAAATTATGTAAATGTTACATTGACTCCTGATAGCAATATAAAGACTAATGAAACTGGAACAAGGCATAAAGCAGCTGAAAGAACTGCAAAACAAGTTGGGACTCTTGTAATTGCTATTTCAGAAAGAAAACATGAAATTCATCTTTTTTACAAGAATGTCAAGTATCCTGTTAGAAATACTGAAGAATTATTGAGAAAATCAAGCTCGTATATACAAATGCTTGAAAAACAGAGAGAATTGTTTGATATACATGTTGCAAAGCTAAACAAAATGGAGCTTAAAAATTATGCGAGCTTGTCTCAAGCAGTAAATGTTCTGCAAAAAGGCAAAATTATCCAGAAAATTGCTGGCGACTTAAAAAAATATACTATTGAGCTTGGCTCCGAGGGGCCAATTTTAAAGGTGAGAATGAAAGAACTGCTTGCTGGAGTTGAAAAAGAAACAAATTTGGTAATAAAAGATTATACTGCACTTGATTTTAAGAAATCTAAATCTCTCTTAGATGACCTTTCTTATGATGAAATAATTGACCCGACTAATATTTTAAGAGTTTTAGCTTACGAAAGCTTTACAACAAATCTGCCTACTAAAGGATGGCGCATTCTTTCCAAAACTTCTCTGACAGAAGCAGATATTGCAAAGCTAATAAAAGAAAAGGGCAGCCTCGGCGCAACAATTCATTCTAATGTGCAGTCGTATTTTGAAATCCTTGGGCAGGAGAAAGCGCAGGTTTTCAAGGAAGAAATTGATATGATAAAGATGAGCTTGTGATTATGAATTTAAAATTGCTGTTTCAAGATTCAATTTTATTATAGTGCAAGATAAACACTTTTTTCCAGGTGTTTTAAATTAAAAAACATATTATACAGATATCTGTTATTTAAAATAGTTTTTCTGAATATTATTTAAATCCCAATTTTCCTTTCTGCCAATCTCTAATAAGCTGAATTGAGGTCTTTTTTTCGTCGACAATGCCTCCCTTCGAGAGATAGCCTCTCTTTGCGCCTATTTCAAGCAGGATTTCATAAGAATCGTTGTTTAATTGCTCATCACTAAGCTTGTAATATTCAGCAAGTTTTTTAGGATTTTTTTCAATAAACATTTCAATTATTTTTACAGCAACTCTTTCGGGCACGTTAATTTTTTCAGGATTTTTTGCAGCAATCAGGCCGAGCTTTGAATTCTTGTCTTCAAATGGGATAACGCCTGGCGAGTCTATAACTTTTAAACTGCCCGCTTTTATCCATTGGGGGCCTTTTGTTGTGCCTGCAATTGATGAAATAGCTGCTCTTGCTCGATGGGCTAAAGCATTAATTATTGCTGATTTGCCGACATTAGGGTAGCCGACCATGCCGACTATTGGCTCTTTGAAGCCAGCTCGCTTTCCCATTATCAGCAATTCTCTTTTTAAATTGGAAATTCCGCGATTTTTGATGCCTGAAACAAAAAAAGCACTAGGATAATCAGATTTTAATTTTTTTAAATCCTCTTCAGGAATTAAATCTATTTTATTAAAAATTAGAACGCCTATTTTTCCGTTGCTTTCTACTTGAGCTTTTAATTCGAGATTTATTGTAAGTTCCGGCATTCGCGCATCTGCAACTAAGACAATTATATCTGCTTTTCTTAAAATGTTCTGAACAACAGGCCAAAATCCCATAATAGTATATTGCTTTAGGGACTTATAAACCTGTTTTTTGTTAGGGTGCTGTGCAGAGCCATAGGCATATTAGCAGAAGCATATTTTATCTTCGGTTATTAATAACCCCGACGCTTTATCGTTAATATTGATGATTTTTAGTATATAAAATGCCTCTGCTTCAAGTATATGCTATCATATCAGCAGTTTAAATTCTCTATCGAGAATTTTAATATTTTATTTATTTTTTAGTAATACCCCAAGGTCTTGCCTTGGGGATAAAGCCAAGCAGGATTACAATTGAAAGTAAAAAACGATGAGGCGCTCGTTTCACCAAGAACCTCTGGTTCTTGGATGCCATCAAGAATGCAAATAAGCATTCTTGAGGTTGGAATGCCCTAAAAAGTCCTTGAAGACTTTTTACGGAACAGAAAATCCGAAGGATTTTCTTGTGCCCAAGAAGTCAAGCTTCTCGACATAATAAAATAGTTTTAGTCGACATAATTAACTGATGTCTAATAGGGTTGGAGTATAGGATAATGATAATTTTCTATTTGTCTTCTGATGCCCTGCTCTTGGCATAGGGTTCTTCACTAATTATATAATCTTGAAGTTGTTTCTATTTGTTTTGTCAGAGCTGCCTGAAGATTAGGATACAACACATTTTCGCGAGGGCGCAAAACTTTATAAAGCGATTTTATCTTTTAAAAATATGAAAAGATCATCAAGACGCTGGAAGAAGAAAGGACAAATGCGCTGGAAATGGCAGCGCAAACGCATAAAAAAGGAAAAGCGCAAAAGAAGATTGCATAGAGAAAGGTCTGCTTAAAAATTCTATTTATTACTTGTTCCATCTGCTTGCCTTTCTACGTGCCCGCACTTCTTGCATTTATACAAGTAAACATTTGATTCGTCGCTGTAAAAGGCGCCTAAATCAAAAACTTCGCAGCCGCAGTAGCCGCATTTTGAGCAATCATGAGGAAATCCTTTCAAACTTTTGTCTTCGGCAATTACACCTTCTCCAATTTCATCTTTTTTCTGAATTTTTTCTGAAATTGAAAATTCACCATCAAGTGCAATTGTAAAGCCGCAGCTGCATGTTCCAATTATCTTTTTATTTATACTTTTTGTTTCCAATATCCTCCCGCATAATTTGCAAAATGGTATTTGTGTCATGAAGATTTTTAATTTGGTGATTAGTGTGATTCCGCACCAATTTGCCCCCTTACAATACATATAGTAACC
>JBBSYR010000138.1:0-1104 GCA_038045165.1 Nanobdellota archaeon
GATTTAAACATCCCAAAAGCAATTCAAGTTCTCTGGCAAGCAGTTGATGATGTAAAATTTGATACTAAAAAGAAACTTGAATTGCTTTACAAATTTGACGAAGTTCTGGGTTTGAACATAAAAGAAATGAAATCGGAAAATGTTCAAGTTTCAAAAGAAGTTCAGAAGCTCATAGATGCAAGAGAGCGCTTAAGAAAAAACAAGCTCTGGATAGAGGCAGATATTATTCGCGAGCGCATAAAAGAGCGAGGATTTTCAATAAAAGACACTTCAGATGGCCCCCAAGCAGAGAAGATTTAATACAATTATAAAGTAGTAAAAACAAAAGATTTAAATAGGCATTTTCTCTTTGAAAAGCATGACATCAGAGTTTAATCCAGTTCAAGCAAGAGAAAAGTATACTGACTTTAATGGGATAATCAAAAAACAAATGCCCTTGCTTTTAGCTGATAATAGATATCCTATGTTTATAACTGAATTATTTGAACAAAGGCTTCAGGGAAGAGGACTTGGCAGATATCTCGATGCTGGTGATTTAATAGCTTACAACGGACCTAAGAGCGATAAACAAGAAGTCAAAATAATTCTAACAGCAACACGAAGAGGTCTTACTGATGTGGGCAGGTTTGCACTTGGTCTTATTAATCCACAGTCAACCTTTGCAAATGGTGCAGTTAATCTTGCTGAAGCAGTTGGTTCTGATGGCAAGAAAGTAACAAATGCGTATGATGCTCTTACTGGAAATGGAGTTATAACATTAACAAGAAAAGATTTTGGTATTATTGATGCTCCCATTACATTAGAGCAATTTTTGAATCATAAAGGATGGAGAGTAGCTGTGAGACACCCTGATGAAGTTCCTAAAGAATTTGCAGAAGATTTTGAGTGTGCTAAGGAATATGCAAGTAGAGTAGTATTTTCTCGTGATAAGAACGCAATGGGTATGCATCTTGCAAGCGGAGAGAAAGTTCCAACTTTAAGGGCGGCTTGCGTCGGCTGGCTTGGGTACGGGTCTCGGCTCTGTGGCGGGTTCAGGCTCGGCTATGGCGATGGTCGCCTCGTCGGGGTAGCGCCAGAGGCGCTGAACGTACCAGACAGAGTAAT
>JBBSYR010000139.1:0-5748 GCA_038045165.1 Nanobdellota archaeon
TCTTTATCAGAAATTAATCAAACTCAAAAAAAGAGCTTAATTCTGTCCCATTCATACTGTGCAAGTTAAGTTTAAATACTACTATCAACTATAAGTTGATAACTATCAACCAAATGAACACGACATACCACTCTACAGATAAAGTATTAATCATATTAGCAAAAGAGCCATTTATTGCAAACACAGTAACTAAATTAGCAGATGCTTTAAAAATTACACGCCAAGGTTTATGGAAGCAATTAAAGAAGTTAAAAGAGAACAATTTGATTATCTTAGAATCTATTGGGGATAAAAGAACAAGCACAACAACGATAAAGCTAAATTGGCATAATTCTCTTATAGACAAATTACTTTCAGTATCGCTAACAAAAGAAGCTTTAGCACATGGTAGATGGAGAACAAATTTTAAAGAGTTAGAGGGCAAAGCAAGTTTTCTCATACTTTTTGGAAGCATTTTGAACAATCCTAAAGAAGCAAAAGATATAGATATTATTGCAGTAATTGATAAAAAAGAAAACTTCAAGGTAATCGAAAATATAATTATGAATTTGCAGAAAACATTAATTAAAAAAATTCATCTTATTGATATAACTGAAAACGAGTTTATTCAGGAATTAAAGAAGCCAAATAAAGCATATATTGATGCCTTAAAAAAAGGAATAATTCTCTATGGACAGGACAAATTCATTAAATTTATCAAGGAGTTATCAAATGGCTGAAACAGAGGATATTTTAGAAAAGCTAAGAGAATGTTTTCAAAAAGCAGAAAAAGATGAAAAAGAAGGAAAGAAGCATAAAGGTTTACTTTTAAAAAAGTCCGATGATGCGGAAGCAAAAAGATATATTCAGAAAGCCAAGGAAAGTCTTGAATTTTGTGAGCTTTGTAGGCAAAAAGAATATGACTATAAAATACCTGAAGAATGGTTTTACACACTTTATTATTGTGCTTTAGCAATACTCTCTAAATTCGGTATTGAAACAAGAAGCCAGAAATATACAGCATTGTTCTTGCAGTATGTAAAAGATAAAGGTCTTATTGACTATGACTTGGAATTCATCAATCGAATAATGGTATACACTAAAAAAGGCGAGGAGTCTGAGGTAGATGAAAGAGAAGATGCTCGTTACAGTTCATCTACTAAAATTGAAAGAGTAAATGAAAGATATCTGGAAATGACTATGCTATGCAAAAGAGCGATAGAACAGGCTGAAGAAATAATTTATTCAAATAATCCTCTTAAATTCCCTCAAGAGATAATTACTAAATAATCTTCACGCGCCTTATGCATCTTTCTTTCACAACCTATAAATATCCCTCAAAATCTAATTCGAGAATGGAAGCAATACAAATTTTAAAAAAAGAACACCTGAAAATTCAAGAGTTGTTATTAGAAATAGAAAATGCATTAAATGAAAAAGAGCCGCATTCTTATACTATAATTCTCAAATTTAACAACCTTGGCGTTTTTTGGGACAAGCATGAAAAAAAAGAAGAGCGATTTCTAGATTTTATAGCAAAAAACAGAAAGGATTTTCCTGTTGAGAAAATGCTCTTAGAACAGCACAGAGAATTGCGGGGGCATTGGAGGGTACTTCAAGAAGCAATTCACTCAAGAAGTGGAATTCCTTTGCAAGTCGCATTAGACACAGACGGCAGGATGCTCATAGATAAATTCAGAAAACATATATTTTTGGAAGAGGAATTTTTTGACTCTAAAGTGAATTTCCATAAGACAAGCCACCCAACAGAAAAAAATCAAAACAAATTATTAGCCCACACATCGAATTACCAACCAAGCATTAATTAATTAGGGCTTGCCATAAAGGCTAATAAAATAATCATTAAATTGAATGATTTTGACTCTATACTAAAATTAAGGATTTTTAGGCTTTCTTTTATATGTCAAAAATTACATTTTCTAAAACTTACTTTAGCGGCGAGATACAGAAAATGTAATTTTTGTTGTGTTCAAGAACCAGCTTTTATCACGCCATTATTGATTGCAATTTTGCAATAAGAGGTAAAGCCATTTTAATAAATAAATATCTACTCCTCTTCTTCATTAAAGTCAAAAAAACCGCTTAAAAAAGATTCTGTCTCATCAGCCGGCAATCCCGCAATATTTTCATCAGAAAAAGACCTTTCATTCATAAACTGGTCAGAAATATTAATTATTGCATCAAGCTCATCTTTATCCAACCATACACCTCCGCACTTTTTGCAATAATCTATTTCAACTCCCTGCCTTTCTGCCATAAACAATTCAATATTGCATATAGGGCACTTTTTCAAGCTCATTAGTTATTCCTCTTTATTTTCAGCTTCAGCAGATATTTTTATCTGTTCATCCTTTCCAGTAGGAGCCTCGAAATCTTTCTCATTGATTGAATCAATAAGTGTTTTAAATTCCTTAAACCTTTCAGCAGGAATTCTTGTTCCAGATTTTGTAAATCCAGTATATCTTTCTGATTTCACGAATTCCCGAATTGTCAAGCCAATCTTTCCGCCATAATCATCAATTCTTACAACAATATCCACATCAGCGCCTTTAGCGATTTTGCCTATGTCTTTTTCCATTATTATAACAGATAAGACTTATATTTAAAACTGCCGTCTCCTTATATTAAACATGATGGAACCCTTCAAAATCAGCTCTCTGAAACTAAAAAGCCCGATAATTTTAGCGCCAATGTTAGATGTAGCTGATTTGCCCTATCGCCTAATTTGCAGAAAAGCAGGTGCCTCTCTGGCATATACTGAAATGCTGAACGCTCAGGCAATTTTGCATGAAAATACAAAAACAAAGCAAATGATGTCAACAATAAAAGAAGATTCTCCTTTAGGAATTCAAATTACTGGCTCTCGTATTCAAGATTTTAAAAAACTTATACCTTATTTAAGAAATTATGATTTAGTAGACATAAACTGCGGCTGTCCTTCAGACAGAATAATCAGCAATAATTCAGGCAGTTTTCTTCTAAATGCTCCAAAAAAGATAGCTGAAATAATAAAACTTCTAAAATCAAATGGTTTGATAGTCACTGCAAAAATTCGCCTCGGCTTCAAAACAAACAATGTCTTAAAAATTGCAAAAGTCATTGAAAAAGCAGGCGCAGATGCTCTTACTATTCATGCTCGCCTAGCTTCTCAAGGCTATGATGTGCCCGCAGATTGGAAATGGATTTCAAAAGTCAAGCAAGCAGTGAAAATTCCAGTAATTGGCAATGGCGATATTGATTCTGGAGAAAAAGCAATGCAAATGCTGAAAATAGCAGATGGTGCAATGATTGGCAGAGCAGCAATAGGCGACCCTTTAGTTTTTAAACGCATTTTGAATTATCTGAGAACTGGAAAAGAGCAAGCATTTAGCTTCAAGAAAAATATAAAATGCTTTCAAGAATATCTGCATCTCGCAAAAAAATACAATTTAATTAATATTCCAAAAATCAAGCATTTAAGTTGTTATTTCATAAAAAATATTGAGGGCGCTGCCAAACTTCGCCAAGAATTAATGCAAAAAAATACAATTAGTGATATAGAATGGTTTGTTAATTGCCTAACGCCTTTTTCCAAAACTTCTTCCTCTGCTTCCGCCTCTTCCTGAAGCTCCTCTATCACTTCGTCCTCTTGAGAATCTTCCACTGCTTCCCTGCCTGATAAATCCTCCGCGTCCGCCAAACCCTCTTCGTTCTCCGCTTTCTTGCTCTCTTCTGCCTTCGCTTCTTCCTGAAAATCCGCTTTCTCTTCTTTCACTATGCCCGCCGCGATTGCCATAGCCAGTGCGTCTATAACCGCTCTCTCTTCGCCCTTCAAATCTGCTTCGCCCGCCAAAACTTCTGCGCTCTCCTCCACGTCCTCCAAACCCTCCGCGTTCTTGACTTTCCTCAAAAACTCTAAAGCCCACTTTCTGAATTTCAGGCATATCTACTTGCTTAATTTTAATTTCAGGGTCTCGCAAAACGTTTCTGAGATTATCATAATCTCTTTGAGAAATAATGCTTATCGCAATTCCTTCTTCTCCAGCTCGTGCTGTTCGTCCAATTCTATGAATATACTCTTTGCTGGTTTTTGGGCAGTCATAATTGTAAACATGCGAAACTCCTTTAATGTCCAAGCCGCGAGCAGCAACATCTGTGCATACCAGAATGCATATTTTTTCAGAATGAAAAATCTCCATAATTTTATTTCTTCTTGCTTGCGTGAGCCCCCCATGAATGGCAATCGCATCTATTTTTTGATGGCTCAGATTTCTAGCAACAAAATCAGTATTTCTTTGCGTATTACAAAAAACCATTACTAATCCTGCTTTTTCATTCTTAAGCAAATGCACCAGCAAAGAGAATTTTAAATCAGAAGGAACATCATAAAATACCTGGTGCATTAAAGAAGCATCAACATAACTTTCAACAGAAATTTCAACAGGATTTTGTAGATACTTTTTAGCAATGATGCTTATGTCCGGTGTTATTGTTGCTGAAAACAAAAGCGTCTGCCTCTGCTTAGGGCATACCTTTATAATTGTTTCAACATCATTAATAAAACCCATATCAAGCATTCTGTCTGCTTCATCTAAAACAAGAACTTTAATTTCCTTCAAAGTTACATTTCCCTGTTTTAAATGGTCAAGCATTCTGCCTGGAGTCGCAACAAGAATCTCTGATTTTTCAAATGCTTCAATCTGCGGAGCATAACTAACGCCGCCGTAAACAACTCCAACTTCAAGATGCTTATATCTGGAAAAATGCCTTAAAACCTGAGTAATCTGTTCAGCAAGCTCGCGTGTAGGCGTCAAAATAAGCGCCTGAATTCCTCTTCCTTTTTCACAGCGCTCAATAATTGGAGCGCCAAAAGCAAGAGTTTTTCCACTCCCGGTTGCGCTTCCGCCAATAACATCTTTTCCAGCTATAACTAAAGGAATTGTTTTTTCTTGTATTTCACTTGGCTCTTCAAAACGCGCGTCTTTAATCTGCTTGATAAAAGCCTCGCTTAAGCCTAATTTTCTAAAGCTTTCCATTTTATTGCATTTCGATGCTTTCGCATCATTTTCGAACAAGAAATAGTCAATTTGCATTGCCATTTCTTATAAACACTCAACGATAATTTAGTATTATTGTCTTTATGCAAAAATATATAATTTAGAGGGTTTTTAAACCTGCGTATAGTGAATAATTCAATCGAAATCCTTATAATCTTTATTTTCACAATAAACTCATGGAACTTAAGCTCTACAACACGCTCACAAGAAAAAAAGAAGTTTTCAAATCCATAAAAGGCGAAGTAGGAATGTATGTTTGCGGTCCAACAGTCAATGGCGTTCCTCATTTAGGCCATGCAAGACAAAAGATATTCTTCGATATATTTAGAAAAGCGCTCAAATATTTAGGTTATAAAGTAAAATTTGTTTCTAATATAACTGATGTAGATGATAAGATAATCAATAAAGCAAATGAATTAGGGGAAAATATAGAAAAGTTTACAAGAAAAAACATTCAATCTCATTTAGAAAATTATTCTAAACTTGGAGTTGATGAGCCAGATGTACAACCAAAAGCAACCGAATATATAAAAGAAATGATTGGGGTCGTAAAGAAATTAGAAGAAAGAGGGTATACTTACATAATAAGTGATGATGGTGTGTACTATAACGTTTCCAAATTCAAAAATTATGGGGAATTGTCCAGACAGGTTAAAGAAAACAAAAGTAAAAAGATTGTGAGAGTTAAAGCAAAGGAAGAAAAAAAGAACGA
>JBBSYR010000140.1:0-5080 GCA_038045165.1 Nanobdellota archaeon
GATATTGTATAGTTAACGTCACATTTATATAGTTGTCTTGCTTTTTTTAATCGAAGGAGGTGAAAAAATGTCCATTAAATGTTTGAATTGTAAATCGATAGATGTCAGAAAAAGAGGTTTTAGATTTACTTCTATCGGAAAAAAGCAAAAGTATCAATGTTTTAATTGTAAGAAATGGTTTGTGTTAGATGATGGATTCAAGAGAATGAGGCACAAAAAAGAAGATATTGTAAGAGCCATCCATCAACATGCTGATGGATTTTCGCTTTCGAAAACACAAAACCATCTTTGGCAGCATGATGGAGTAAAAGTTACGAGAAAAACCATAAGTGACTGGTCAAAGAAATTTAGTATTTTTTTAAAATCCGATAAATGAAATACATCCCATCATTAAAGGAAATATTCATTATGATGAGAAGTATGTTCAAGTAAAAGATGATTGGAATTTTGATTTGAACGCAATTGATAATGTAACTAAATTTGTGTTGGCACACAAATTTACCGACGAGAGAACAAAAGAAGTTTGCATAGATTTTCTAAGTGAGATTAAAGTGAATTGTTATCCTCAAATACTTGAAAGATATTTATCTGAAAAGCACAAGAAAAAAGAAGATAGATTATTATTTGAATTTGTTTGTGATGGTTTTGAAAATTACAAGTCCGCATTCAATAAACTTTTTTACAGAGTTGCAGAATTACATTTTGGCGTTCCGATTGCCTGTAAAAAATATGGTTTGAAACATAACAATAATCCAGCAGAAAGATATAATGGAAAATTAGATGACAGATTAAAAATAATTCGTGGAGGTTTTGGAAGTTTTGAAGGTGCAGAGAAATTTTTAGACTTGCAAAGAGTTATTAATAACTTTGTAAATCCCCATCAGCAACTTCAGGGAAAAACGCCTGCAGAAATGGCAGAGATAATTCTGCCTTTGAAAAGAAACAAATTACTGAACCTTATTAGATTCTTGGCAAAAACGAGGAGATGACGATAAGGTTACAGTATCGTATGATATATTCACAACCGACTAATAACAAATATTGTAAATAATAAGAATCCTATCAATTGGATAATCATCATTCTCCAGTTTTGTATTTTTGTGACTTTCCAGTAGCCCATTATCTCTTTTTTAAGGATTAATCTATATCCTGCTCTGAATATAAGCAAAATTGCAAAGGGTATTAAAAATAAGAAATATTTTTCCATATTAATTAAAACCAAAAACCCAGACACTCCTGCTGCAAAAGCAAAACTACCCCATGGCTTAAAAGTCATTTTGAGTTGTTCTTTTTCTCTGGGTTTAAATCCATACAAAACTTCATTAAACTTTATTGCAAAATCTGGAAAAAATACTGAGACTGTTCCTTGAATTAGATGATAAATTGAAAATAAGAATAAATAAATGTAAGCTAAACTATCAAGAATTAACATTTTACTTTAATTTTCTAGCAAGAAGAAACATTGACAATCCCATCACTGCAACAACTGCAATAGCGAATGTATTTCTTATAGGATCAACACTACTAATCAATCCTTCTGGTGCAGAAACAACAAAGATTATTCTTTGAATAACTCTTAAAGCGAACAAACCAACTCCTGCATAAATTATATTTTTATATTTTTTAGGATCTGTAGCAGCAACAGCCATAAAGACTCCAAAGACTAAAAGATAAGCTGCGAATGGATTAATCACCCAAAGCATTTCATTGTTTAATGTTAAATTAAAATTAAATGCAACGTTAGCAAGATAAACAGTGGCATCTTTAGCAAAAACACCCAACAATCCGAGAACTATATGGTAGACAGCAGCAATCCAAAGTAATACCTTTAATGATTTATCGCTTGGCATTTTCACACCCTTTCATAATTATCACAATGGAATGGGATTTATAAAGCTAACGGACATCAAAATATTATGGGAATTGAATTATCTACCTTCTTTGGAGTAATCGCTGGAGTGTTAACTTCGATAAGACTGTTGCCTCAAGTTTATAGAAGTTTAAAAATTAAAGAAACAAGGGATTTTTCATCATGGTTTTTAATAATTCTCTTTTTTCAAACTATCTTTCTGATATCCTATGGAATTACCAAACCGGACAAGATTATAATTTATATGAATCTCTTGCCTTTATTTTGTTCTATCATTCTTATTTATTTAAAGTCTAAATATAACTAATAGTCCTAAGTTAAATATCTTCCCCTAAACTTTTCAGACCAACCAAATTGAGAACCTAATACTGCAGGTTTAACATTTCCTATTTTTTTACCTCTGGTTTGACTTTCTTCCAGATAAATGTCTGAAGCATTTCTTTCAGGATTTCTATCTATTAAAAATACTCTTGGTCTTTCTAATTGTCCAAGTTTTCTGCAATATTTATAATGATAATTATCTTGTAATCTTAGATCTAAATCTTCAACAACAGAGTTTGCATCAAATTGTTTTGCCGATTCAATAAAAATGACATATGAAGGAACCTCTCCTGCTTTTTCAGGAGCAATCATAAAAAATGAAGGAGTCAACGAATTTCTTTTAAGGGTTTCACCTATTGCTCTTGAAACATGATATTCATTTAACTTTTCTCCGAACAAATCAGAAACATTATTATTCCTTCCAACAAATCTAATCAAGGGACATTGCTCTTTAAATCCTACGACTCTTACAACATCTTCTAAGTTATAACGATAAAATCCTCCGCTAGTTGTTAAAACAACTTCATATTCTCTTCCTTTTTTTAGTTCATGAGCCAATCGAACATCATTTTTATTTTCTAAATTTCTAAATTCAAAAAAATGAGAATTTACTGACAAAGCAGAAGCATCGTATCCAACTAAAGGAAAAGAAACAAATCCCTCTGTAGCAATTAATCCTTTTGGTTGAATTTTAACATTTGGAAATAATCTTTCTATATCTTTAACATAGTGTGCCGCATTTCCATCAGCCCATGTACTAATTAAAGAAAGATTAGGCCATACTTCTGCAGGTTTATCAACTGGTCTTAATAACAAAGATAGAAATGTTGGATTCCAAACAGAAATAAATGATAGATCTTTATTTGCAGTGAGATGAGCTAAAGTTTGTCTTCTGAATTCTCCAATATCTTGTATTTGTGCAACATCAAACGGAATAGCACTTAATTGAGAGATTAAACCTTGTTGCTCTCTTGTAAAATAGGCCCCATCATCTCCAAAACCAATAGGTATTCCTCCAGAAGTTTTTTCTTGTTTATGGGTCGCTGGAGTGACAGACCAATAAAAACTTCCAGCCGCCACATTTGGTCGATTAGCCAGAATATCATAAAGCCAAGGGAATATTCCTTGTTGAAATTCTTTTTTTAAAGAAGAGGTATAAGGAATAAACTTTGAAGGAGAAGTAGATCCACTTGTTGGTTCCAACATTAAAACTTGTTCTCTTGTTAAAACATTCTCTTTTCCATCAGCTATTTGGGCTACATAATCTTCATAATCTTCGTAAGTTGTTACAGGAACTACAGATCTAAAATCCTCAACAGATTTTATTTTTGCAAATTCTCTTCTCTTCCCAAAATCAGTTCTATAATTATCCTTAACTATTTGAAAGAGTTTTCTTGTCTGAGATTCTTGAATATGACATATGGAAGCATAAAATTGTTCACTTGCTTCTCTGCAACTCTCTCTTAACGCTTGATTCAACTTTCTATAATTTACCATATATTAAGATTAAAAATCTAGTTTTTAACTATTCTCTTTTTAGAGTTTCGGCTGAATTAGGAGAATAACCCCTCAATTCATAAATCAAAGCATAATTCTTTTTTACTCTCTAATTACCCCAAACTTAGTAAGAATAATAAATCAAAACACCCGTAGATGCAACAATGCACTATGTCTTAGAGCAAATAGGCAGGATATTCCATTCACAGAAATTAATTTTCTTCTTATGAGCTGTGGTGTTTAGTTCTGATATAAATCATAACTATTGCAATCAAAATTAAAACTTCTCCAATGCAAAATAAAATCCAATTATATCCTGAAGGCACATAGTTTGAAACAATCTGATGAAATTCTGGTTTTGCGGTCAGCTCAAAAAAATCTTTTAAAAATCCGCTGTTGATAATAAGCTGGCCATAGTCATACAAATAAGTATAAAGAATTGCTAAGCCCCCTGTAAATAATAAAATCCACTCCTTTAAGATTATTTTAACTTCCTTTCTTTTATCCTGCAGATAAATGATAATAAAAGCGAGGGCAATCATAGTGATAGAATTAATAACTGGCGCTAAAACTGGACCTGCCCAAGGCAAGGGGATTAAGAAAAGCAAATCCCAAGTTGTTAAAGAAGCAGGCCAATCTAAGGCAATCTTAAGCCAGATATAATAAAAAATATCCCATATTGCAAAGCTATATAAAAAATAAGCAAATTTTTCAGAGAACTTTTTTCCAGCGAGCCAGCCAATGGAAGCAAGCATGATGATAGTAAATGCCTCTCTCGCCCACTCCATGTTTAATATGAAAGGTTCAATAAATCCAACTAATGGAAAGTCAAAGCCATTTGGGTAGTATATTTTTCTTAAATAAATAACAACAACTGCTTCAAGAAAAGCCATAGCAATTGCAAAAATTGTTACAACTGCAATTTTTTTAGTGCTCTCTTTTTTCATTCTTATCAAAAAGCGAAAGAGTTTTTAAATGTTGGGTGAACAATCCTATTTATTCTTTATTTCTTCACTTTGTTATAAACAACTGCAAACAGCCAGCCGATTACTAAAGCCAATACAATTGCAACAATTGTTCCTTGAATTGCGCTTGCAAAAGTCATAGTAGTTTGTATTTTTGACATATCAATACCATGAAAAACACTTCCAAATAAACTTAATGTTCCTGTAGGCGTTATTGCAATTAATAAGGCACAGACAATTGAAACGATGGCCGTAACAATTCCTAAGCTGAAAGAAACTCTTTTTGCGCTTAATTTTTCCATTTTATTTTTTACCTCCTTTCATCTTTTATCTAAACCTATATAATCAAAGTTTGGCTAAATAACTACAGAACCTCTTGGACCAAACAGCATTAGCCAGGTGGTTATTACAATTAAAACAAGAGTTA
>JBBSYR010000141.1:0-1209 GCA_038045165.1 Nanobdellota archaeon
TTTGCCAACGAAAGATATTTAAACAAGATTTTGATGAATAGAGTATGGCGTTTGGTTTTGGGATAGGGCAAGTGTTGAATCAATGGCAGTCTGCAGGTATCTTTGATTATCTTCTGCCGTTCTTGCTTATCTTCGCAGTGATTTTTGGAATTCTTAATAAGTCAAAGATTTTAGGCGAGAATAGAGGAATTCATGTAATTATTGCGATTGTGATTGGCTTGCTGGCATTGCAGGGAAATTTTGTATCAAGATTTTTCCAGCCTCTTTTTGTTAATACTGGAATGGCTGTTGCTGTGCTTTTAGTTATAATAATTCTTGTAGGGCTTTTTATTAATAAGGATGAGCAAAAATATTGGTTTTGGGGATTTGGGGCAATAGGGTTTATTGCGGCTATAATTGCAATCTCAAATGCATTTGGGGAATATGGATGGGGTTATGGCTCTGCGAGTTTTTATGGAGATAATGCAGGATGGATTATTGGAGCTGTTTTAATTATTGGATTGATTATTGCTGTTGCTACTTCTGGCGGCGGAGAGAGCAAAAAGAATAAAGGTGATTAAAAATGGTCGGACAAGTAGATTTATCAGGAATTAGTTATTTTCTTCCGCTGTTGAGTTTTTTGGTTGTAATGATTATTGTTTTTGCAGTTCTGCAGAAAATAAAAATTTTTGAGAATATCTGGCTGCAATTGTTTATTTCTTTTCTTTTAGCAACTATTTTTGTGACTTTTGCCGGCGCGAGAGAGTATGTTGCTAATATTGTGCCTTGGGTTGTTGTTTTAGTTGTTTGCTTGTTTTTTATTCTGCTTTTTATTGGGTTTATTGGTAAATCAATGGAAGGGTGGAATAAAGGGATTGGAATTGCGTTTGTTATAATTGTGCTGCTTGGATTTTTGATATCTGCATTGTTTGTGTTTTCGTCTGCTATTGGGCCGTATTTGCCTGGGGGAAGCTCGGCTGGCAAAAATGTCCTTACTAGCTGGGCTTATTCTTCAAGAGTCGCAGGCGGTTTTTTGCTTTTGGTGATTAGTGCTATAGTGAGCTGGGTGCTTGTGAAGGCGAAATAGAGAATTCTATACAATTGATGAATAGTATCTACTTAGCTTTCGAAGTAGTTCTGACGATAACCACCCCCACAAGCTCACTCATCGTTATTATCTTGACTTCGCCATCTGGCTATCGCTAAATCTGTAAACCTCTAAGTTCTGCC
>JBBSYR010000142.1:0-1564 GCA_038045165.1 Nanobdellota archaeon
AGCCGAATTTTTCTTCAGCTTTTTTTGCGAATCTTTTTCTTGCTTCATCAACCAAATCCCTAATATCTTCTCCTCGGCAGAGACCCATTCCAGCAGGAGGATTTTCTATGCTGATTACCGGCGAGGTTTCTTTGAATTTATCATATGACCTTACTGCTAAGTTTGCAAAAGTTTCTGAAGCTTTGTCAATTGCAAATTCTCTTAAAGGGCGGAAAGTCTGGGGAGTTGCTGAAAGACTATTGAGAACATTGACTCCTCTTTGCACTTCGTTTGCTAATTCTTCGGTGTTTGATTGCTTGAATAGGTTTTCTTTTTTAGAAATTATCTCCTGCTGAAATCTTTTTAATTTATTAAAATCCTCTTCTGCTTTTTTTCTTTCAGCGTCTGTTTTTGAAGTATCAATTGTTTTTTGCGTTGCAACCCATGCTTTGTTAAAATGCTCCTGCAAATTTAGGTAAGCTTCTTTTGCGTATATCTCGCCGTGGTTTAAATGGTTAATTTTGCTTTCAATTATTTGCTTTTTTAAAGGGTTGTTGTATACTTCTTTTTCAATAATTTTCTGGCCTTCTTCTGTTTTTGATATCTCCCAGATGTGCTTCATTGATTTTCTAAATTTTTCTTCATCGTCGTCTTTTTCAGCTATTCTTTTATCGAGGCTCAGACCTGCTTCAATTGCATCTTTTCCCTGCATGGAATGAGAGCTTACTTGGCTGAGCGCTGTTTGCCAGGTTTTTTTATTTTGCTCAGCTAATTCTTTATAAACATCTGCTTTTTCATTTGTCAAATAATTTTCTCTTGGGGTTATTTGTGTAAATTGGCCGCTTCGTTCATCTACAATCATCATTTCTCTTATTACTTCTTCTTCTTTTGTTTTCTCGTTGATGCTGATAATCTTTGTTTCTGGCTCTGGAAGGCCGTTGCTTGAATGAAAAGTTACTACGAGATTTCCCTTTGGGTCTAATTTGTGGCCTTTTTCGAGAGTCACCCAAAGCTGCCTTTCTGCCTGCATTCTTTGAGTTTCGTCCCAGCCTTGTTTTGTGACTCCTGTAGGCTCTACAAGCGGACCGTGCAAAGTTAAATCTACTCCTGTTAATTTTTTCAATCTGTTTATTTCTTCAAAATGCTGAACTGGAATTGCTTCTGCGACATTTGGCTGCAGAGCTTGAACTTCTATAGCTTTCGTGCCAAGGTTTAATTTTAAGCCCACTTCTTTTAGCTGATTGGCTGTTCGTGGGTCTGCGGCGACTGAGATTTCTGATGGCTGGGCTCTGTATTCCATTCCAAGAAATTCGCTGTATTTTGGCTCAAAGCCATAGCCTGCACCAGAATAAAAGTTAGAGTAATTCACCATATTATTAAAGAAGCAGGGGTTTATTTAAATGTTGTCTTGTGAAGATATTGTATACTTAACGTGAGATAGATTTATATACAAAGTATGCTTGATTCTAATAAGGAGGTGCAATTATGAATTGTCCTAAATGCAAAGACAAGAGTATTGTAAAAAGAGGCAAACGATATAATCAAGGTGGCGTGAAGCAATTGTATTTATGCAAGAAGTGTGAGA
>JBBSYR010000143.1:0-2976 GCA_038045165.1 Nanobdellota archaeon
TTATCTTTAGTTTTTATGCCCAGATGGCACAGCGGTTACTGCGCGAGGTTGCTAATATCTTGTAAATTATTTACGCGATAGTAAAATTCTATATATCCTTAATTTATTACCCTTACATATTAATATAATAGCAAGATTTATATACTTTGTAATGGTAAGAGTAATATGAGAGTTATTAAAAGAAAAAAAGGAGCGAAGGAATACTTATATTTGCAGCATTCTTTTAGAAAGGGCAAAAAAGTTACAACGAAAGAGAAATATCTCGGGCAGGATGTTCCAAAAAATATTGAAGAGATAAAAAGAGCATTCAGAAAAGAGCTTAAACAAAATTTAGATAAAAAACTAGAATCAATAAAAACCAATTTTCAATCTGAATGGGGTAGAATTCCTGCGAGCGCAAGAAAAAAAGAGTTGGAAGAGATATCTGTTGCTTTTACTTATAACACTAATGCTATTGAAGGCTCTACAATTACTTTGGAAGAGGTGAGGGAGATTATACACGACAAAATCGCTCCAAATAAGCCTCTAAGAGACATTAGAGAGACAGAATCCCATAGTAAAGTATTTCTTAAAATGTTAGAAGAAGAGCAAATTAGCAATAAGTTATTGCTAAGCTGGCACAAAGAGATATTTGGTGAAACAAAATCTGACATCGCTGGCCAATACAGAGATTATTTTGTGAGAGTTGGTTCATATCTCGCTCCAGATTGGCAAGAAGTTGAAAAAATGATGAAAGAACTGATAGAATTTATAAATAAAAACAAAATTCTTAATCCTGCAGAGCTTTCTGCAAGAGCGCATTATAAATTTGAGAAGATTCATCCATTTGGAGATGGAAATGGAAGAATAGGCAGGCTATTGATGAATTATATTTTATGGCACTCGAAATATCCCATGATAATTATAGAATATAAAAGAAGAAAATCTTACTATAAAGCACTGCAAAAAGACGAAGATGCCTTTGTTTCATACTTCTTGAGAAGATATCTTGCGATTCATAAAAAGAGATACTTGTCTGAGAGAAATTAATATTACAGGTCTATAAGGATTGCTAACCTTGGTGACAAAAGTGCAGCAGTTATAGGAAATCACTTTAATAATCGTATTTTTTTGAATGATTTCCTATCTAGCAAACAACAAAAAAGCTACGAAAACTAAAGTTGTTTGCTATAGTAGATTTCTTTAAAATTATAGAAGGCAAAAAGAAAATATAGAGGAAAGCTATTTTCTAGCAACCATAATCATTTCTCTTGAGTTTTTTGAGAATTCTTCTCCTTCGAAAGAGCCATAAAATCTTGTTTCTTTAAAGCCAGTTATTTTAGCCATTTCTTCAAATTCTTCTTTTGTGTATATTCTTACACTATATGGGGTTAATTGCTCTTGAAAGCCATTTTTATCTATCAAAGTCCAAGAGCCATTCATTCTTTTATTTTCTGAAATGTATGCTTCATTTATTATAAGTCTCTTCCCACTTTTAAGATTTCTAGTCTCATTGAACTTGTATGCTCCTGATTTAATTATTTCAGGTGAGACATCTGTGTGAATAAGTAATTTTCCGTTAGGCTTTAACGACTTAAAAAATTCCTTCATTACTTTTTCATTTTCTTCATCTGTTTCAAAAAAACCGAAAGAATAGAACATGTTAATGATGGCATTATATATCTCTGGAGAAAAACCGCTTCTTTGAGCCTGGAGAGATATAGGATTATCAGTTATGTGTCTCATATCTTCGATTCCAAAGTAACCCCAACATGCCGGTTCAAAATTTGGGTTAGGATTCCTTTTTTTAGCTTCTAAGCATAATCTATTTTCAGCTTCATATACTAAGGATTCATTTATATCTTCCCCTTTTGGTCTAAATCCTCTAATTATAAGTTCAATTGTATGTCTGCCATAGCCGCAAGGCATATCGAGAATATGGTCTTCTTTCTTTAAATTAAGCAATTTTATCACACCATCAACTTCTCTCTTTGTTCTTTCCTCAAGAGTTTCTGATTTTCCAGGAATATACCCTTCTAGGCTGTCGTCTCCTTCAAGATATCTTATTCCAAAGAAACCGCCTTTGTTTGACCACCAAGGATTTGTTTTATCAGTCATGTTACTATCAGGCAATTACAATCATATTTAAAATATTGCCGTCGCTTTAGACCGACAATAAGGAAAGATTTATAATGCACGTTATACAAGTTGTTTAATGCAGCAGGAATTAATGAGTTTAGGATTATCAGAAAAGGAAGCTAATGTATACATGGCTTGTTTAAAAATGGGGGAAGCAACTGCCAATAGATTATCAGAACTTTCTTTCTTACCGAGGAGCACTACATACGATATTCTTGAAAAATTGAGAAATCTTGGTTTAATTAGCACGTATATAAAAGAAAGCAAAACCTTCTTTAAATCTAATCCTCCAGAATCTCTTAAATCAATGCTATCAGAGAAAGATGATATTTTAAATAAAATCCTTCCAGACTTAAAGAAAATGCAAAGTCAAATTGGCGACAAACCATCTGCTGAAGTATTTCAAGGTAAAAATGCGATTCTAAAGATATTTGATGAGATTTTAAGTAATGCAAAAAGCCTAAAGGTTATTGGAAGCATGGGAAATGCTTTAGAAAAAATAGGTTATCATCCAGAAAAGTTTAGAGCTAGAAGAATAGAAAATAAAATTAAAATAAAGCAAATACTTGAAATTTCAGAAGAATCAAAAAAGATTTCGCAAGATAAATATACTGAGATAAAATTCTTAGAATCTCTCAATGATTCAAAAGAAGGAATCTTCCTATTTGATGACTTTGTTTATCACATTATTTTTCAATATGAAATTTCTGCAATAAAAATAAAATCCAAAGATCATGCTCATTCTATGGAAATTATGTTTGATGATTTATGGAAGAACGCAAAGAAGTAAGATTTTCTCTAAACATAATCTTTAAAACCTCTTATTATCTTTAGTTTTTATGCCCAGATGGCACAGCG
>JBBSYR010000144.1:0-3250 GCA_038045165.1 Nanobdellota archaeon
TCTCACACTTCTTGCATAAATACAATTGCTTCACGCCACCTTGATTATATCGTTTACCTCTTTTTACAATATTATTGTCTTTGCACTTAGGACAATTCATAATTACACCTCCTTATTAGACTCAAGCATATTTTGTATATAAATCTATCTCACGTTAAGTATACAATATCGTATAAAGCAAATCTTTAAATAACTAAAATTTATAGGATTTTATGGCTAAAATTATATTTGTGCAGGAAATTTGGTTTCCTCTTGGCGCAGTTATGGCCTTATCCGCCAGTTTAAAAAAAGCGGGACATGACGTCCAGGTAGCAGTTGGAGATGAGAATAAAGTAATAAAAGAAGTCCTGGCTTATCATCCAGATATTATTGCTTTTTCAATAATAACTCCATTTAGAAAATTTATGTTGACGGTTAGCAAAAAATTAAGAAAAATAGGAGTTAATAAACTAATCATTGTAGGAGGTTACGATGCATCTTTCTTTCCGCAAATTGTGGAAACTGCTCCAATTGAAGTATTATGCGTAGGCGAAGGTGAAGATGCTTTTGTAGAATTAGCGAATGCTTTTGATAAGGGCAAGGATTTTAGTAAAATTAAAAATTTGTGGGTTAAGAAAAGCGGGAAAATCATAAAAAATGGAATTAGGCCGTTTAAGCCACTAAACGAACGCCTTTTCTATGACCGGGATGTTTATAGAAATTATGATTCTTTCTTTAGAGACATAGAATTTGAACAGATGATGGTGGGAGGAGGTTGTCCTTATAAATGCTCTTATTGTTTTAATCATAAATACCGAGAACTCTATTCTCCTGTTGATAAAAACTATTGTGGCCTAAGAAAAGTAGATCTTGTAATAGAAGAATGTTTAATCCTAAAAAATAAATATAAGGTTAAAAATATATTTTTTAATGATAGCACTTTGGGTTTTAATAAAGTTTGGCTTAGAGAATTTTTAACTCGCTACAAGAGAGAGGTAAATCTTCCATTTACGATAAATGTGACTGTTAATGAGATAACTGAAGAATTTTGTCAATTATTGGCCGCAACTAAAAAGTGTTTTATTATAAGAATAGGTTTGGAAACTGGAAATGAAAAGTTTAGAGCCGCAGTTTTAAATAAACCTATACCTAATAGTCAGTATATTAAAGCTACAAATTTATTTAAAAAGTATAATCTTTCTTATTCAATGGCTACTATGTTAGGTTTGCCTGGTGAAACTTTGGCTTATGCTTTAGAAACCTTAGATTTCGCAGAAAAAATTTCCAGTAGAAAATCCACAGTGGCAATAAATATCTTTAAGCCTTTTCCAAAACTTGACATAACTGAATATGGTGTGAAGATAGGCCTCTATGATAAGGCATTAATTGATGATGATAATCTTATTGGAGATAATGTTATGACTTTCTATGATTCATTTAGAACAGATAGAGAGGGCAGGCAAATTCTGAACTTATCTCGTCTGTCTTACATTTATCTTCATTTTTCTTTTTTAAGAACATTAATAAAAAGAAAGTTAATCAATCTTCCAGATAACAAGCTTTATCGTTTTATTTACAAATATACAGAAGCGTTTTATACTACTCGACGCCATGTCAATGCTTCATTAGGCTATCTTTTAAAATATCTATTCAAACATAGGGGAAAGCAAATAAGGGGAAATTAATTATACTCTTTTTTATATGGATGATACTTTAAGCTATCAAAATAATCCTCCCAATATGTAAATTCTTTGTAGTTAGTAATGGTTCTTACAGGAACAAACTTATCTACCTTGAATATTACTGTCTTTTTTTTGTTCAGGATATTATTTAATGAGCTTAAATAATATTTAGAAGGGTTGGGCTTTAATAATTCTAGTTCTATCGCCTCAAATAAATCTGCAGCTTTTTTGAATATTGCGGTTCCAGTTAAAGCATTATCAGCATAAGGGTTATCTGAAATAGTTTCTTTTTCTTTTATTTCCTCTATTTCTATATTATTTTTCAACTTTGCATAAGCAAAACCTAAAGGATTTCTTAAAATTGCTTCGTCATGAGAAAAAGAAAAAAGGATGATATCTATATCATTTTTTTCCATAAGGTTAATCATGTTTTTTTCATTATAATTCAAAATGTGGGTAGCACCAGAAATACATATAGCTGCGTCGGCGCCAATTTCTTTTTTTATTGTCAAAAGTGTTTTTATCAAGCTCTCTTTCTTTTTTTCTAATAATATCACTCTTGAATTAAGAGTATTAAATAAAGAATAATTTTTAAAGAGATGTTCATTTTCTTGCAAGCCAATAAAGATATTTTTAACTCCTTTAGGATTTGATTTAAGTGCGTACTCTATTAGAGGTTTGTTCATGACAGGAATCATAAAGTTCAAACCTTCAAATCCCAATTCTTTAAAATCCTTTTCTCCGCCGGCTAGGGGAAAAATATTAGTAACATTTATATTAATATTATCAAAGGTAATTCCTTTTCTAGAATAATTCAAAAAAAATTCAGACCAAAACTTATACATTTCATAATCTCTGGGAATTCCTAAGGAAATAAATTTGTTTATGGGATAATTTAATACTTTTAGTCCGTCTTTAATCATGATATTAAAAGGAAGACTCATATAAAATTCTCCATTTACAGCGTTTTGTTCATTTGAGGTTAATTGTTTAACATAATCTTTGAATATTTTTCCAGAAGCAAAATAATATACTCCAGAAGAAGCAAATTCTTCAAGACGATTGTTTGTATAGCTTTCTTTTTCTTTTAATTCTTCTATAAATCCCTGTTCATTAACCTTTAAATAACAATAGTAAGTTTCACCAAGTGAGGCGGGATGAAATCCTTTAAAGCTAAGTAATGCACCACTAAGTTTTATTTCCCTAATTTTTTTCATAAATTCTTCAAAATCAAAAATTTGAATAGTATCGCAGTAAGTAACTATAACTTCTTCTTCATCTTTTATATCTTCAAAAGCTAGTAAACTGGTATAAGCAGGACCCTTAGTATGGCTTGGAACAGGAATTATTTTCAAGTTAGGAACTAATTCTCTAAGAATTGCTTCCATATTGGTTGTTTTCAAATGATTTTCATTGCATAGAAAAATAAAGTCGTTGTCTTTAGGAAGGAAACTAAGGGCATGTTCTATCATAGGTTTGCCTTCAATATCAATAAGGGGCTTTGGAGAAAGATAGTCATCAAATCGCTTACCAGTTCCAGCCATCGGCACTATTATTTTCATTTTAAAGGGGCGTTATCGGTTTATCTA
>JBBSYR010000144.1:3350-6367 GCA_038045165.1 Nanobdellota archaeon
TGAAAACAAATAGCTTGCTTCCTGTAAAGTTTGAAACAGCCTGAATGCCCATAACAAAAAAGTTCATTATATAAACATTTAGATACAAGACGTCAACAAATATTTTTAGCAAACTTAATCCTAAAATTAGGGTAAATATGTTAACTATGAAATATTTAAAAAGTTTTCTTTTGAACTGTTCTTTATTAGAAAAATTAAATGTAAATCTACTATTTAAAAGAAAAGCTACTAATAAGGAGCAAAGAAATCCAGTTCCAGAGGCAGTAATATAGTAAACTCCTAAAAAATGATATAACAGAAAGAATAGTGAATAGTTTATTGTGGCGCCTACACTCCCCACCATGCAAAATTTAATGAATTGGCCCATTAATCTTTTATTCTTATTAAACAACTCTTTCATCCAATTAGTTGGCCAGTTTCATTTATAAATCTTAGTAGTGCCCTAAGCTTTTTATAGTTTATATTGTACAGGTTAGTATGAAAAAGATATATTTTTCAGGTGTTTTTCCAAGGATATACTCAGCCATAGAGCTTCTTATGAATTATCCTCCAAAAGGCTATGAGTATATTGTTCCTGAAAATAAAACAAAAGCTAATTTTTTAAGATTTCTTTTAGATTCTAGCTTAATCAAATTTATCTATCGAAATATTATCAAGGGAATTTTTGATACTTCTAACTGGTATTCAAAGATGAGTGCAGTAGAGGTTCCTAATGATGCCGACCTGGTAATTCCGATAAATGGCCAGATTGAATCAGATAAACCATTTGTTGTGCTTATAGTAGACACGCCAATAGGTTTAGCAAGCTATAGCTATGATAAGTTTCTAAAAGAAAAGAAAGATATTGAAAATAAACTTTTATCGCCTTTATGTAAAAGGATAATTGTTTTTAATGAATCCGGTATAAAGGAAATTAGAAAATATTTTTCAACGAAGGTTATAAAAAAAACAGTTTTGGTAAGGGCAGCAGTTCTGAAGCAGAATTTTACAAAAAATTACAATAGAAATAAGATTAATATTACCTTTATGGGTTCCACAGGAAATCCAGACGATTTTTACATTAAGGGCGGTCTTGAAGCAATGGAGTCTTTTAGCAGGATTTCACAAGAATTTGATAATGTTTCCATGATTGTAAGATGTAAGGTTCCAGAAGAAGTAAAGAAAAAATATGCCTCTGTAAAAAATCTGCTAATTCTTAGTCAGCCTCTTGATTTAAAAAGATGGTTTAGTATTCTTCAGGAAACAGACATTGCCCTGCAGCCAGGACACATCTATCCTCTAATGGCCACGCTAGAGTCTCTAAGTCTTGGAACTCCTGTAATAATGCTGGATACATGGGGAGTCAGAGATTATTTGGTCAATAACAAAAATGCAATTCTCATTAAACCCTCTGATAAAATTAAGGGTTATCGAGCTAAAGACTATCCCCTAAATGTTAGAACAAAATACTTTATTGAGGATATTAAAAATCTAGACAATCGTGTAATTGAAGATCTATGTAATGCTCTAAGAAAACTAATCGAGAATCCTAAGATAAGAGAAAGATTGGGAAAAAATGGAAAACATGATGCAGACACTAAGTTTTCAATAGAAACAAGAAACAAGAAACTTAAAAAGATATTTGATCAGGCAACATCTAAAAAATTATAACTCTGCTGCAATTATTAAATTGCTTATCAAACATTTTTATTAATCGACGAGAAATAATTATCATTAATTTTCAGCAGTTATTTTTATCGTATATGATGATATTTTATAGCTCATAACTAATTAGAGGGGATTATTTAAGGCGTGGTGTACTTAAGCTTAAGCAAGGTTTTACAATATCTTATAAAATTTTCAGAGATGGCAAAGTTTTTTCGAAACACAGGAAAACGAAGTTTTCTGTGCCCAAAAAACCGAAGGTTTTTTAGGGAATCAATTCGGGTCAAAATTCTGGTTTTCAAGAAGAAAATTGCCGAAGGCAAAAAGAATTTTGCCGTTAATGCCTGTTGCTTGACCTGAAGCGAAGCGGA
Organism: Nanobdellota archaeon; assembly: GCA_038045165.1. Lineage (GTDB taxonomy): Archaea > Nanobdellota > Nanobdellia > Pacearchaeales > GW2011-AR1 > VGKP01. Next base: position 5,366 of record JBBSYR010000144.1, read on the forward strand.
AGGCTCGGGCTGGCTCACAAAGAGCCCGAGAGTTGAGATTTCGTTCTTAGTCAATTACGTAGCGTAGTAAGTATAAAGCATAGACGACAAGATTTTTTTGGCTATTTTTTTGCCATCGATAGGAAAAGTATAAGTTATGTGAAATTTCGAGCTATCTTAAAATATTGCGAAGAATAAGATAATTACTATCGTCGATAATATTATTTTGTCATTATTAATTTTACCTTGCTATGGAATACCCCACGACGATGCTTTATACTTACGTAGCGTAGTTGCTGAAAGTGTCTTAATTTTAGAGTAGCGAAAGGTTTATAAATGGGCAAATAATTCTAATCTTATGGTAGAAGAAATGACTTCAGAAAATGCAAGACAATATTTAGTAGAATTATTTGCAAAGGCTGGAAAAGCAGATACTAAATATAGAACAGACGCCGAGAGTCTGAGATACTTGAGTGAAATTGGAGCCCAAACTTTTAAGAGAAAAGCTTTGGGATTTTGTGGGCATACTTCTATTAAAAGTTTGGATGAAATTGCTGAACTTTTTGTAGAAACAAAAATTGCAACTTCATTAGATGAGGCAAAAGCTCTTGTTCCAAAAGTTGTATCCACCAACAAACTACATTCTCACGCAATCAATAGAGGCGGATTAAGATATATGGCTTTTGACGAAGTAAAAAGTCCAGCTGGCGACACCAAATATAGAATAACTGCTTGGACAGCCGATTAAATCTTTCGCTTAATTTTCATTTTTCTTTCAGCAATTTAGTTTAATCTTTGTTATGAGAAGTGCGAAGCATTTCTTTTCTGTTTTTCCTTTTGTGAGGTTAAATACACTGCGCTCTAAATAATACTTCCTAATAACTTGTTTTGCTTATCTATATTAATTTTAAAGTCAGCATTTTTACCCAAGCCCATGGTAAAAAATTGTTTATTGTTATTAGATTTTGTCAATAGGGCATGCAAATTGCCTTCTGAAGAACCAATATCCAACACCTCTCTGCC